>NZ_JBFAFR010000004.1:0-489181 GCF_040639675.1 Actinosynnema sp. NPDC023794 | reverse complement strand
CCGCCTCTTTTCCTTTCTCTGTCCATCGCGCACGCCGGGTCCCGCCCCGTGCGGGGGGGCCGGGTACGGGGGTGGCCCCCGCCGGGGCCTCGCCGATGGGGCGAGGGCACGGCGGCGACCCCGGGATCGAAGTTCGGTGTCGTGGTCGTCCTTGGAGGGCCGGCAAGCGGAGGCGGGATCGTCAGGCGGCAGGCGGAACGGCCACGACCTTGCCGTGGATCTCCCCCGCGGCGGCCTGCCGGTGGATCGCGGGCAGCTCGCTCAGCGGCACGCGCCGGGTGATCTCGACGTGGACGTCACCGCGGTCGACGAGGGCGACGAGGCCCGAGAGCACGTCCGCGTCGGGGTGGACGAAGATCGTAGCCGCGCGCACGTTTCGCTCCTCGTCGCCGGGCGTCGGGACGGTCGGTGTCGTGGAGACGACCACGCCGCCATCGCGGACCCGTGCGACCAGGGCCGTGAACCCGTCGGGGGTGATCGGGGCCAGGTTCAGCAGCACGTCGACGGGTTCGGCCACCGCGTCGAGCACCGAGGTGGCCGTGTGGTCGATGATCTCGTCCGCGCCGGCCGCCTTGACGGTCTCGCTGCTACGCGGGCTCGCCGTGGCGATGACGTAGGCACCTGCGCGCTTGGCCAACTGCACGGCGTACCCGCCCACGGGGCCGCCGGCGCCGTTGATCAGCACGCGCTGGCCGGCCGTGAGCTCGCCTGCCTCGAAGAGCGCCTGTGAGGCGGTGAGCCCGACCGACGGCAGCCCTGCGGCATCCGCCAGCGGGATGGCGGCAGGAGCCTTCACCAGCACCTCCGCGGGGGCGACGACGTATTGCGCGGCCGAGCCGTCGGCGCTCATGGGGATGAGCCCGATGACGTCCTCACCCACGGCGAGGCCTTCCACGCCGTCGCCGAGCGCGTCGATCGTGCCGGAGACGTCGTACCCCGGAACGTGCGGCAGCGTGATCGGGATCGGCAGGAAGCCGCCGCGGATGCCGCCGTCGGCCGGGTTGTAGGCCGACCCCGCGACCCGGATGCGCACCTGACCCGCGCCGGGGACCGGCTGGTCGACGTCTTCGTAGCGCAGAACCTCAGGGCCGCCCGTTTCGTGGAACCGCACTGCCTTCATGATTCGACCCCTTCGGTGATGTGCTTCGAAGTCGAAGCAACTGCGATCACGGTAGCACTGCTTCGATTTCGAAGCAAGTGCTTCGAGTTAGAAGCACTGATAGGCTCGGCTCATGACCGCCTCGTCGCCCCGCCTGGACGCCGCGCAGCTGGGCGCGTACTTCGCTCTCATCGAGGCGAGCAGCCTGCTGAAGCACGCCGTCGAGCAGCAGTTGCGGGATGCCGGCGATCTCAGTTACGTGCAGTTCCAGCTCCTGGCCACGCTCGGCGACTCCCCGACGGGCAGTGGGCGGATGACCGATCTGGCCGACGGTGTCGTCTACAGCCGCAGCGGACTGACCTATCAGGCGCAGACGCTGGAGAAGCGGGGCCTCGTGACCCGGACGCCGTCCTCCGATGACGAGCGCAGCATCACCGTCACCATCACGGAGGAAGGACGTGCTGTGCTCGCAGGGGTCTTCCCCGGTCACGTCGCCGTCCTCGGCGACCTGCTGTTCGCCCCGCTGTCCCGCTCCGACATCGAGGCGCTCGCCGATATCCTGGCCCGCGCGCGAGACCACATGCGTCGGACGCCGCCGCGGTCGGCGGAACCGCGGCGGCGCAAGAAGACTGGAACCGATCAAGCTCCCTAGCGCGCTGCGCGTGCCGCGACTATCGTCCGCGCAGGTCGGGCGGCGTGGTGGTGCTCATCGAGGAGGCCGGCCGTGGCAGCGGTCGGGCGTTGACCGCGCCCTGGTGAGACCGGCGGGTGCGGTGGAACCGCTCGTACTCGTGCGGCGCCTGGAGCAGGCGCCGCTGGTTCCGGATCAGCGTGCGGTGTCCAGAACCCGTGATCAGGGGTGGGCTGCGCACCGGCCCCACCTGGTCGACAGAGCTTCGAGCAGCGGCTTCCGCCGAGTGGCGACAGCGTGCCGACGCGACCGCGCCCGGGAGCACGGTCAGCGGTTCTCGAACGCCTTGCGCCACTGCTCGGCCGAGGTCAGCTCCGGCAGGGCGTCGCGGTACAGGCGGCGCAGCCTCGGCCACTCCTTGCCCAAACGCCGGTAGTTGCGCACGGCCCGCGCCATCAGGGTGCGGAACTGCTCGGGGTCGCGCTTGTAGAACGCGACGCCGGTGCCGTCCGCCGTGGACACGGTGGCGCTGTCCAGGTTGCCGAGCAGGAACCAGCGGGCGTTCAAGGCGGGCACGTTGAGCTGCGGGCGGTCGCCGGCGGACGCCTGCGGTGGGCGCAGGTTGTGCAGGACGGACTTCGCCGCGCGCACCGCGATGGTCGCCTTGCCCTTCGACGGCCGCAGCAGCGCCTCCGCGCGCACCATGTCGAACGTCGGCGGCGGGAACTCGCGGGCCGACTCCAGGCGCCGGGCGTCGCTGTACTCCTCGCGCATCGCGCGCACCATCGGCAGCGCCGTGCGCAGCGAGTCGAACAGGCCGGCCGGGCCGGCCAGGAAGTCCTCGATCGCCTTCTGCTGCAACGCCACCGTGGAGTACTCCATGGACAGCAGGTGCCGCAGCGACAGCTTCAACCCGTGCTTCACGATCCCGTTCCGCACGTCGTACGGGCTGTGCAGCGCGGCCAGCACCAGGCGGTTGCGGGTGTGGAAGTAGGCCTGCCAGTCGGTCGAGTCGTTCTTGTCCGTCCACGGCATGTGCCACACCGCCGAACCCGGCAGCGACACCGTCGGGTAGCCGTGCTCCAGCGCCCGCAACGAGTACTCGGCGTCGTCCCACTTGATGAACAGCGGCAGCGGGTAGCCGGTCCGCTCCACCACCTCGCGCGGGAACAGGCACATCCACCAGCCGTTGTAGGTGGCGTCGACCCTGGGGTGCAGCTCGGGCGTCTCGCGCAGCGATGAGGAGGCGAAATCGTGGTCGGTGACCGCGCCGGGCGCGGCCCGCCAGAAGCACGTGCCGAGGTCGACGATCTCCGCCGTGCTGTGGATCCTGGTCCTGGCCTGCAGGTTCAGCATGTGGCTGCCGACGATGACCGGCGACGCCGCCGCCCGCGCGAACGCGTTGGACCGCAGCACGGCCTCCGGCTCCAGCCGGATGTCGTCGTCCATCAGCATGATCTGGTCGGCGTCGGTGTGCTCGACCGCCTCGAACATGCCCCGGGTGAACCCGCCCGCGCCGCCGAGGTTGTCCTGCTCGATGACCTCCAGCCGGCCGCCGAGCCCGGCTTCCGCCTCCGCGAAGCCCGCCACCGACCGCACCTTCACCGCGCCCTGGTCGGCCACGAACACGTTGCTCACCACGTCGAGCACGGCCGGGTCGCTGCCCAGCGCCCGCAGCGCCTCCACCGCGTCGTGCGGGCGCATGGTCGTGATGCTGACCGCGACCTTCTTCGCGGGCAGCGGCGACCGCACGGCCCACTCGGCGTCCCGGATCCCCAGCGACGCCTCGTGCGTGAACGCGTCGAACCAGATCAGCCCGCCGTCCTCGAACGGCCGCAGCGACACCGGGAACTCCAGCGACGTCCAGTCCGCCGCGTCCCGGACGAACGAGCCCTCCAGGTGCACGACGTCGCCGCTCGGCTTGGAGCGGTACACGTCGATCCGGCCGGAGCCGCGCACGCGCATCCGCAGCACGACCTCGTCGACGACCGTCCACCGCTTCCAGTAGCTGGCCGGGAACGCGTTGAAGTACGTCGCGAACGACACCTTGGCGTGCTCGGGCACGGTCAGCCCGCGCCGGGAGTCGACCTGGCAGTGCACGTTCTCCGGCTCGTCCAGGTACATCGGCCGGACGTCGAGCGGGTCGTCGTCCCTCGGCAGGATGATCCGGTGCACTGCGTCCACTGAAGGTCCCCCGGTGAGAAGCGCGTGAGAAAGACGTGGGAGAAGCGAAGCGGGGCGACCGCTCAGGGCCGCCCCGCCTCACCGGTCACAGGTCGTACAACCGCCGCCAGTTCTCGCGGCTGGTCAGCTCGCCCATCGCGTCGCGGTAGGCGCGCTGCATCTCGGGAGCCCGCTGGTAGAGCTCCTTGAGCAGCTTGGTGCCCTGCTTGCCGAGCCGGATGGCCAGCTCGCGGTCGCGCCGCCGGACCCGCACGCCCTCCTGGGACGCGTCGGTGACCACGGCGGTGTTGAACAGCGACACGTGCCACCACGCCGAGTCGCCCGCGGCCACCGCGCCGACGTCGTGCACGCTGCGGCCGAGCAGCTGGTTGACCACGCGCTTGGCCAGCACCGGCGCGAACAGCCGCGGCGCGGGCGGCGCCGTGATCAGCGGCAGGTCGCCGGACGAGATGCCGGGCACCTCCGACGCCGGGTGCTTGACCGTCTCGGGGTACTCGGCGCGCAGCTTGCGGATGTCCGCCGCCGCCTGGACGCCGCCGTCGCGCAGCATCTCGGGACCCTTGAGGAAGTCCTCGATGGCCTTGAGCTGGGTCGCCGCCAGGCCGTACTGCATGCCGACGAGGTACGTGGCGAGCTGGGCCGCCATGGACCGGCAGATCCGCTTCGGGTCGAACTGGCTGTGCAGCGCCGAGGTGATCAGGGCGTTGCGCAGGTTGAAGTACCGGTGCCAGTCGTCCCAGTCCTTCCAGTGGAAGTCGGCGTGCCACACGCCCGCGCCGGGCAGCGTGACCGTGGCGAACCCGTGCGCCCGCGCCCGGTAGCCGTACTCGATGTCGTCCCACTGGAAGAACAGCGGCAGCGGGTAGCCGACCGCCTTGACGATCTCCGACGGGATCAGGCACGACCACCAGCCGTTGTAGCCCGCGTCGACCCGGCGGTCCTGCACGTTGCGCTTGCCGGTCTCCTCGTCGTACCCGGTGAGGTCGGCGTCGTGCAGGGCGCCGTCGACGACCTGGCCCGGGGCCAGCGTGTCGAGGTTGGCGTACTCCGCGCCCACGTGCAGGTGGTTCGGGTGCAGCAGGTACAGCATCTGGCCGCCGACGATGACCGGCTGCGCGGTGCGGTTGGCGAACGCGGTCGTGCGGACCACGATCTCCGGCTCGCACAGCACGTCGTCGTCCATGAAGAGCACGTTGGCGTGCTCGGCGTGGTCGACCTCCATGACCTGGTACAGGCCGCGGGTGAAGCCGCCGGCGCCGCCGAGGTTGGGCTGGCGGACGTAGCGCAGCTTGTCGCCGAGCGCGGCGGCGACCTCGGCGAACCGGGGCCGCGACTCGACCGGGTCGCTGCCCTGGTCCACCACGTAGATCGCGTCGACCAGGCTCAGCGGCTCGTGGTCGGACGCGAGCGCCGCCATGGTGTTGAGGCAGTCCTCGACCCGGTTGAACGTGCAGATCACGACCGCGGTCGGCCGGACCCGCTTGGGCGGGGCGACCGTCCACCGGGCGTGCTCGACGACCAGCTGGTGCTCGCCGGTGACGACGTCGAACCACAGCGCGCCGCCGTCGGTGAACTTGTCGATCTTGGCCGTCAGCGTGACGACCTGGCCCTGCGCCCCCGAGACCTGCTCGGCGACGATGGTCCGGGACTCGCCCTCCGCGTCGGAGGCCACGACCGAGACCGTGCCGGAACCGGTCAGGGTCAGGCTCAGCTCCACCTCGGCGCTGACGCACCACCGCTGCCAGTAGGTGGCCGGGAACCGGCCGAAGTAGGTGTTCATGGACACCGTGGCGTGCGGGTGCACGACCATGCGGTGCCGCTCGCGGTCGGCGATGCCCTGGGAGATCTCGGCGTAGAGGTCCTCCGAGACGATCTGCGACGGCCCGGCGAAGAGGCCGCGCTGCGCCAGCAGTTTCTCCGGTGCCTCGTGCTCGACGAGGGTGGAGTTGCCCGACATAACCGAATCAGTCCTCCAGCGAACCGTCCAGCGCCCGACCGGAGGCCAGGTGCGGGGCGATCTTGTTGTCGAACACGCTCAGCGCGGAACCGATCGCCATGTGCATGTCCAGGTACTTGTAGGTGCCCAGTCGACCACCGAAGACGACGTTACGCTCGGCGGCTTCGGTGCGCGCGAGCTCGCGGTAGCGCTCCAGCTTGGCGCGGTCCTCGGCGGTGTTGATCGGGTAGTACGGCTCGTCTTCCTTCTCGGCCGCGCGGGAGAACTCGCGCACGATGACCGTCTTGTCCGACGGGTACTCGCGCTCGGGGTGGAAGTGCCGGAACTCGTGGATCCGGGTGTAGGGCACCTCGGCGTCGTTGTAGTTCATCACCGGCGTGCCCTGGAAGTCGCCGACCGGCAGGACTTCCTGCTCGAAGTCCAGCGTGCGCCAGCCGAGCCAGCCCTCGCTGTAGTCGAAGTAGCGGTCGAGCGGTCCGGTGTAGACGACGGGCGTGCCGGCCGGGATCTCGTCCCGGACGTCGAAGTAGTCGGTGTCGAGCCGCACCTCGATGTTCGGGTGGTCGGCCATCCGCTCCAGCCACGCGGTGTACCCGTCGACGGGCAGGCCCTCGTAGGTGTCGTTGAAGTAGCGGTTGTCGAAGGTGTAGCGCACCGGCAGGCGGCTGATGACCGCCGCGGGCAGCTCCTTCGGGTCGGTCTGCCACTGCTTGGCCGTGTAGTCGCGCACGAACGCCTCGTAGAGCGGGCGACCGATGAGCGAGATCGCCTTCTCCTCCAGGTTCTTCGCGTCCTTGGAGTCGATCTCGGCGGCGTGCTCCGCCACCCAGGCGCGGGCTTCCTCGGGGCTCAGGTAGCGGCCGACGAACTGCGAGATGAGGCCGAGGCCCATCGGGAACTGGTAGGCCTGGCCGGCGTGCATCGCGAACACCCGGTGCTGGTACCCGGTGAACTCGGTGAACTGGTTGACGTAGTCCCACACGCGCTTGTTGGACGTGTGGAACAGGTGCGCGCCGTACCGGTGCACCTCGATGCCCGTCTCCGGCTCTGGCTCGGAATAGGCGTTGCCACCGATGTGCGCACGGCGTTCCAACACGAGCACGCGCTTGTCGAGCTGTGATGCGGTGCGTTCGGCGACCGTCAGGCCGAAGAACCCGGAACCGACGACGATCAGGTCAAATCCAGCGAAGCTCACAGCAGTCGAGGGTACGGCAGTGACCGGACGCGACCGCCCACACCCCATGGGGTGAAAGTGGCACACCGATCGGTCGATACGCTCATCGGCCGGCCGCCGCCGCGGCTCCTTCGAGCACGTCCTCCTGGCCTTCGATTTCGTAAATCACCGAATCGGAGTTGCGGAACACCTCGACGAAGCCCGCCGTGTGGTCGAGGCCGACGAACCCGGGCGCGATGCGGTTCTCCTTGCGCACGAATCCCCGGCCGACGATCACGTAGCGGACCCTCAGCTCGGTCAGGGCCTCGCGCACCTCGGGGTCCTCGTCGAGCTCGTTGAGGTGCTTGGTCAGGAAGTTGCTCGGCGTGCCCGCGGGCGTGCCGTAGAACGTCCACTCGACCGGCTCGACCTTCGCCATCGCGTACAGCCAGCCGCTGCCGTCGAACACGTCGTTCATCACCCGCTCGCCGGGCCGGACGCGCTCGGCCAGCCACCGGTAGGCCTCCAGCTCGCCGTCGCTGACGGTGGGCCCGTTCTGGTAGTTGCCGGCCAGCCGGGCGCTGTTGCGCCCGACGTACGCGCCGCTGACCAGGCCGATGAGCAGGAAGAACACCACGCTGACGGCCACCGGCGCCCACGGCGAGCGGCCGAGCGCGGGCACCCGGTCCCGGTAGCGGGCGACCACCCACGTGCCGAGCGCGACCACGGCCACGCCGAACCCGATGGAGCCGGGCAGCGGCAGCATGACCGCGAGCCGCCAGTGGTCGTTGTAGAAGTAGCCGGTCAGCCGCTGGATGACGGCGCCCTCCAGCGACACGGTGACCGCGTACAGCCCGCCGAACGCCAGCCACACGCCGACCATCCACACCATGAGCCGCCGCTTGGCCATGATGACCATGCCGAACAGCGCGGGCAGGCCGATCCACCACTGCGGGAAGTCGACCACGCCGGAGAACGTGAGCATCTGCCCGAACGCGCCCGCGGGCGTGGCCTCCGACGGCCACACCATGGCTGCCACGCCGCCGGCCGAGCCGAGCGACGGCAGGATCAGCGGCACGGCGGCCACCACGCCGAGCACGCCCATCGCGACCAACGTCGGCCAGGCGCGCTTCCAGTCGATCGGCACGAGCCGGAACACGCACGCCAGGAAGATCACGCCGAGCAGGCCGGCGAGGATGAACGCCAGGCTCGGCTGCAGGCCGACCAGCGCCGCCACCGACACCGCGATGGCCACCGGACCGGTGATGCCGCGCGGCCGGAGCAGGTAGGTGACCAGGGCCAGCACGGCGGGCAGCAGGGCGATGCCCGCGACGTAGGGCCACAGCGGCCCGCGCCACAGCGAGTCGTACGGGAACGGCGAGAACCACGTGGACACGGCGGCGGCGGGCGCGACCATCCGGGCGGGCAGCTTCCAGGCCAGGCCCATGGCGGCGATGCCGACCGGCCACACCAGCACGGTGCTCAGCGCGCCGGAGTTGAGCAGCTGCGGCAGCGTGACGCCGAACTGGTCGAGCAGCAGCGCCAGCAGCTGGTGGTAGGTGGCCGGGTAGAAGTAGTCCGCGTTCTCCGGCTGGTTGCCGATCGCGCCGGCCGAGGAGACCAGCGACGTCTGGTGCTCGGCGAGCCAGCGCACGAGGTTGCCGTGGTGCGGCGCGTCCCAGTCCTGGGCGAGGCGGTTCAGGCTGCCGATGCCGCGCAGGAACGTGACCGCGCCGACCGCGAGGCCGACGGCCACGCCCGCGCCGACCACCAGGTGGCCCCGGCGCGACACGCGCGGCTCGTCGTCGTCCACGCGGGCGGGCCACCGGCGCTGCACCAGCGTGGTCACGGCGAACAGCACCGCCGACGCGGCGAGCGTCCACGCGCCGAACGTGAGCAGCGTCCAGGAGAACCCGAGCTCGCCCAGCAGCAGGCCGCCGACCGCGACCAGGCCGTAGGTCAGCGCCGGCGCCGCGGCGGCGAGCGTCCACCCCCGCAACCGGACGGCCGCGCCGAACAACAGGCCAGGCACCCACAGCAGCAACAGCACCAGCAGTGCAGCACTCATCGCGTCAGCAACCCGATCACTTGGCGTAGGAGCGGGGCCCCGTCCCGCTGCGACCGCAGAGTACCCGCGCGGGCCTCACCAGCGGCGGTGGGCCACTTGCACGCCCAGCCACGCGGCGTGCCGGGCGGCGACGCCCAGCCCGCTGACCCCGATCCGCTTCGCCAACGCCTGCTTGGACCGCCGCAGCAGCTTCGTGTGGGAGCCCATGAGCGCGCCGCGGCTGTACTGCCCGGGGTGCACGCGGTAGCCGACCAGCTCCTCGGGCAGCACGTCGCCGTCCGCCAGCGCCATGACGCGCAGCCACAGGTCGTAGTCCTCCAGCCGCACCAGGCGCGGGTCGAAACCGCCGACCTGCGCCGCGAGCTCCTTGCGGAGGACGATCGTGGAGGTGATGAGGCAGTTGTAGAGCAGCATGGTGCGCGCGACCTCGGGCCCGATGGCCGAGTGCATCTCGCCGACCACCTGCCCGGACGGGTCGATCTGCCGGGCCCACGCACCGACCAGCCCCAGGCCCGGCCGCTGCTGGAGCACGGCGACCTGGTGCTCGAGGCGTTGCGGCAGGCACAGGTCGTCGGCGTCGAGGAACGCCACCAGGTCGTGCTTGGCCGCGTCGAGCCCGATGTTGCGGCCGACGGCGGGCCCGCTGCGCGGCGCGGGCGTCAGGTGCACCTGGACCCGGTCGTCGGGCAACGTGCGCGCGGCGGCCCGGTTCTGCTCGCACTCGCCGTCGAGGACCAGCACGACCTCCCAGTCCTGGTGGGTCTGCTCGGCGACCGAGCGCAACGTCTCGGCGAGGAAGTCCGCCCGAGGCGCGCACGGGATCACCACGGACACCGGCGATGGCATGGGGTTCTCCTGCTGCGGGGGTGGATCGGACAACGCCGTACAGTAAGGCCCGCTCTGGCACCCCCAAGAAGAGGACACCCGTGACGGCGGCGAACAGATCACGGCTCGACGGTCTGCGCGCAGTGGCAGGCACGGCGGTGCGCCAGTCGGCCGTCACCCTCGACCAGTTGGTCTTCAGCGCCATCACGTTCGCCGTGCAGCTGATCGCCGCGCCGTTGTCGACCGACGCCGAGTACGGCGTGTTCTCGCTGGTCGCGATCGTGCAGATCGGCCAGTGGTACCTGGGCCGCGCGGTCGCGGCCGAGCCGCTGCTGGTGTCGAAGGTCGTCGCGACCGGCGACGCGCGGGGTGTGCGCGGCGCGGCGGCGACGTCGTTGCTGCTCGGCCTCGCGATCGGGGTCGCGTGCCTGGTCGTCGGGCTGCTGGTGGACGGGCCCGCCCGGACGTTGCTGCTGGTCCAGGCGCTGGCCTCGCCGTTCACCGCGGTGCTCGACCACGGCCGGTACGTCTCGTACGCGCGGCAGCGGCCGTTGCGGGCGCTGGCGCTGGACGGCTCGTGGCTCGTGCTGTTCCTCGGCGCCATCGGCGTGGCCATGCTCGTCGGTGAGCTGGACACGTCGTCCACTTACTTGCTCTGGGCGTTGAGCGCGGTGCCCGTGGCGGCGGTCTGCGCGTGGCTGACCGGCGGTCCGTTCGCGGTCGGCGCGGTGCGCGGCTGGCTGCGCGACCGGCGGTCGTTGCTGCCGGGGTTCCTCATCGACGCCGTCTACCTGACCGCGGGCACCTGGGCCACGTTCGGCGTGACCGCGTGGGTGGTCGGCCTCGACGGGCTCGGCCTGCTGCGCAAGGCGCTGGTGCCGGTGACCGCGCTCACCGTCTTGTTCATCGGCATCAGCAACGCCCTGCTGGCGCACCTGGCGGGCCGGTCGGCCCGCGAGGTCGTGCGGGCGCCGATGCTCGTCTCCGGGCTGGCGGCGGTCGTCAGCCTGGTGTTCGCGGGCCTGGCCCTGGTCGCGCCCGCCGACCTGCTCACCGCCGCGCTCGGCACGCCGTGGGAAGGCCTGCGGCCGGTCGTGCTGGTGCTCCTGGCGTACGCGTTCCTGCTGGCCACGGCGCAGACGGCGCTGGTCGCGGGCAAGGCGAGCGGCCGGGCCTGGCTCGGACCGCGGGTGCGCACCGTCCAGTTCGTCACCGAGATCGCCCTCGTGGCGGGCCTCGGCCTCCTGTTCGGCGTGATGGGCGTCGCGTTCGGCATGGCGCTGGCGTGGCTGACCGCCGCCGCACTGGCCTGGGCCGGCCTGCTCGGGCATCGGGAAAGGGCCTAGATTCGTGGCCGTGCACTTGGTCGACATGCCGGTCTACTACCCGCCTCACAAGGGCGGGGTGGAGGCGTACGCGCAAGAGCTCCACCGGCGCATGCTCGAAGCCGATCCGGACCTGCGGATCACGGTGTTCACCTCGGCGGTCGGCGCGCCGGCGGGGGTCGAACGGCTGAGCGACCGGTGGACGGTCGTGCGCTGGTCGGGCCGCGAGGTCATCTCCCACTACCCGGTGCCCTACCCGGGTTTCACCCGGAAGCTGCGCGAGCTGTGCGGCCCGGACGCCGTGCTGATGACCCACACCCGCTTCTACTGGCCGCACCTGTGGGCGTCGCTGTTCGCCAAGCGGGCCGGGCTGCGCCGGCTGCACGTCGAGCACGGGTCGAGCCCGGTGCAGAGCGGCGGCTGGTTCGTCCGGTTCGTCGCCGCCACCGTCGACACGCTCACCAGCCAGCCCGTGCTGCGCTGGGCGGACGCCGTGGTGGCCGTGTCGCAGTCGGCCGCGCGGTTCGTCCGCGACCTGGCCAAGCGCGAAGCGAAGGTGCTGTACCGGGGCATCGAGCTGCCGGAGGGCGTGGTGGCCCGCCGCCCGGACGACGCCGAGGGCCCGGTGGCCTGCTACGTGGGCAGGCTCATCAACGGCAAGGGCGTGGCCGACCTGCTCACCGCCACCGCCGCCCTGCACCGCCGGGGCGTGCCGCTGAAGCTGCGGCTGTGCGGCGACGGCCCGGCCGCGGCGGACCTGCGGGCCCAGGTGGCGCGCCTCGGCCTGGAGGAGCACGTGCGGTTCCTCGGCGAGGTCGACCACGACACGGCGCTGCGCGAGATGTCCTCGGCCTCGCTGTTCGTCAACCCGAGCTGGACCGAGGGCCTGCCGACCACCGTGCTGGAGGCGGCGGCCATGGGCTGCACGGTCGTGGCCACCGACGTGGGCGGCACGGCCGAGATCGTGGACAACGGCGTGACCGGCTGGCTCGTGCCCGCGCGCGACCCCGGCGCGCTCGCCGTCGCCCTGGAGACGGCCGTCACCGACCCGGAGGGCGAGGCGCGCGCGGCCAAGCTCGGCGAGATCACCCGCGAGCGCTTCTCGTGGGACCGGACCATCGCCGAGTTCGCCGCAATGCTGGTCGGCGACGGCGGGGACCGGTCCGCGCGCTAGCCTGTCTGCGAAACCCCATCCGACTCACTCGCCAGGGAGGCCGCCGTGGCGGACCAGTCTGACGTATGGCTGGTCGTGCCCGTCTACAACGAAGCACAGGTGATCGCGGACGTGGTGCGCAACGCGCTCCAGACGTTCCCGAACATCGTGTGCGTCGACGACGGTAGCCGGGACGGCTCAGCGGACGCGATCCGCGGCACGGGCGCTCACCTGGTGCAGCACCCGGTCAACCTCGGCCAGGGCGCGGCGATCCAGACGGGCGTGGAGTACGCCCGCGAACAACCGGGCGCCGAGTACTTCGTGACGTTCGACGCCGACGGCCAGCACCAGGTCGCGGACGTGGTGCGGATGCTGGACCGGCTGCGCGCCGAGCCGGTCGACATCATCGTCGGCACCCGGTTCAAGGGCGACGACTCGCACATCCCGCTGATCAAACGCGTGGTGCTCAAGACCGTGGTGGCGGTCAGCCCCAAGCTGCGCAAGCTGAAGCTGTCGGACGCGCACAACGGGCTGCGGGTGTTCAACAAGAAGGTGGCGGACGAGCTCCGCATCACGCTGAACGGCATGGGCCACGCGTCGCAGATCGTCGACATGATCTCGCAGCGCGGGTGGCGGGTCACCGAGGAACAGGTCGAGATCCTCTACACGGAGTACTCGATGTCCAAGGGCCAGTCGCTCATCAACGGTGTGAACATCCTGTTCGACTCGGCTCTCAAGACGGGGTCCAGGCGCTGACATGCTGATCCAGTTCCTGCTCATCGCCGCGGTCATCGTGCTGCTGGTGTTCTTCCTCAAGAACCACGGCACGACCAAGACCGCGGCCGGCGTCAAGATCGGCTTCCTGCTGTTCCTGGTGCTGGCGGTCGTCGCCGTCATCAGGCCGGTCGAGGTGTCGAAGGTCGCCGAGCTCGTCGGCGTCGGCCGCGGCACCGACCTGCTGCTCTACGCCCTGGTCGTGGCCTTCGGCTTCCAGACCATCAACACCTACCTGCGGTTCAAGGAGCTGGAGCTCCGCTACGCGCGCCTGGCCCGCGCCATCGCGCTGCGCAACGCGGAGGCTCCCGAGAGCAAGGACGCGCCCGCGGTCGTCGAGGCCGTCGAGCGCGTCGAGGACCCCGCTCACACCTCCTGACCCGACGAACGCGGACGGGCCGGTCACTCCCTCCTCGGGAGGACCGGCCCGTCCGTCGTCGGTCGCTCTGCCGGCCGGGTCAGCTCTCCAGCGCGCGGAAGTAGTCCACGGTCAGCCGCACGCCCGTGGCGATGTCCACCTCGGGCTTCCAGCCCAGGTCCGCCTGCGCCAGCGACGGGTCGATGGCCGACGCGCGCAGGTCGCCGAGCCGGGCCGGCGCGAACTCGGGGTCGTCGGCCACGCCCGCCGCCTGCGCGACGAGGGTGTGCAGCTCGCGGTCGGACACCTGGTGCGCGGTGCCGATGTTGTAGCGCCGGCCGCCGCCAGCCTCGCCGGAGGCCGCGATGAACGCCGACACGACGTCCTCCACGAACACGTAGTCGCGGGTGTTGCCGCCGTCGCCGAACACCTTCGTCGGACGGCCCGCGAGCAGCGCGGACGCGAAGATGGCCACCACACCCGCCTCGCCGTGCGGGTCCTGCCGCGGCCCGTAGACGTTGGCGAGGGCCAGGTGCGTGCACTCCAGGCCGTACAGCTGCCGGTAGGTGTTCAGGTACACCTCGCCGGACACCTTCGACGCCGCGTAGGGCGACTTGGGGTTGATCGGGGTCGACTCGGCGACCGGCAGCACCTCGGGCGTGCCGTAGATCGAGCCGCCGGACGAGGCGAACAGCACCTTGCGCACGCCCGCGCGACGGGCGGCCTCGGCCAGGTTCACCGTGCCGAGCACGTTCTTGTTGGCGTCGAGCAGCGGGTCGGCCACGGACACGCGCACGTCGATCTGCGCGGCCAGGTGGAACACCACCTCGGGGCCGAACGAGGCCACCACGTCGGCCAGCTCCGGCGAGGTGATGTCGACCCGCGAGAACGAGTAGCGGTCGGCGTGGGCGGGGTCGGCGGGCGCCGTCCGCTTGCCGCGGCTGAGGTCGTCGACGACGTGCACCTCGTGCCCGTCCCTCAGGAGCCTGTCGACCAGGGTTGAACCGATGAAGCCGGCTCCGCCGGTCACGAGTGCGCGCACGGGTGTCTCTCCAGTGTGGGTGGATCGGGGTGGGTGTGGGGTCGAGTCGTCACGGGCAGCCTAGAACCACCGCTCGAGCACCAGCGCGACCCCGTCCTCGGAGTTGGCCGCGGTGACCTCGTCGGCGGCGCCCAAGGCGTCCTGGTGCGCGTTGGCCATGGCCACGCCGTGGCCCGCCCACGTGAGCATGGGCACGTCGTTGGGCATGTCGCCGAACGCCAGCACGCCGCTCGCGGGCACGCCGAGGCGTTCGGCGACGGCGGCCAGGCCGGACGCCTTCGTCACGCCGGGCGCGGCGAACTCCAGCAGGCCCTCGTTGGTCGACCAGGTCATCGCCACGGAGTCGCCGACCAGCGGACCGACGGCCCGCGCCATCTCGTCCGAGGCCATGTTCCGGTGCCTGACCAGCAGTTTCACCGCCGGCTTGCCGGTCAGCTGCGCCCGCTGGTGACCGGGCAGCGGCTGTGCGCCGTCACCCCACGGGTGCAGGTAGTGCTCGTCGGCGATGAACTCGGGCTCGTCCGAGCCGCGGGCGGACTCGCCGACCCGCTCCGAGGCCAGGGCGCAGCCGGGCAGCGCCTCGTCCAGCACGGCGGACAGGTCGGTCAGCTGCTCGGGGGTGAGCAGCTCGGCCGTGACGACGCGGTCCGCGCCGATGTCGTAGAGCACCGCGCCGTTGGAGCACACGGCGTAGCCGGACAGGCCCGCGGCCTCGGCCACCTCCGGCACCCAGCGGGGCGGGCGGCCGGTGGCCAGCACGAACGGGACGTCGGCCGCCAGCACCCTGGCGATCATGTCCGCCGTGCGCGGGCTGACCCGGCCCAGGGGTGTGAGCAGGGTGCCGTCGACGTCGGATGCCACAAGGGATGGTCTCTGCACCGTCACATGGTGCACTCCCGGGGAACGGACTCGGCTACCGTCGCCGGGTGCGCACTGGGATTGTGATCCTGCCCGAACACCGCTGGTGGATGGCCGAACACAAGTGGAAGGCCGCCGAGGAGTACGGCTTCCACCACGCCTGGACCTACGACCACATGGGCTGGCGCTCGTTGGTCGACGGACCCTGGTTCGGCGCGGTCCCGACGCTGGCAGCGGCGGCGACGGCCACCCGGACGATCCGGCTCGGCACGCTGGTCGCGTCACCCAACTTCCGCCACCCGGTGCCGTTCTCCCGGGAGCTGCTCGCCCTCGACGACCTCTCCGACGGCCGCTTCACGCTCGGCGTCGGCGCCGGCGGTGTGGGATACGACACGGAGGTGATGGGCGCCACGTCACCGCGCAGCAGGCAGGGCCGGTTCGAGGAGTTCGTGGCCGCGCTGGACATGCTGCTGGCGCAGGACCGGACCACGTTCAGCGGTGACCACTACGAGATCCGCGACGCCCGGAGCGCGCCGGGCTGCGTGCAGCGGCCCAGGCTGCCGTTCGTGGTCGCGGCCAACGGGCCGAGGGCGATGGCGGTCGCGGCGAAGTACGGCACGGGCTGGGTCACCACCGGGCCGGAGACCGAGGACGAGGACGAGTGGTGGGACGGCGTCGCCGCGATGACGGCCCGGTTCCGCGAGGTGCTGGCCGGGATCGGGCGGGCCAAGGAGTCGATCGACTTCCACCTCAACGCCGATTCCTGCCCGGTGTACTCGCTGACCAGCGTGGAGCGCTTCCGCGAGGTGGCCGGCCGGGCGCGCGGGCTGGGGTTCACCGACCTGGTCGTGCACTGGCCCCGTGCCGACGGCGTGTACGCGGGGAGCGAGGCCGTGCTGGAACGGGTCGCGGCCGACGTGCTGCCCGAACTCGTCGGCGGCTAGCGTTCCGGCTGTGCGACGAGTCGTGGTGATCGGTGGCGGGATCGTGGGGCTGGCGACCGCTCGGGAGGTGGCCCGGCGCGGCCACGACGTGGTGGTGCTGGAGAAGGAGCCGCACTGGGCGGCGCACCAGACCGGGCACAACAGCAACGTGGTGCACGCGGGCCTGTACTACAAGCCGGGGTCGCTGAAGGCGCGCATGTCGGTCGCGGGCAACGCCTCGATCGTCGCCTACGCCCGGGAGCACGGCGTGCCCGTGGACGTGTGCGGCAAGCTCGTCGTCGCCACCTCGCCGGACGAGGTGCCGCGCCTGGCGGCGCTGGCGGAACGGGCCGAGGCGAACGGGGTGCCCGCCCGGCGGATCGGCGTGGACGAGGCCCGGGAGTACGAGCCCGAGGTCGCGGCCGTGGCCGCGTTGCGGGTGGAGAGCACCGGGATCATCGACTTCCCGGCCGTGTGCGCGGCTCTCGTGCGCGAGCTGAACGGCCACGACCTGCGGCTGCACACGCCCGCGTTGGCGATCCGGCGCGCCCTCAGCGGCGGTGGCGTCGAGGTGGCCACGACGCGCGGGGTCGTGCGGGCGGATGCGTTGGTGAACTGCGCGGGCCTGCACAGCGACCGGGTGGCGCGGCTGGCGGGCGTGACGCCGTCGGCGGCGATCGTGCCGTTCCGCGGCGAGTACTACGAGCTGCGGCCCGACCGCCGACGGCTGGTGCGCGGCCTGATCTACCCGGTGCCGGACCCGGCGCTGCCGTTCCTGGGCGTGCACCTGACCCGGATGCTGGACGGCAGCGTGCACGCGGGCCCGAACGCCGTCCTCGCCCTGCGCCGCGAGGGCTACCGCCGGCGTGACGTGTCCCCGGCCGACCTCGCCGACGTGGCCCGCTTCCCCGGCACGTGGCGGCTGGCCCGCAAGTTCGCCCGGACGGGCGCCGAGGAGGTGCTGCGGTCGTTGTCGCGCAAGCGGTTCGCCCGCAGCCTGGCCCGCCTGGTGCCCGCGATCCGCGAGGACGACCTGGTGCGCGCGCCGGCCGGGGTGCGGGCGCAGGCGATGCGCGCGGACGGGTCGCTCGTGGACGACTTCCTGATCGACACCGCGCCGCGGCAGGTGCACGTGCTCAACGCGCCCTCACCCGCCGCGACGTCGGCCCTGGAGATCGGCCGGCACGTGGCCGGCCAGGTCGAGCTCAGCTGGACCTGAGCGTGGACCCGGATGAGCGCCCCGGTGACGGCGACAGCGCGCCGCCGCGCGGCGAGGTCGTCACGCTCCGCTTCGACGGCCGCGAGGTCGCCGTGTGGTGGGGACCCGACGGCGACGTCGACCGGCTCGCCGCCCGAGGCCCCCGGATCCTCACGTGGCCCACGGCCGACGCCTGCGAGGAGCACGCTCGGCGGGCGGGGTGGACCGGCTTGGAAGCCGAGGACGACGGGACCATCAGTCGATCCACCCTGGACTTCGAACCGGCCCAGGCGTGGCTGCGGGGGCGAGCCGCACCCGACCCCGGCTCGGCGCTGAACCTGCGGAACTTCCACTGGGACGTGCAGGCGACCGCTACCGGCGCTTGGCCCGCTCGGAAACGGGTGGAACTCCGCTGCCACGGCAAGCTCACCGCCGCCAACGTGCCGTGGCTGGCCGGTGAGACCGTCTACCGGCCCCGCTGGACGGCCGTCGAGCTGCGTTGCCTGCGCAGGGTGCTCAACGAGTCGGTGCACGCCCTGCGGACGATGGTGTCCTGAGGAAGGACGCGAACGCACCCCGCCTGAGCTCCGGCACATCGCCGTCGGGGTTCTGCGCCTGCCGGGAGCACTCGACTCCGGCAGCGAACTGCCGGAGTCGGTGCCCGTGGGTGGTGGGTTCGGACAGCTCAGCCGGGCTTGATCAACTGGGCTTGAGCACGTCCAGGCCGAGGAACGGGCGCAGCGCCTGCGGGACGACGACCGAGCCGTCGGCCTGCTGGTGGTTCTCCAGGATCGCGACGATCCACCGCGTGGTGGCCAGCGTGCCGTTGAGCGTGGCGGCGATCTGCGGCTTGCCGTTCTCGTCGCGGTAGCGCACGTTGAGCCGACGGGCCTGGAACGTGGTGCAGTTCGAGGTCGACGTCAGTTCCCGGTAGGCCTGCTGGGTCGGGATCCAGGCCTCGCAGTCGAACTTGCGCGCGGCCGACGTGCCCAGATCACCCGCGGCCGTGTCGATGACCCGGTACGGGACCTCGATCTTGGCCAGCATCTCCTCTTCCCACGCCAGCAGCTTGGCGTGCTCGGCCTCGGCGTCCTCCGGCTTGACGTAGGAGAACATCTCGACCTTGTTGAACTGGTGCACGCGGATGATCCCGCGGGTGTCCTTGCCGTACGAGCCGGCCTCCCGCCGGTAGCACGACGACCAGCCCGCGTACCGCTTCGGGCCGTCCAGGATCTCGTCCGAGTGGTACCCCGCGAGCGGCACCTCGGACGTGCCGACGAGGTACAGGTCGTCGGCTTCGAGGCGGTAGATCTCGCTCGCGTGCGCGCCGAGGAACCCGGTGCCGGCCATGATCTCCGGGCGCACCAGGGTCGGCGTGATCATCAGCTTGAACCCGGCCGCGGTGGCCTGGGCGACGGCCATGTTCAGCAGCGCCAGCTCCAGCTGCGCGCCGACGCCGGTCAGGAAGTAGAAGCGCGAGCCGGACACCTTGGCGCCGCGTTCCATGTCGATCGCGCCGAGCCGGACGCCCAGGTCCAGGTGGTCGAGCGGCTCGAAGTCGAACTCGCGCTTCTCGCCGACGTGCTTGAGCACGACGTAGTCGTCCTCGCCGCCCTCGGGCGCGTCGGGGTGGACCACGTTCGGCACGGCGCGGTGCAGTTCGCCCAGCTCCGCCTCGGCGGCGGACTGCTCCGCCTCGGCGGCCTTGACCTCGGCGGCCAGCTCCTTGCCCTTGGCCAGCAGCGCGTCGCGCTCCTCGCCCTTGGCCCGGCCGACCTGCTTGCCGAACGTCTTCTGCTCGCCGCGCAGCGCGTCGGCGCGGGCGATGGCGGCCCGGCGGCGCTCGTCGGCGGACAGCAGCGCGTCGACCACGGTCTCGTCCTCGCCACGCGCGCGTTGCGACGCGCGGACGGCTTCCGGGTTCTCGCGCAGTGCCTTGAGGTCAATCACACCAGGAAGGGTAGTACCCGGCCGGAAGCGGTTTGCACGACGTCACGCCCCGCTGTCGGACCCCTCGGGCAGGATGCGCGCGTGGTTGAACGAACGGACGACGACGCCGGCCCGCCCACCGAGGCGTCGGACCTGGCAGAGAACTACGCGCGCACGCTGGTGCACGCGGGCATGACCTCGTTGGACGACACGGTGGAGCAGGTGCTCGACTACGTGGCCGACGAGCGGCCGATCACGCCCGCGGTCGCGCGGGCGGTGGTGGAGCGGGTGTGGCGGGAGCGGTCCGCCGAGCAGGAGGCGTGGCCGGAGAGCACGGACGTGGACCGGCTGTTCGCGGTGTTCGACGCGCTCGACCGCGACGGGATCGTGGCCCGCGCCGACTTCACCTGCTGCCAGACGTGCGGGCACGCCGAGATCGGCGACGAGGCGGGCGACGACGCGCGCGGGTACGTGTTCTTCCACCGGCAGGACACCGAGAGCGCGGTGGCGGGCGAGGGGGTCTGGCTCGCCTACGGCTCGTTCGGCGACCCCGCGAGCCACGGGTCCACCGACCACGCGGCGGCCGACGAGGCCGTGGCGCGCGAGGTGGTCGCGACGCTCGCCGCGAGCGGGCTGCCCGTCGAGTGGAACGGGTCGGCGCGCGCCCGGATCAAGGTGGGGCCGATGGCCTGGCGGAAGCGGCTGCCGACGGGCTGACCAGCACGGCCTGGGCGGAGCGGCCCCGGCACGACCCCTGACACCGCCACCCCGACAGCACGACCCCCTGACAGCGCCGGACAGCGCGAAGGGGGCGCGCCCGACCCGCGGGCGCGCCCCCTTCGCCGTGAGAGCTACGAGATCGCGACGGCGACCACGAGGCCGAGGGCGACGTGCGCCGAGGCCACGACGACGCTGGCCGGTGCGAAGCGCTCCGACTCGATCAGCGAGCCGATGTCGAGCTTGGTCACCCACTCCAGCAGCCGGACCGCGAGCACCTGCACGATGATGCCGACGAAGCCGAAGATCAGGGCCGACAGCAGGCCCTCGGCCAGCTTGCCCGCCGCGCTGTAGATCGCCACGACGATGATCAGCGCCATGCTCACCAGACCGGCGGAGGTGACGATGACCGCGTTCGGGGCGCCGCCGCGGACCAGGGCGCTCAGCTTGCCCGGGGTGGTCCAGTCGATGGCGTAGAAGCCGACGACCATCAGGATCAGGCCGACGATCGCGTACAGCGCGATCGCACCGACGCCGGTGCCGATGGCGGACCCGAAGCCGGGGTCCAGCGCGAGTGGGGGAATCACAGACCCTCCGTGGTGTGCAGGTTGATCGGTTGTGCCGCCGGTGAAGGAGCCGGTGACGGTGCCGGTGACGGCGGACGTGGCGCCTTCGCGGGTTTCGGGGAGGGGTTCATTCGACGATCCTGTGCGGCACGAACGCCGCGCCGTCGTCGGTGACCAGGCCGACGGTCTCCCGGATGCCGAGGCCCGCCGAGGCGTCGCCGACGACCCACGCGCCGAGCGCCGGCCGGTAGCCGTCGAACTCGGGCAGCGGGTCGAAGAGCTGGTAGACGAAGCCCTCCTTGCCGTAGACCCCGCCGGTCTGGGTCTCGTAGCCGGGGGCCACGATCTGGATGTTCTGCCCCTCACGGCCGAGCCTCGGCTTGCGCACGTACTCGGTGAGCAGGCCGGGGTCGTCCAGGAACGCGGGCAGCAGGTTCGGGTGGCCGGGGTACATCTCCCACAGCACGGCCAGCAGCGCCTTGTTGGACAGCAGCATCTTCCACAGCGGCTCGACCCACAGGGTCCCGGGCAGGCTCTCCACCGCGTAGCGGCCGAACTGCTCGTCGACCACCCACTCCCACGGGTAGAGCTTCACGACCGTGCCCATCGGCGCGTCCTCGAGGTCGACGAACCGCTTGAGCAGCGAGTCCCAGCCGATCTCCTCGATCGCCAGGCCGACCGTGTCCATGCCCGCCTCGGCCGCGGTCTCCTGCAGGTAGGCCACGGTGACGTGGTCCTCACCCGAGGGGTCCGCGCCCGACCAGGTGAAGTGCAGCTCGTTGGACGGCAGCCGGCTGCCGATCTCGGCCCAGCGCTCGACCAGCTTCTCGTGGATCGAGTTCCACTGGTCGTCCTCGGGGTGGACGTCGGTCTTCCAGTTCCACTGGACGACCGACGCCTCCAGCAGCGACGTGGGCGTGTCGGCGTTGTACTCCAGCAGCTTGGCCGGCCCGCTGCCGTCGTAGCGCAGGTCGAACCGCCCGTACACGTGCGGGTCGCGGCGCTTCCACGACTCGGCGATCGCGGGCCACAGCCACTCGTTGATGCCGAAGTCGCGGTAGCGCTCGGTGAGCACCACGTTGTCGACGGCTTCGAGGCACATGTTGTGCAGCAGCTCGACGTCGGCTTCCAGCGACAGCACGTCGCTCATCTCGAAGACGTAGTGCGCCGACTCGTCCCAGTACGGGCGCGGGCTGCCGTCCGCGGCCCGCGCCGGCGCGCCGAACACCAGCCCCTGCTCGGAGACGGTGCGCTGCCAGTTCGGCCGGGGCGCGGAGGTCTCCCGACGCACTCAGCTGCCCCCGCTCTTGCTGCCGCCGGACACGCCGAACCCACCGCGCTGCACGACCGTGCCCGACTTGGTGCTGATGTTCGCGCCCTTGGGCATGGTGTAGGTGCCGCCGCTGACCTTCTGGCCGACGGGGGTGCTCGGCGCGCCGTAGTTGTAGCGGTACGAGCTGCCGCCGATGTAGATGAACCCACCGCTGACGTAGCCGCCGTGCGACCTGGCGTAGCTCTCGTCGCAGTACTGGTCCTCGACCACCACGTCGTCCTTGACGCACTGCGCGACCACGTCGTCGGGGCTGGACGCGGCGTACCAGATGGCCACCACGCCGGCCACGCCGACGGCCACGCCGCCGCCGATGAGCAGCCGCTTGCGCAGCTTCTTGCGACGCGCCTCCTCGGCTTCGACGGCGAGCTGCTGCTCGCGCTGCTGCTCGATCGCCGCGGCGCGGGCGCGCTGCTCGGCCAGTGTCGGCGGCCGGGGCTTGGTCTGGCCCGCTTCCTGGCTGCGGATCTGGCCACGACCGCCCGGCGGCGGTCCTTGGGGCGGTCCCTGCGGCGTCGGGGGCACGTACGGCGGCGGCGACGCGCCACCGCTCCCCGGCCCCGGCGTCGCCGGTCCGCTCGGTTGGCCCGGTCCGCTCGGCCCACCCTGGCCGGGCGTCGCGGCGCTACCGGTGTTGTCGTTCTCAGTCATCAGCCACTCCCGGCGGGGACGGTACAGAGATCGGCCGCCGAATGGGTGACGAGTGTCCCAAAAGCAACACTCTCCACCCGCCCGAACGGTTACACGGCCTACACAGGCATCATGGAGTAGATGTCCGCCACCACGCGCTGGTTTCGTCGAGGTGACCACTTGGTCATGCTCGGCGCGTCGGCTGGCGCGTTCGTGCTGCTGGCCCTGAGCACCCTGATCGGGTGGCCGGTGGGCGCAGGCGGCATCGGCAGCCCGGCCACGACCAAGGTGAACCCCGTCATGGCAGCTCAGGCGGGCGACTGCCTGAACTGGACCAAGCAGGACCTGTCGGACGTCGAGAAGGTCGACTGCGCAGCCCAGCACCTGTTCGAGGTGACCGGTGTGGCGGACATCTCCGCCGCTCACGGGCCGCAGGCGCCGTTCCCGGACGACGAGCAGTGGCAGCTGATCAGCCAGGAGCAGTGCGCGAAGCCGTCGCTGGACTACCTCGGCGGCAAGCTGGACCCGTTCGGCAAGTACACCGTCGGCCCGCTGAACCCGGGCGAGCGGTTGTGGGGCGAGGGCCAGCGGACGCTGCGCTGCGGCCTGCAGGTGGCCGGTCCGGCGGGCGGGCTGCTCCCGGCCTACGGCTCGGCGCGCACCCAGAACCAGTCCGACGTCTACGACCCGGGCGTCTGCCTCGGCATCACCGCCACCGGGTCCGTCGGTGACCCGATCGACTGCGCGAAGCCGCACACGTTCGAGATCACCGGGGTGGTGCCCCTCCCGCCGGGCGAGTTCCCGCCGTCCGACCAGCAGGACGACGTGCTGTTCGCCGAGTGCGGCAAGCTCACCGCCGAGTACACCGGCGGCGCCGACCTCAAGGCCCGCGGCCTCATCGTCACGTGGGACACGCGGGCGCCGGAGAGCTGGGCCGCCGGCTCCCGGCTGGCGAACTGCAAGGTCGGCGCGCAGCCCGTGGACAACGTCCTGATCGCGTGGGAGGGCAGCGTCCGCAACCCGAACGCACCGCCGCTGACCACGTCCAACCCGCCGCAGACGACCGCCGTGCAGCAGGACGAGCCGACCGGCGCGCCGCTGCACTCCCAGTCCAACTCCAGCTCCGCCGCGCCGCCCTCGTCGGGTTCCAACCCGCCGAAGTCGGACGAGACGACGACAGCCACGACCACGACGACGTCGAGGTGACGACATGCCGGTGGAGATGACCCGTCAGAGGTTCGAGGAACTGGTGGGCGAGGCCCTCGACCTCATCCCGCCGGACTTCGCGGCGGCGATGAGCAACGTCGTGGTGCTGGTCGAGGACCGCAACGCGGACGTGCCCAGCCTGCTCGGCCTCTACCACGGCATCGCGCTGACCAGCCGGACCACCGACTACGGCGGCGTCCTGCCGGACCGGATCTCCATCTACCGCGAGGCGATCCTGGACATCTGCCGCACCGAGGACGACGTGGTGGAGGAGGTCGTGGTCACCGTGGTCCACGAGATCGCGCACCACTTCGGCATCGACGACGCCAAGCTGCACGAGCTGGGCTGGGGCTAGGCGCCCGGCCGATCAGTCGGGCAGGTCCGCTATGCGGTTGGCGATGGTCTCCAGCGCCTTCAGCTCGTCGGCGGACAGGTGGTCGATGAACCGGTTCCGCACCGACCGCACGTGCCCCGGCGCGGCCTGTTCCAGCGCGGCGAAGCCGTCGTCGGTGAGGTGGTAGATGCTGCCGCGGCCGTCGTTGACGTCCTCGGTGCGTTCGAGCAGGCCGCGGGCTTCCATCCGGGCCGCGTGGTGCGAGAGCCGGCTGCGCGACCACTGCATCTTCGCGGCGAGGTCCCGCAGCCCCCATCGCCGGTCCGGCTTCTCGGACAGCGTGCTCAGCACCTCGTAGTCGGTCGAGGAGAGGCCGAGCGCGGCGAGGTCGCGAGCGGTGCGCGCGGGCAGGACGGTGAGCAGGCGCCGGAACGCCCGCCAGGCCCGCTCTTCGTCCGGCGTCAACCACGGCACCTCGGGCATGCACCCATCCTGCCACCTTTGACATGTCAACGAAACCGGAGCTAGCCTCGTTGACATGTCAAAGAACTCTGCGGTCCGCGTGCTCGTGATCGTCGCGAGCACCCGCCCGGGTCGACTCGGCCGGACCGTCGGCGAGTGGTTCACCCTGGTCAACCACCAGGTCGCGGTCGACCACGCCGCCGAGATCGACATCGCCGACCTGGGGCGGATCGGGCTGCCCCTCCTGGACGAGCCCGAACACCCGTCCTCCGGCACCTACCACCACGAGCACACCCGGGCGTGGAGCCGGCTCGTCGCCGACGCCGACGCGTTCGCGATCGTCACCCCCGAGCACAACCACGGCATGCCGGCCGCCCTGAAGAACGCCATGGACCACCTGTCCGAGGAGTGGGCCTACAAGCCGGTGTCCTTCGTCGGGTACGGCCACACCTCGGCGGGAACCCGCGGCGTCCACATGGCCAAGCAGGTCGCCACCACCCTGCGCATGGTGCCCACCGGGGCCACCGTCGCCCTGCGCATCGGGGACCACTTCGGCGACGGACGACTGCTCGACGACCCCTCCAGGGACGAAGCCGCGCACAACACCCTCCGCGAGCTCGTCCGCCTGGCCCGCGTCCTGCGCCCGCTGTACCGGCCGGACGGCGAAGCGGTCGCCCCGGCCGGCGCGCCGCCGCCCGTGCCGGGTGTCGGCCTGCGGCGCGCCGATGCCGCCGACGCGGCGGAACTCGTCGTGCTGCAACGCTGCTGCTGGGTCCAGGAGGCCATCGCCAACGACGACTGGGACCTCGCGCCGCTGCACGAGACGGCCGACGCCGTCCGGGCATGGACGGACGACTGGGCGGTGTGGTGCGCGCGCCTCGACGGCCGGCTGGTGGGGGCCGTCCGCGCTCGCCGCGACGGTGACACGTGGGACATCGGGCGCCTGATGGTCGCGCCCGATCTCGCGGGCCGGGGGCTCGGCGCCTGGCTGCTCCGCTTCGCCGAGGAGCAGGCGCCGCCCGGGGTGCGCGCGTCGCGGCTGCACACCGGCGCTCGCAGCCACCGCAACGTCGCCCTCTACGAGCGCTCGGGGTACCGGCGCGGGGCCGTCCACGACGGCGTCGTCCCGTTGACCAAGCCGCTCCTGGCGACCGCGGCGCGCTGATCAGTCCCCGACCACGTCCACCCCGGTCCACGACGTGCAGCGCCAGCCGTCGTCGCCGCGTTCCAGCACGACCCGGCCGGTGTTGGGCAGCAGGCCCGCCTCGGCCAGCGCGGGGCCCACGTTGCGGGCCAGCGCGAGCGCGCCCATCCGCAGCACCGCGCCGTGGCTGACCAGCACCACCGTGTCGCCGTCGCGGTGCTTGGCGGTGATCCCGTCCACCGCGGCCAGGTAGCGGTCCAGCGCCTGGCGACCGCTCTCGCCGCCGGGCAGCGGCACGTCCAGCTCGCCCTCGGCCCACTGCTTCACCGTGGCGATGAAGACCTCGAACGCCTCGCGGTCGTGCCGCCCTTCGAGGTCGCCGCAGAAGATCTCCTGCACGCCGTCCACGACCTCGACGTCCAGGCCGTGCGCCGCCGCCACGGGCGCCGCGGTCTCCTGCGCGCGCACCGCCGTGCTGGCGTACACGGCCGTCACGGGCTCGGCGGCCATCTGCTCGGCCAACGCGGCGGCCTGCGCCCGGCCCGCGTCGGTCAGCGGCGGGCCGGGTGGCAGCGAGTCCAGCGCCATCTTCACGTTCGACGCCGTCTCGCCGTGTCTGACCAGGATCAACCTCACGCGCCGTGCCCCCTCCGGACCTCGTCGACCCACTCGGCCGCCGCCACGAACTCCTCGTTGCCCGCCACCACGCCGCCCGGCTCGGCCTTCGGGTACGAGCCCAGGAACCGGGTCTGCGGGCAGTGCCGGTGCAGCGCGGCCAGCGCGTCGCCCACCCTCGGCTCGGCCACGTGACCGTCGAAGTCGATGTAGAACCGGTACTCGCCGAGCCTGCCCTTGGTCGGCCGGGACTCGATGCGGGTCAGGTTGATGCCGCGCAGTGCCAGCTCGGTCAGCAGCTCCGACAGCGCGCCGATCCGGTCCGCGGCCGTGCAGACGACGGACGTGCGGTCGTGACCGGTCGGCTCGGGCAGCTCGCCGGGCGGGCGGAGGAGCAGGAACCGGGTCTTCGCGTCCCGCACGTCGGCCACGTCGGTGGCCAGCACCTCCAGCGGGTAGTGCCGCACGGCCACCGGAGCGCTCACGGCGGCGTCGAACTCGTGGTTGAGCACGGCGCGCGCCGCGGCGGCGGTGGAGGTCGTGGCGACCGCCTTGGCCTCGGGCAGGTGCTCGGCGAGCCAGTGCCGCACCTGGGCCAGCGCATGGGGGTGGCTCGCGACCGTGTGCACGGGCTCGCCGCCGGGCCGCACCAGCACGCTGAACCGCACCGGCAGCACCGCCTCGGCCACCGCGACCAGCGGCTCGCCCTCGGTCAGCGCGTCCATCGTCGCGGGCACCGCGCCCTCGACGGAGTTCTCCACCGGCACGCAGGCCGACCCGGTTTCCCCGCGCCGGGTGGCGGTCAGGGCGGCGGGCACCGTGTCGAACGGCACCAGCTCCTGCTGCGGAGAGGCGAAGCCGCGCGCGGCCTGCTCGGTGAACGTTCCCTGCGGTCCGAAGTAGGCGAGCACGGCCGCAACGATACGAGGACCACGTCCGGTGACCGCTGTTGAGGCGAGGATCACCCGCCCGGTGGGTGCCCGCCCCCGTTCCGCAGCAACCGGTTCTCCTGGAATGCTGGTGATGTGTCCGCCGCCGATACGGAGGGTGAGATCAACGCTCCGGTAGCAGTTCCCCGTCTGGTGTTGTGCGCCGTCGACGAACCGCTGGCCCGCGCCTGGCTCGCGGTGGCCGACGGCCGGAGCGGCGTCGAGGTGCACCGGGGCTCGGTGCTCGACATCGTCGCCGAGGCCGTGGTGAGCCCCGCCAACTCCTCCGGCTGGATGCGCGGGGGCATCGACGCGGTCTACGCGCGAGCGTTCCCGCTGGTGGAGGGCAACGTGCGCAGTGCCGTGCTCGGCTTGCACGGCGGCGAACTGCCGGTGGGCGAGGCGCTGGTCGTGCCGACCGGCGAGCCCGAGCCCGAGTGGCTGATCAGCGCGCCGACCATGCGGCAGCCCGGTGAGCTGCTGCCCGAGGACACCGTGCACCCGTACCTGGCCGCGCGCGCCGTGCTGCGGTTGTGGCTGCGCGGCCGGTTGGACGACGGCCGCCCGCTGCGCGAGGTCGTGCGCACGATCGCCATGCCCGGTCTGGGCACGGGCGTCGGCGGGGTCGCGCCCGCCACGTGCGCACGGCAGGTCGCGGCGGCGTGGGACGAGGTGTTCAGCCCGCTGCCCAGGAGGTAGCCGCCAGTTGTGCACAACCTGTGGACAGTTCGACCCCGACCTGTGGACAACTAGCGCGGCGCCACCCAACGCTCCAGGTCCAGCTCGTCGGTGATGGGGATGCCGTAGTCCCCGACGCTGGGGATCTCCGGCTTGAGGCGACGGGCTTCGCGCACCGCGTCGGCGCGCAGGGCGGTGAGCCGGAAGCCGCGGCGCTGGTAGAAGCGCAGGGCGTCGAGGTTGTCGTTGGTCGTGGTGAGCCTGACCCGGGAGCAGCCGAGCTGGCGGGCCCGGCGGACGGCGGCGTCGACCAACGAGCTCCCGACACCCCGGCCTCTTCGCAACGCGTCGATGGTGACGATCTCCAAGTGTCCGTCGGCGGCGGCGTAGGTCAGCAACCCGACCACGGTGTCCTGCTGTTCGACCAGGAACCCGGGCAGGCTCGCCGGGAAGAACACCTGGCCGTGGGCGACCGCGGTGTGCGCGCCCCACAGCTCAAGCACCAGCCTGCCGACGACGATCCGGTCGGCTTCCTCGATCGCGCGTACGAGCATCCCTGCACTGTCTTGGCGGGCGGGCGCGGTGGGTACCGGCATTCGACCTATGGTTGGTTCGTGCCGGTGCGAGTGTTGCTCGTAGACGACCACGAGGTGGTGCGCAGGGGGCTGCGCGAGCTGCTGGAGGACGAGGACGACATCTCGGTGGTCGCCGAGGCGGGCGGGGTGGGCGAGGCCCTGGTCCGCGCTTCGGCGACCCGGCCGGACGTCGCCGTGGTCGACGTCCGGCTGCCCGACGGCGGCGGCGTGGAGCTGTGCCGTCGGCTGCGCGCGCTCGCGGACGGGCCGAGGTGCCTGGTGCTGACCGCGTTCGACGACGAGGAGGCGCTGGTCGGGGCGATCATGGCGGGCGCGTCGGGCTACCTGCTCAAGCAGGTGCGCGGGCAGGACCTGGTGACGGCGGTGCGCGAGGTGGCGGCCGGGCGTTCGCTGCTCGACCCGCAGACGACGTCCCGCGTCCTGGACCGCATGCGCCGCCCGGTCGAGGTGGACGTGCTGGACGCGTTGACCGAGCAGGAACGGCGGGTGCTGGACCTGATCGGGGAGGGCCTGACCAACCGCCAGATCGCCGAACGGCTGTTCCTGGCGGAGAAGACGGTGAAGAACTACGTCACCGCGGTGCTGTCGAAGCTGGGCATGGAACGCCGCACGCAGGCCGCCGCCTGGGTGGCCCGCCGCTCGCGCTGACCCCGGGCGCGGTGCGGTCGGGCGCGCGGCGAGCCGGGCCGGTTACGCGGCATCGGCCGTTCGGTGTGCGGTCACGGGCGTCGTGCCGGCTCCGCGCCGTGACACCCCGGTCAGGGGTTCAGCGGCACGTGCCAGGTGATCGTGGTGCCGGTCCGGGGCGACGACGCGACCTCGCAACCACCGCCGGCCGCCAGGGCGCGCTCCTCCAGGTGCCGCAACCCCCGCTTGGCCACCCCGCGCGGGACGCCGCACCCGTCGTCGGCGACCTCCAGGTCGAGCCGGTCGGGCGTGCGGCGCAGCGTGATGCCGACGTGCCGGGCGCCCGAGTGCCGCACCACGTTCGACAACGCCTCCCGCAGCGCCGCGCGGGCGTGGTCGGCCAGGTCCGCCGGCACGTCCGCGACGTCGCCCTCGACGCGCACCTCCGGCTCGAACCCGAGCAGCTCGCCCGCCGTGCGGGCCTCCGCCAGCACCGAGCCCTTGAGGTCCACGTCGGCGGGCTTGCCCGGGTCGGCGCTGCGCAGGGCCCGGACGGTGGCGCGGACCTCGGCCATCGTCCGGTCGAGCTGGTCCACGCAGTCCGCCAGCCGCCGCGCCTCCCGTCCGTCGAGCTTGAGCCGCCGGTCGAGCAGGTCGAGCTGCACGCCGGTCGCGTACAGCCGCTGGATGATCACGTCGTGCAGGTCGCGCGCGATGCGCTCGCGTTCCTGGTAGACCGCTATCCGCTGCCGCGCGGTCGACCCCTCGGCCAGCACGACCGCGAGCCCCGCCTGCGCGGCGAACGCGGCCAGCACCTCGACCGTGTCCGGGCTGAACGGTTGCGCGCCCTTGCGCCGGTACACGGCCAGCGCGCCGATCTTGCGCTCCTTGGTGCCGAACGGCGCGACCGCGAACGGCCCGTACCCCCGCAACGCCTTGGGCACGAACGGCGCGGTGCGCGGGTCGGTGGTGAAGTCGTCCGCGACCACGGGCACGCCGGTCCGCGCCGCCCGCGCCGCCGACGAGCGGCTCGACAGCACGACGCCCACCGGGTCGTCGTCGCCCGAGGACGCCTCGACGGTCAGCGTGCCGTCCTCCGCCGTCACCATGGCCAGCCCGAGGTCCGCGCCGGCGAGTTCGACGGCGCTGCGCACCACGAGCGGCAGCACGGCGTCCGGGTCGTCACCGGCCAGGGCGGCCGAGGTGATCTCGGTCGACGCGGCGAGCACGCGGGCTGGGTCCACGGTGGTCAACGGTAGGCCCTGGTCCGCATCCGGCCCTCGGCGACGTCCAGCACCAGGTCGGCGCGGTCGGCCTCGCCCGGCCGGTGGGTGATGTGGACGACGGTCTTGTCCCGCAGCACGTCGTCCAGGCGGGCCAGCAACGCGGCGGCGGTCGGCTCGTCGAGGTGCGCGGTCGGCTCGTCCAGGAGCACGAGGTCGGCGTCGTGGAGCAGGGCGCGGGCCAGCGCGACCCGCTGCGCCTCGCCGCCCGAGAGCAGGGTCGGGCCGATCACGGTGTCGAGGTCGAGCCGCACGCCCGCGACGTCGAGCGCCCAGAGCAACCGCGCGTCATCCGCCCGGGGGTCACCCAGCCGCAGGTTCTCGCGGACCGTGGTCGAGACCAGCATCGGCTCCTGCGGGCACCAGGCCACGCGGTCGGGCCGCCACACCAGCCCGCGTTCGGGTTCGAGGAAGCCCAACAACAACGCGAACAAGCTCGACTTGCCGGCTCCCGACGGACCCACCACGGCCACCTTGGCGCCGGCCGGCAGGTCGAACGACACCCGCTCCAGCACCGGTTCCGCGCTCCCGGGCCACTTCACCGTCACGCCTTCGAGCCCGACCGCGCCGCCGACCGAGCCCCGCTCGACCCGGGCCGCCCCGGTCGCCGGCGGCTGCTCGACGATCCGGCCGTACGACTCGCGCAACGCCGCACGGTGCTGGGCGGCGGTGGGCAACGCGCTCAGCACCTCGGCCAACGCGAGCGGCACGAGGCCGAGGACGGGCACGAGCAGCGGGTCGACGCCCCCGGCCAGGCCGATGCACACCGCCGACGCCAGTCCGGTCGTCAGGTGCACGATGCCGATCGCCGCGCCCGCGCCGAGGGCCTGCCGCCGTGCCTGCCTGGCGAGTTCGGCGTCCTGGCGCGCCAGCTCGGCGCGCACCACGCGGTCGGCGCCGAACGCGATCAGGTCGGGTGCGGCGGTGAGCAGGGTCAGCACCTGCTCCGACACGTGCCGCCGTCCCCTGGCGAGCACGGCCGTGGCGCGGCGTTCGGCGAGCACCGCGACGACCGGCGCGAGCGTGCCGCCGAGGACCAGCGCCACCGCCAGCGCGAGGCCGGCCACCGGCTCGATCACCGCGAACAACGTCACCGCCGCGACCGACACGCCCACCGCGACCAGCGGCGGCTGCAGGACGCGCGGCACCAGGTCGCGGACCGCGTCGACGTCGTCGACCAGTCGGGTGAGCTCGGCCCGACCCGGCCGGAGGCCGCGCCACAACCCGACCCGCAACGACTCGGCGAGCCGGAACGCGGCGTCGTGCGACACCAGCCGCTCCAGGTACCGGAACATGCCCTTGGCCAGCGCGAACGTCCGCACGCCCACCACCAGCACCGACAGCGTCAGGATCGGCGGCTGGGTCGCCGCCTTCGCGATCAGGTAGGCCGCGAACGCCGTGAGCGCCACACCGCTGAGCGAAGCGGCCGTGCCCAGCAACGCCCCCGCCAGCAGCCGCCGGGTCGGGCGCGGCGTCCGCGCGGCGGTCGACCGGTCGTCCACGACGTCGACCTCCCGAGCCGCCGCGACCTCCTCGGCCTGCTCGCCCACCAGCCGGTGCGTCGCCAGCACGACCGCCGCACCGTCCTCGGCGGCTCGGTGCACGGCGGCCATCACCTTCGCGGCCGTCGCCGGGTCGAGGTGGGCGGTGGGCTCGTCCAGCAGCAGCACCCTCGCGCCGTCCCGGACGCGCGTCAGCGCACGCGCGACCGCGACCCGCTGCCGCTCGCCGGTCGACAGGTCCGCGATCGGCCGCGCCACCAGGTGATCGGCCGCCACCGACGCCAGCACGTCGTGATCGACCCGGCCCGCGGTCAGCTCCAGCTCGTCGGCCACGGTCCGCCCGGCGAACGCGGGCCGCTGCGGCACCCAGGCGATGGACGACCGGTCGACGGCCACCGACCCGCCGTCCGCCTCGACGAACCCCAACAGGACGCTGAACAGCGTCGACTTGCCCTCCCCGCTGGGCGCGTCCAACCGGTGAACCTCGCCGGGCCGCACCCGGAACCCGACCCCGTCCGGCGCGAACCGCCCCCGCCGCCGGACGCGGAGATCACGGACCTCCACCCCCTCGACCGAGCCGACCGGACCGGCCTCCGCCGGACCGGGCGCGGGGATCTCCGCGACCCGCCGCACGGCCTCCACACCGTCCTCCGAAGCGTGGTGAGCCGCACCGGCCGCCCGCAGCGGCAGGTAGCACTCCGGCGCGAGGATCAACACCACCAGGCCCGTGACCAGCGCCATCTCCCCCGACACCAGCCGCAGCCCGATACCGACCGCGATCAACGCCACCGACAGCGACGCCACGATCTCCAGCACCAACGCCGACAGGAACGCCACCCGCAACGTCCCCATGGTCGCCCGCCGGTACCGCTCGCCCACCTCCCGCACGGCCGACGCCTGAGCCGCCGCGCGCCCGAACGCGGTCAGCACCGGCAGCGCCCGCACCAGCTCCGCCAGCCGACCCGACAACCGCTCCAGCGCCGTCGCCGCCGCGGCCACCCGCGCCGACGTGAACCGGCCGATCAGGATCGCGAACACCGGGATCAACGGCAGCGTCACCGCGATCAGCACGGCCGACGTCGGGTCGGTGAAGAAGATCCAACCGCCCACCGCCACCGGCACCACGGCCGTCGTCACCAGGGCAGGCAGGTACCGGGTGAAGTACGCGTCCAGCGCGTCCAGCCCCTTGGTCGCGAGCACCGCCAGCGACGCCGGACCCCGCGCCACGATCCACGACGGCCCGAGCCCCAGCGCCCGGTCCAGCACCGCCGCCCGCAGCTCCTCCTTCGCGCCCGCCGCCGCACGCGCCGCCACCGACTCGGTCGCCCACGCCAACAGCGCCCGCACGACGACCGCGCCCGCCAGCACCCACAACGACCCGCCGGTCACCAGCGCCGACGCCAGCGCGACCGCCTGCCACACCAGCGCGCCGGCCGTGAGCGCGGCCAGCACCGCGCACCAGGCCAACGCCCGGCGCGCCGAGCGCGAGAGCGCGGGCAGCGCGCCGAGCGGGCCTTTCCCCGGCTTCTTGGCGAAAGGGGCTCCGGGGAAGTTCACGGCACGTGCACCTGAGGGATGTGCCGGGTGCCGATCCGCTTGCGGAACACCCAGTACGTCCACCCCTGGTAGACGAGCACCGCGGGCGTGCCGAACGCGGCCACCCACGTCATCACGGTCAGCGTGTACGGGCTCGACGCCGCGCCGGCCACCGTCAGCGACCACGCCGGGTCCAGCGTGGACGGCAGCACGTTCGGGTGCAGCGCGCCGAACAGCGCCGCCACCGTCGCCGCCACCACGACACCCATCAGCGCGAACGCCTGCCCCTCGCGCCGCAGCACCAGCCGCCCGTACGCGCCCAGCGCCGCCAGGGCCACCGCGATGGACGCGCCCCACGTCCACACCGACCCGAACCGCAGCTGCACGATCAGCAGCAGCACCAGCAACGGCAGCAACGCCACCGGCGCGACCTTCAACGCCAGCGCGCGCGCCCGTTCCCGCACGTCGCCCTCGGTCTTCAGCGACAGGAACACCGCGCCGTGCACCAAGGCGTACCCGGCCACCGCCACCGCGCCGAGCAGCGTCTCCCACCGGATCGAGGCGAACGGCGAGCCGACGCGGTCGCCGGCGGCGTCCAGCGGCATCCCGAACACGGTCGTCGACAGCAGCAACCCGACCGCGAGCGCGGCGGTCCACGACCCGGTCACGATCACCGCGTCCCACACCCTCCGCCACCGCGCCGAGTCCACCTTCCCCCGGTACTCGAACGCGACACCGCGCCCGATCAGCGCCAGCAGGAACAGCACCAGCGGCAGGTACACCGAGCTGAGCAGCGCCGCGTACCAGGCGGGGAACGCGGCGAACGTGGCGCCGACCGCCACCAGCAGCCACACCTCGTTGCCGTCCCACACCGGCCCGATGGTGTTGACCAGCACCCGCCGCTCGCGGTCGGACCGCCCGAGCACGGGCAGCAGCATGCCGACGCCGAAGTCGAAGCCCTCCAGGAACAGGTAGCCCAGCCACAGCAGGGCGATCACGCAGAACCAGAACGTCTCCACGGCTCCCCCTCTCAGTAAGCGAACGTCAGGACGTCGTCGTCACGCGACCCGGCGCCGTCGTCGGGTTTTCGAGCCGGCAGCACGCCCGCGACCCCAGCGCGGACGTACCGCCGGATCAGGAACACCTCGACGCCCGCCAACACCCCGTAGACCAGCGTCAAGGCGACCAGCGACGTCAACACCTCCCCCGGTGTCGACGACGACACGGCACGCGCGGTGAACATCCACACCCCGTCCACCCCGCTCGGGTTCGGCACCACCACGAACGGCTGCCGACCCATCTCGGTGAAGATCCAGCCGAAGCTGTTGGCCAGGAACGGCGTCGCGATGCTGCCCAGCGCGAGCCACTTGAACCACCGGCCGCGCGGCGTCCGACCGCCGCGCGTCAGCCACAGGACCAGCAGCCCCGCACCGACCGCGAGCCCGCCGAACCCGATCATCAGCCGGAAGCCCCAGTACGTGACCGGCAGGTTCGGCACGTAGTCGATCGGCTTGCCCGACAGCTCGCCCAGCTTCGGGTCGACCGGGTAGTTCGCGCCGTACTTCTCCTGGTACAGCGGCACCAGGTCCTCGATGCCCTTCACCTCGGTGGTGAAGTCGTTGTGGGCCAGGAACGACAGCAGCGCGGGCACCGTGATGCTCTTGACGTTCTCGCAGTCGGGCCGCGACACGTCGCCGAGCGCGAAGACCGAGAACGCGGCGGGCGACTCGGTGTGGCACAGCGCCTCGGCCGCCGCCATCTTCATCGGCTGCTGCTCGAACATCAGCTTGCCCTGCACGTCCCCGGTGATCGCGAGCCCGGTGAACGCCGCGACGCCCACCCAGGTGCCGAACTTGACCGACGCGCGCCACACCGGCCCGTCGTCGCTGCGCCGCCACAGGTGCCACGCCGCGACGCCGACCAGGAACGTCCCGGCGACGGCGAACGCGCCGAAGATCGTGTGCGGGAACGCGGCCAGCACGGTGTTGTTGCCCAGGACCGCCCAGATCGACGTCAGCCGGGGCCGCCCGTCGACCATCTCCACGCCGACGGGGTGCTGCATCCACGAGTTCGCGGCCAGGATGAAGTACGCCGAGGCGATCGTGGCCAGCGAGAACGCCCACACGCAGGCCAGGTGGACCTTCTTCGGCAGGCGGTCCCAGCCGAAGATCCACAGCCCGAGGAACGTCGACTCGACGAAGAAGGCGACCAGGCCCTCCATCGCCAGCGGCGCGCCGAACACGTCGCCGACGAAGCGCGAGTAGGCGCTCCAGGTCATGCCGAACTGGAACTCCTGCACGATGCCGGTGACCACGCCCATGGCGAAGTTGATCAGCAGCAGCTTGCCCCAGAACTTGGTCATCGCCAGGTACTTGCGGTCACCCGTGCGCACCCACGCGGTCTGCATCCCCGCCACCAGCAGGGAGAGCCCGATGGTCAGCGGCACCATCAGGAAGTGGTAGACGGTGGTGATGCCGAACTGCCACCGTGCCAGGTCGAGGACGTCCACGGACCGACCGTAGGTCCGAGCCGGGGGTCGGCCTCAGGTACGACGGTCCCCCGGGACCCGGGACCAAGGTCCTGTGTGCGAACTCGCGCTACCGGATTCGCGCTGCCGGAACGTATGGTCCGTGCGGCTCATCGTGGACCTTGGGGGAACATCATGCGGCGGCTTCTCGCGCTCTGCGCGGCCGTGCTCGTCGTGCTCGGCGCTCAACCGGCACAGGCGGATCCGATCGCGGCACAGGCGGATCCGGGCACCAGGGGCCCGTACGCGCAGATGGTCGACGGGGGGCTCACGTTCGTCCCGATGGCCCCGCTGCGGGTGCTGGACACGCGGGACGGCACCGGCACCGGCGGCGTGGTGGGCCCGGTCGGGTACGGCGGCGTGTCCGTGGACCTGACCACGCACCTGCCCGCCTCGGCGACCGCCGTGGTGTTCAACCTGACCGGCACCGAGCCGTCGGAGGACACGCACATCGGGGTGTTGTCGTACGTCGCGATCTCGAACCTCAACCTCAAGGCGGGCGAGACGCGGGCGAACCTGGTCACGGCGGAGTTCCTGGGTGGGGCGCCGCGGCTGAGCCTGACCAACAAGACCGGCCGGGTGCACCTGATCGTCGACCTGGCCGGGTACTACACGACCGACGAGGCCACGCGGTTCACCACGACGGCACCGACCCGGGTGCTGGACACCCGCGCGGGCGCACCCGTCGGCCCGGGCTCGACGCGCGAGGTGGACCTGTCCGCCGTGGTGCCCGCCTCGGCCACGTCGGTGACCTTCAACCTGACCGCGACCGAGCCGACCGCCGCGACCCACGTGACCGCGTACCCGTCCGGCGCGGCCCGGCCCACCGCGTCGAACCTCAACCTGGTGGCCGGCCAGACCAGCCCCAACCTGGTCACCGTCGCCCTCGGCCCGAACCGCCGGACCACGCTGTACAACCACGTCGGCGACACGCACCTGGTCGTGGACGTGGCCGGGTACTACGCCGCCGACCGCGGCGACCGGTTCTTCCCGTCGAGGAGCCGTGCCCTGGACACCCGCGAGGTGGGCGGTCCGCTGGGACCGGGTCGGACCCGCAACGCGGACCTGGCGGGCCGGATCCCGACGTCCGCGAGAGCCGTGTCGCTCAACCTGACCGGCACGAACGTCACCGCCGACACGTACGTGTCGGCCTACCGGACCAGCGCGCCCCGGCCGACCACGTCGAACCTGAACCTTCCCGCCGGGCGGGACACGGCGAACGCCGCGGTGGTGCCGCTCGGCGGCGACGCGGGGATGGTGCTGTACAACAACGCGGGCTCCGCGGACCTGGTCGTGGACGTCGCCGGCTTCTTCGCCACCCCGCCCGGGTGCCTGGTCGACTGCGTGCACGCCTGGGGCGGCGACCTGGACTACGGCCCGGCGCCGAGCTTCCGCCCCTGGTTGTCCGGGGTCACCGACGTGGCCGCGGGCGCCTCCACCGCCTACGCGCTCAAGTCCGACGGCACGGTGTGGTCGTGGGGCCAGAACAACGCCGGCGAGTTCGGCTCCGGCGCCACCGGTGGCCGTTCGGCGGTCCCCCTGCGGGTCCGCGGGCTGACCGGCGTGACGGCCGTGGCCGCCGGCAGCTTCGCCGCGTACGCGCTCACGACCAACGGCACGGTGTGGGGCTGGGGTTCGAACCAGTACCGGCAGCTCGGCCCGGACGTCACCGGCGACTCGAACGTCCCGGTGTGGGTGGGCGGCCTCACCGACGTGACCGCCATCGCCGGCGACCACGTCACGGCGTACGCGCTCAAGTCCGACGGGACCGTGTGGGGCTGGGGCAACTCGGTGCACGGCCCGCCCTACGGCCTGTGCCCCACCGAGTCCGACTGCCTGCCGGGCAAGCCGAGGCGGATCGCACTGCCGCAGCCGGACGGCACCCGGTTCACCGCGATCGCGACCACCAGGGCGTCCACGGGGTTCGCGTTGCGCTCGGACGGCACGGTGTGGGCGTGGGGCCAGAACCGGCGGGGTGAGACCGGCACGGGCTCGCCGCTGGGCGACGACGTGCCGCCGGCGCAGGTCGTCGGGCTGACCGACGCCGTCGCCATCGCGGGCGGCCTCGAGAACGGGTACGCCGTCACCGCCGACGGCCGGGTGTGGTCGTGGGGCTACCACTACTGGGGCCAGCTCGGGACCGGCGCGCCGTGCGCCGACCCGGCCGCCTGCCACTCCGACGTGCCGGTCCAGGTCGCCGGGCTGACGGACGTCGTCGCGGTCGAGAGCGGCTCCTCGACCGCCCTCGCCCTCCGCGCCGACGGCTCGGTGTGGGCCTGGGGCAGCAACAACCTCGCCGGGCACCTCGGCAACGGCACGTCCGGCAGCTGCACGACGACGCCGCGGTCGGAGCACTGCCTGTCCACCACCCCGGTCCGGACCGCGATTTCCGGGGCGAGGGCCATCAGCGGCGGCGGGGTCGCCCTGTTCGCGATCAGGCCGTAGCCCTCGTCCCCGACGGGCGGGGTACGCTGTGGACGCCAGAGGGGAGTAGTTCCCCCGGGTCACCACGACCGGGGCGAGAGGATCGACATACTGATCCGCCCAGCGCGGATCCGGTCCCTCACCCGTTCTTCGGAGCGGGCGAACGAGACCTCCGGCCGGGCAGTGCAGGACGCCCGGTCGGGGTCGTGCTGCCTCCGTCCGGGTTCACATCGGACGTCGGAGGTTCCCGTGGCACCTGAACTCATCGCGGCGGCGACGGCTTTCGCCATCGTCTTCCTGGCCGAGCTGCCGGACAAGACCATGGTCGCCACCCTCGTGCTCACCACGCGGTACCGGGCTTGGCCGGTGTTCGTCGGCGTCACGGCGGCGTTCGCGATCCAGTGCGTGGTGGCCGCGACGTTCGGCGGCGTGCTCACCCTCCTGCCCGACCGGGTGGTCGCGGGCGTGGTCGCCGCGCTGTTCGGCGTGGGCGCGTTCCTGCTGCTCAAAGAGGGTTTCTCGAAGGACGGCGACGAGGCGGGCGCGGCCGCGAACGGACCTGGTCGGGTGACGTTCCCGCGGGCCGCCCTGACGTCGTTCGGCGTCCTGTTCGCCGCCGAGTGGGGCGACGCCTCGCAGCTCGCCACGGCCGCCCTGTCCGCCCGCTACGCCAGCCCGGTGTTCGTCGGCCTCGGCGCGTTCCTGGCCCTGGTCACGGTGGCCGCCATCGCGGTCCTGGTGGGCCGCCGGATCGCCACCCGCATCCCGACGCACCTGATCCAGCGGGTGAGCGGCTTCGTGTTCGCCGCGTTCGCCCTGGTGGCCCTGTGGCAGGCGGTGGTGGGTTAAGCGGTCGCGTCGCGGCTGCGCGTGAGCAGGTGGGCTTCGCGCATCCGGCCGTCGGGGGCGAACCGCCCGAAGAAGTGGACGTCGATGGTGAGGGACTTGCCCCGGTTGACCACGTGCAGGGTGTACCGGGCGGCGATCCGGTCGCCGTCGGCCAGCGCTTCGTGCACCTGCACCCGGGAGGTGGGCCGGTTCTTGCGGACCGGGCGGGTGTGCGCGATCAGCTTCGCGCGGTCGATCGCGTTGCCGTCGGCGAACTGGACCACGTCCGGGGTGTGGTAGCGGTCCACGACGAGTTCGGCGTCCTCTTCGCCGCTCACCAGGTCGTCCGTGAAGGAGGTGAGGAAGTCTGCGATGAACTGCTTCGGATCGGCGTCGACGCGGCCCACGGTGTTCCCCTCTCCGACGATCTCTTACACGCCGTAAGATATCCACCACCCGCCAACTTTGACAAGGTGTAAGACATGCCTGAGGCCGCTGCCCGCAACCGCCGCGCCGACGCCCGCCGCAGCCGGGCCGCGATCCTGGGCGCGGCCGTCCGGCTGCTCAACGGCGACCCCGACGCGGGCGTGGAGGCCGTCGCCACGGCTGCCGGCGTGACCCGCCAGACGGTCTACGCCCACTTCCCGTCCCGGGAGAAGTTGCTGGCCGCGGTGGTCGACCACGTCACCGAGGAGGCCGTCGAGGCGATGGACGCCGCCGACCTCGACACCGGCCCCGCCGCCGACGCCCTGCTGCGCCTGCTCGAAGCCGGGCAGCGGACCGCCGGGCGCTACCCCGTGCTGATGCGGGCCGTCGCCGCGCTGCCGGTGACCCCGGAAGCCGACCACGACCGCCACGCGCCCGTCACCGAGCGGCTGGCGCGGGTGATCCGGCGAGGCCGGGAGACGGGCGAGTTCGACGACGGCCTGCCGCTCGACTGGCAGATCGCCGTCACGGTGAAGCTCGGGCACGCGGCGAGCGAGGAGGTCGACGCCGGCCGGCTGTGGGAGGAGGAGGCGGCGCGCACCCTCCGGATCACCCTCCTGCGCGTCCTCGGCACCGACCGCTGACCCTCCCGGATCTCAGACCAGTCCGTCGAGCTTCACCGTCACCGGGAAGGGCACCGACGTGGTGAACTCGCCCACCACGTCACCGGCGTCCTGGTAGCCGAACTCGCCGGCGAGGTGACACGCGACCAAGGAGATCGGCGGGTCCAGGTCGACGATCCAGTAGTGCGGAATACCCGCGTCGGCGTACTCCCCGCGCTTGATGACCCGATCCATGCGCTTCGAGCCGGGCGACACGATCTCGATCACCACCAGCACCTCGGACGCCTTGAGCAGGCGCCCGCTCCTGGCCGCCTCACGCGGCACGACGACCAGGTCGGGCCGCCGCGAGAAACCGGGATCGCCCGGGGGGACCAGTTCCAGGTCGACGTCCACGTCCTGGATCGCGACCAAGTCGCCGGGCACCTGGTCGCGGAGCTGGACGAACAGCTCACCCGAAGCCATCATGTGGCGCGGACTCGGGCTCGGTGACATCAAGATGCGACCCTCCTGCAGCTCGGAGTAGCCGGGCCCGGTCTCCCCGAGCTCCGCGTATTCGGCGACCGTGAACAAGTGGACGTCCTCGGCCGAGTTCTCCATGTCCTCGGACAGAGCGATCACTTCGTTCCCTTCGTATACGCAGAGTGCAAAATGGGCTACTTTGCGTCAGCGCAACGCGTCAGCGACCTCCTGAGCCGCCCGCACCACCTGCGGCCCCACCACGTCACCGTCCAGCTTCTCCAGGGCCACCACGCCCACGCTGGCCCGCAGTCCGGGCACGCCCCGCACCGGCGCCGCCACCCCGAACGCGCCCGGCTGCAACTCGCCCGTCGAGTGGACCCACTGCCGCCCCTCCGGCGACAGCCCGATGGCCTTGCCCGCCGCGCCCCGGTGCACGGGGTGGCGCGACCCGACCCGGTACGCCACGTGGTACGCCGTCCACGACGGCTCCACCACGGCCACCGCCTGCGCCTCGCTCCCGTCGGCCACGGTCAGGTGCGACGTCGCGCCGACCGCCTCCGCCAACGTCCGCAACGCGGGCTGCGCGGCCAGCCGCAACTGCGGCAGCACGTTCGACGCCAGCCGCAGCACGCCGAGCCCGAGCCGCACCTTCGACCCCTCGCGCCGCACCAGCCCACGCGACTGCAACGGCACCAGCAGCCGGTACACCGCCGCCCGCGACGCGCCGATGGCCGCCGCCAGCTCGCTGATCGACGGCGCCTCCGACTCGGCGTCGGCCACCGCCTGGAGCAGGGCCAGGCCCCGCTCCAGGGTCAGCGAGCTCTCCTTCGACGCGGGCGCCGGCAGCCGGCCGCGGGGATCGGGTCTGACCACGCTCTACCTCTCGTCGGCGGGGACGACCGTGCCGAGGACCTCGGCCAGCCCGACGACCGAACCGCCTTCACCCGGGGCCGTCGCGGTGATCCGCACCGTGTCGCCGTCCTCCAGGAAGGTCCGCTCGCCGTCGTCGAGCACCACCGGCTCCTTCCCGCCCCAGCTCAGCTCCAGGAAAGAGCCGCGCTCGTCGCGGGCCGGGCCGGACACGGTGCCCGACGCGATCAGGTCGCCCGGCCGAACGGTAGCGCCGTTCACCGACAGGTGCGCGAGTTGTTGCGCGAACGTCCACGACATCTCGCGGAACGGCGGCCTGGACACCACCGTGCCGTTCCACTCGACCTCGAGGTCGATGTCCAGGCCCCACGCCCGGTCCTCGACCAGGTACGGCAGCACGTCGTTGCCCAACGGCGGCGGCGACACGCGGGCCACCGCGAACGCCTCCAGCGGCGTGATCCACGCCGAGACCGACGTGGCGAACGACTTGCCCAGGAACGGGCCGAGCGGCTGGTACTCCCACGCCTGGACGTCCCGCGCGGACCAGTCGTTGACCAGCGCCACGCCGAACACGTGCTCGACCGCCTGCGACGGCGTCAGCCGCGACGCGACCGGCCCGCCGCAGACGAACCCGACCTCGGCCTCGATGTCCAGCCGGCCCGTCGGCCCGAACACCGGACCGGCCGACGACCGCCGCTGCCCGTGCGGCCGGACGATCGGCGTGCCGGACACGACCACCGTCCCGGCCCGGCCGTGGTAGCCGACGGGCAGGTGCGTCCAGTTCGGCAGCAGGGCCTCGCCGTCGGGCCGGAAGATGCGTCCGACGTTCTCCGCGTGGTGGCGCGACGAGTAGAAGTCCACGTAGTCGGCCACGGTGAACGGCAGCACGGCGCCGTCCAGCCCGACCAGCTCCGCGCCGCGGGGCGCCGACGTGGCCGAGACGATCTCGACCAGCCGCGCCCGCAGTTCGCTCCACGCGGGCCGGCCGGCCGCCAGCAAGGCGTCCAGCGAGCCCGTGGCCACCAGGGGTTCCAGCCGCTCGCCCAGGGTCAGTCCCCGCAGCAACAACGCCTGGTCGCCCACCCGCACCGCGACACCGCCGGGCACGACGCCGTACGGCAGCGTCTGCGGCCCGAACGGCTCGTCCGCGGTGAACGCGGGGTCCTCGATCCAGCTCACAGCAGACCCAGCTCCTCCAGGTCGGCGATCGGCTCGTCCAGCGAGCACGACCCGTAGGAGGCGAACACGCCGCGAACGGCGTGCGCGGCCTGGTCGGACAACCCGTTGGCCTCCTCGCCCAACGCGACCGCGTCCGTGCTCGACAACGCCTCGCGCACGTCGCCGCCGGACAGCGAACGCGCGGTTGCGACCAGCAGGTTGAGGAACCCGTGGTGGGTGAACCCGGTCTCGGCGTCCGTGTGCCGCACGGCGTGGTGCAGGCCGGCGGTCGCCTTGAAGGCCACGCCGCCGCTGCTCACCACGGCGAGGAAGTCGGCGACCTCGTCCACGCTGGGGAAGTTCTCCTTGCTGACCCCGCCGCAGCGCAGCTTGGGCCAGCTGCCGTGCTCGATGACGCGGCGCACGCCGTCCAGCCACTCGGCGCCGCCCCGGCGGGGCTCGACGACGCGGATGACGTCCTCGGGCACGAACTCGGAGACGCGTTCGAGCCACACCTCGTCCACGTCGGAGGGGGCCGGCATCTCGACCATCCGCAGCGCCAAGAGCTCACTGCGGGACTCGACGATCGACACGGCCTTGGGCACACCTCCCAGACCCGTGTCGATGACCAGCGAGAGGGCGACCGGCTTCACCGGCTTGACCTTGATCAGCTCGGTGATCAGCTCGGCGAGTCGCGAAGCGGGGCACAGGAAGAGACCGACCGCACCGGCCCATTCCCCGGCGCGTGCGTCGAGGTGGCCGCGGACCGCGTCGGGCATCGACGCGTTGCCCGGCGGGAACAGTGCGGCGTCGTCGACAAGCCTCGCGAGCAGGGGCGGAGTGCCGCGTGGACCGGGCGCACGGAGTTCGAAGGCGCTTGACACGGCTGACACGCTAGTGGCGTACCGGTCAATGAACAAAGATGTCCGACTATCGAACGCCCGGAGTGAACCATGGCGTACTACCGCCAGGTGGGTGAGATCCCCCGAAAGCGCCACACGCAGTTCCGCACACCGGAGGGCGGGCTGTACGCGGAAGAGCTCATGGGGGTCGAGGGCTTCTCGGCCGATTCGGCGCTGCTCTACCACCGCCACCTGCCGACCGCGATCGTCGACGCGGTCACCGTCGAAGAGCCGCGCGGCGCGTTGACGCCGAACCTCCCGCTCAAGCCGCGGCACTTCAAGACACCGGCGTTGACCTGGGAGTCCTCCGACGTGGACGCGGTCACCGGCCGCCGCACGCTGGTCGGCAACGCCGACGTGGTCATCGGTTTCGTGACCGCCACCGCGCCCAGCCCGCTGTACCGCAACGCGGCCGGCGACGAGCTGCTGTACGTGCAGTCCGGCGAGGGCGTCGTGGAGACGATCTACGGCGCGCTGCCGGTCGCCGAGGGCGATTACGTGGTGCTGCCGACGTCGTGCACGTATCGCGTGGTGCCGTCCGGGCCCGTGGACATCCTGGTGCTGGAGGCCACCGGACACATCGGACCGCCGAAGCGGTACCTGTCGGCCAAGGGCCAGTTCCTGGAGCACTCGCCGTACTGCGAGCGCGACGTCCGCGGGCCGGCGGAACCGTTGTTGGTCGACGGCGAGGACGTGGAGGTGCTCGTGCGGCACCGCGCGGGCCTCACCCGGTTCACCTACGCCAATCACCCGTTCGACGTCGTCGGCTGGGACGGCTGCCTGTACCCGTGGGTGTTCAACATCCGCGACTTCGAGCCGATCACGGGCCGCGTGCACCAGCCGCCGCCGGTGCACCAGACGTTCGAGGGGCCGAACTTCGTGGTGTGCTCGTTCATGCCGCGCAAGGTCGACTACCACCCGTTGGCCATCCCGGTGCCCTACAACCACGCCAACGTCGACTCGGACGAGCTGATGTTCTACGTCGGCGGGAACTACGAGGCGCGCAAGGGCTCCGGCATCGGCATCGGCTCGCTGTCGCTGCACCCGGCGGGCTGCACGCACGGGCCGCAGCCGGGCGCGGTCGAGGCGTCGCTCGGGGTGGACTACTTCGACGAGACCGCGGTCATGGTCGACACCTTCCGACCGCTGCACCTCGGCGAGGCCGCGGTGGCGTCGGAGGACCCCAAGTACGCCTGGTCCTGGGCACGTCGGGGTCCTGACCTGGATTGATCGACTTTCTGCCGGGGAGTGCCCCTGTTCTGTCGGTGGGTGCCTCTAACGTCTGCCGGCATGGACGCACAAGCGCTTCTGGAGCAGGCCCCGGACGGCCAGGTGGCGAGCAGCGCCACCCGGCTGGCGGGGTTCTCCGGGTGGCAGGGGACGGGTCGCAGCGACACCGCCCTGTGGGGTCTGTGCAAGGGCAGCGGCAAGAACCCGTACCAGGTGTGCGTCGACCTGGGCGACCGGGCGACGAAGTGCTCGTGCCCGTCGCGGAAGTTCCCGTGCAAGCACGCGTTGGCGTTGCAGCTGCGGGACCTGCGCGAGCCGTTCCCGGTCGCCGAGACGCCCGACTGGGTGAACGAGTGGCTGACCCGCCGCAACCGTGCCGCGGGGTCCGCCGGGTCGGCCGCGTCCGACGACTCGCCGGAGGCGGTCGAGCGACGGGCCAAGGCCAAGGAGAAGACGGCCCTGGCGAGGCAGAACGCGGTGCGCGCCGGTGTGGCCGGGCTGACCGACTGGTTGGGCGACGTGGCCGGCGCGGGGTTGGCGGGGCTGCCCGCGCGTGACGCGGCGTGGTGGCACTCGATCCAGGCGCGGATGGTGGACGCGCAGGCCAAGGGGCTGGCGTCGGCGGTGGACGAGGTGCGCGGGATCGTGGCGGCGGGCGGGCCGCGGTGGGCGCACGACGCGGCGGACCGGTTGGGCGGGCTGCACCTGTTGGCGCGGCTGTCGTCGTCACCTGATCCAGTGATTCGCCGTCGACTGGGGTTCTCCGTGGCCGAGGAGGAGGTGCGCGCCGGTCCGGGTTGGACGGACCAGTGGGCGCCGTTGTTGAAGGTGGAGAGCGACGACGGCCTGGTGCGGACCGTGCGGCAGTGGGCTTGGGGGCGTTCGCACGGGTGGGTGGTGGCCGTGCGGCATGCCGGTGGCGGCGGACGCCCCGTGCCGCCGTTGACGCACGGGGTGCAGGTGCAGGGGGTGCTGCACCCGTATCCCGGCGTGCCGCCGCACCGGGTGGCGGTGGGTGAGCTGCTGGTGGAGCGGCAGCCGGAGCCGGTGCCCGCGCCTTCGACGTGGCGTGCGGCCCTGGCAGGTCTGGAGGAGCACCTGAAAGCCGACCCGTGGCAACGCCTCCACCCGCTGGGGTGCGCCTCGGTGCGGGTCACCGCCGACACCGGGCACCTGGTCGACGAGGAAGGCCGCGGCCTCCAGGTCCGGGGCGACCTGGGCCTGGACCAGGCGTTGGCGCTGACGGGCGGCGGGCAGTTCGACGCGTGGGGCCTGTGGAACGGCCGTGAACTGCGCCTGGGCGCGGTCGCCAGGCCGGGCGGAGCACCGGAGGTAGTGGGATGATCACGCAGGCAGCACAGGAACTCCGCCAACACGATCGGGTGATCATCGCCCGACAATGTACGGAAACACCGTTACCGATCCTCGGTTGCATACGAGGAACCGCGACCCACCAACCCCTCCCCGACCACCCCCGACCCAACCACGCCCTTACCGACCACCTCCACCCCACCGACGACCCTCACGAAACCCTCCGGCCGACCTCCACCCCGACCGCCCCGATCCGGATCCCGATGGGCGGCCGGCCATGACCCTCCAAGCCGAATGGGACGAAGCCGTCCAAGCGGCCCTGATCGGCGCACACCGCGCGGGCACGACGCCGACCGCCCTGCTGGACCGCGTCGCGGCCCTGGGCCTGGCCGCACACGGAGCCCAGCTCCCGGCGCCCGTCGACACCCCGCCGCTGCCCGCCGCCCCGGCGTCCGGCGACGTGCGCGCCCACCCGGCCGCGAGGTCCGTGCTGGTCCAGATCCTGGCCCTGGACGACCAGGTGCTGCTCACGGAGTGGTGCGGCATGGCCAAGACGGCACGCGTCGTCGCCGACCACCGCGAGCTGCCCGCGTTGCTCGGCCTGGGCACCGCGCACCCCGGCCTGCGCCCCGCCGTGTCCGCCGTCCTCGGCGCCCGCGGCCGGTGGCTGGCGGCCATCCGCCCGGCCTGGGCCTGGGCCGCGACCGGCGCGGTCGCGGAGGAGATCGACCTCGACCAGGCCCTCGACCTGCCCGGCACGTCCCGCCTCACCGCCCTGCGCCGCGCCCGCCACCAGGACCCGGTGGGGACGCGCGCGTTCCTGGCCGCGCAATTCGAGGTCCAACGCCGCGCCACCGACCGCCAGGTGCTGATCAGCGCCTTGGAGGCGAACCTCGGGCCGGACGACGAACCGCTCCTCGAACGTGCCCTGGACGACCGCGCGATCGGCGTGCACGACGAGGCGTTGCGGCTGCTGCGCACCCTGCCCGCGTCCGACCTGGCCGAACGCGCCGCCGAACGCCTGCACCGCGGCCTGTGGCTGACCGCGGACGGCTTCGACGTGCAGACCGACGAGCTGTGGGCCGACACCGCGCCGGAGCCGGACGAGGCCCGTGACCTGCTGAAAGACGGTTCCGAGGCGGGTGTCGCGGGTCGGTTGCGCGGCGCGGCGGCGAGCGTGCCGCCACAGCACTGGACCGGCCGGCTGAACACCGACGACGAGGGCGCCGCCGCCGAACTCGCACGCGGCCCGTGGGCGAGCTCGTTGCTGCGCGGCGTGGCGCAGAACCTGAAGCTCGCCGACGACGCCCGGCCGTGGGCGGTCGCGGCGACCCGGTCGCTGACCGGCATGGAACAGCTCGAGATGCTCGGCGGCCTGCCCGCCGAGCTGGCCGCGCGCACCGTGGTCGAGGTGTCGCGGCAGTGGAACTACGACCTGCTCGACCACGCGTGCTCGCAGTTGCCCGGCCCGTGGAGCGCGCGGGCCACCGCGGACCTGCTCGACCGCTACGCCGGGATGCGCGACCCGAGGTGGCGCGCCGGCCGTCCGCCCGCGGTGCTGCTGGCCAGGGGTGACGCCGAGGTCCTCGGCGCGAACTGGGCCCGCATCACCGAGCGCTGGCCCGAGCACACCGTCGAACTCGACGTCCTGCGCCTGCGCATGCAGCTGCGCGAGGCGTTCAACCACCGGGAGGAAAGCCAGTGACCACCGAATCCGTGCTGCGGCCCGCCGCGGAACAGCAGTACGCCGCCGAGCTCGCGGCCCTGGCGGCGGCGGACGACCGGCCTCGCCCGCCGCGGTGGCGGATGTCGCCGCAGGCGGTGGTCACCTACGTGCTCGGCGGCACGCTCCCGGACGGCACGGTGATCACCCCGAAGTACGTCGGCGAACGGCGGCTGGTCGAGATCGCCGTCGGCACGCTGGTCACCGACCGGGCGTTGCTGCTGGTCGGCGTGCCGGGCACGGCGAAGTCGTGGCTGTCCGAGCACATCGCGGCGGCCGTGAGCGGCAACTCGACGCTGGTCGTGCAGGGCACCGCGGGCACGGGCGAGGACCAGGTCCGCTACGGCTGGAACTACGCGCGGCTGATCGCCGAGGGTCCGTCCGAGGCCGCGGTGGTGGCGAGCCCGGTGATGACGGGGATGCGCGACGGCGCGGTGGTCCGGGTCGAGGAGCTGACCCGGATGCCCGCCGAGGTGCAGGACTCGTTCATCACGATCCTGTCCGAGAAGACGTTGCCGATCCCGGAGCTGGGGATCCAGGTGCAGGCCGTGCCCGGGTTCACCGTGATCGCCACCGCGAACGACCGCGACCGGGGCGTGAACCAGATGTCGTCGGCGCTCGCCCGCCGCTTCAACACCGTCGTGCTGCCGCCGCCCGCGACCGAGGACGACGAGGTGGAGATCGTGTCGGCGCGTGCCGCCCAGCTCGGCCGGGCGTTGCAGCTGCCCGCCGAGCCACCGGCGTTGGAGGAGGTGCGCCGGGTGGTGCGGATCTTCCGCGAGCTGCGCAACGGGTCCACTGTGGACGGCCGCACGCAGCTGAAGAAGCCGAGCGGCAGCCTGTCCACGGCCGAGGCGATCTCGGTGGTGACCAGCGGCATGGCGTTGGCCGGGCACTTCGGCGACGGCACGATCACCGCCGACGAGCTGGCGTCCGGCCTGCTCGGCGCGGTGGTGAAGGACCGCGTGTCGGACACGGCGGCGTGGCAGGAGTACCTGGAGGCGGTGGTGAAGGAGCGCGCCGAGTGGCGTGACCTGTACCGGGCGTGCCAGGACACGGTGGGCTGATGGCACGCGACCAGCCTTTGCCGGAACGGGTGACGCTGCTCGGCATCCGGCACCACGGTCCGGGTTCGGCGCGCATGGTCGCGGCGGCGTTGGCGGCCGTGCGGCCGGAGGTGGTCCTGATCGAGGGACCACCGGAGGGTGACGCCCTGTTGCCCCACGTGCCGAACCTGACCCCGCCGGTGGCGTTGCTGCTGCACGACGAGGCGGAGCCGGCGCGGGCCGCGTTCTGGCCGTTCGCCGAGTTCTCGCCGGAGTGGCGGGCGATGACGTGGGCGCACGCCAACGGCGTCCCGGTGCGGTTCTTCGACCTGCCGGCCGCCGCGTCCCTCGCCGATCCCGGGACACCCGAGACCCCTGACTCTGAGAACGCGCCGAAGGCGGCGCTCGACCCGCTCGGCACGCTGGCCGAGGCGGCGGGTTTCGACGACCCCGAACGCTGGTGGGAGGACGTGGTCGAGCACCACACCGACCCGCGTGACCTGGCCGAGGCGGTCGCGGAGGCGATGGGCGCGTTGCGGGAGGAGTTCGCCGACCAGGTGGACGCCCGCACGTTGCGCCGGGAAGCCGCGATGCGGCAGAACGTCCGGCAGGCGTTGAAGGACGTCGAGGGCCCGATCGCGGTGGTGGCCGGCGCGTGGCACGTGCCCGCACTGCGCACCCTGCCGCCCGCGTCGGTCGACGCCGCGGCGCTGAAAGGCTTGCCGCGCAAGAAGATCTCGGGCACGTGGGTGCCGTGGAGCCACGGTCGGCTGGCGGCGTCGTCCGGTTACGGCGCGGGTGTCGCTTCGCCGGGTTGGTACGCGCACTTGTGGGAGTGCGCCGAACGTGGCGACGCGTTGCCGCGCTGGTTCGCGAAGGCGTGCGCGGTGTTGCGGGCGGAGGACTTGCCCGCGTCGACGGCGAGCGCGGTGGAGGCGGTGCGGCTGGCGGACGCGTTGGCGGCGATGCGCGGGCGGCCGTCGCCGGGGCTTTCGGAGGTGATGGAGGCGTCGCTGGCGGTGTTGTGCGGCGGTGACGCGACCCCGCTTCGCCTGGTGCACGAGCAGTTGGTGGTCGGCGAGCGGTTGGGCGTGGTGGGCGACGACGTCCCGACGTCACCGCTGGCCGCGGATCTGGCGCGGTGGCAACGTCGCCTGCGGATGCCGGCCAGTGCGGCGATCAAGCCGATGCGCTTCGACCTGCGCAAGGACACCGACCGTGAGCGCTCGAAGTTGTTGCGGCGCTTGGAGGTTCTCGACGTCCCGTGGGGCACGCCGGACACGACCCGGACCCTGGGCACGTTCGCCGAGGCCTGGCAGCTGCACTGGCGGCCGGAGTTCGCGGTCGCGCTGGCCGTCGCCGCCCGGCACGGCACGACCGTCGAATCCGCCGCCCGGACCGTGCTGATCGCCCGTGCCGCGGCGGCTACCCGAGTGGTCGACGCCGCCGAAGCGCTGAGCCAGGCCGTAGGGTGCGAGATCCCGGAGGCCGTCGCCGCGTCCCGCCAGGCCCTGGACCGCTGCGCCGCCGCCGCGACCGACGCCCTGGAACTCCTGTCCGCCCTACCGGACCTGGCGACCACCGTCCGCTACGGCTCGGTGCGCGGCACGGATCCGGAACTGCTTCGCGTCGCGCTGCACGGATTGCTGGCCCGCGGCGCGGTCGGCCTGCCGCTCGCGTGCCGGGGCGTCGACGACGACACGGCGGAACGCGCGGTCAAGGCGGTCGAGGGCGCGGACGACGCGGTGCGCCTGGCCGCCGACGACGAGCACCGCGACACGTGGCAGCGTGCGCTGAGATCCCTGGTCGCGATGCCCGACGCGCACGGCCTGCCGACCGGCCGCGCGACGCGCCTGCTGTGGGAGACGGGTGCCCTGGACTCGGACGAAGTCGCCACCCGTCTGCACCGCGCGGTCTCGCTGGCCGCCGGCGCGACCGCGTTCGTGGCGGGCTTCCTGCGTGGATCGGCCGCCCTGCTCACCGCCGATCCACGCCTGTTCGGCGTCGTGGACGAGTGGCTGACCGGCCTGTCCGGCGGGGATTTCGCCGCCGCGCTGCCGCTCCTGCGCCGCGCGGTGGGCGACTTCAGCCCGGCCGAGCGCCGGATGCTCGGCGACCGGGTCAAGGGCACGACGGCGGGCGGTGCGATGGCGGCGAGCGACTGGGACGAAGAGCTCGCGGCCCGTCTCGCCGGTCACGTGCGCGATCTGCTGGGTGCGGGCGCGTGACGCGCGTGGCACACGCGGCAAGGGCGGTCGGGTGCCCGGCAGGCTGCGGGCGGGGCGGCAGCGATCCGGCAGTGCGGCCGGTGGCGGGCGGGGCGGGGTCGGGGGTGGGCCGGGTCGGGGGTTGGGATGGGTGGTGGTTGGTCGGGGCTCCTCATGGTTTTAACCGAGGGGCCGTAACAGTGTTTCCGTACATTTTCGGGCGATGATCACCCGATGGTGTGACAGAAGGCCCTGGGGTGGCCGGGATGGGCAGGTGGGCGCGTGACGCAGGATATCGCGGTCGAGCGGCAGCGGCGGTGGAGGTTGTTGTTGGGTGGCGCGGCGGGGGATCTCGGCGCCCTCGGCGAGGACGACCAGCGGCGGGATTCCGCGTTGACCGGGTTGTACGGCGGTGGTGGGGACGCGGTGGACGCCGGTGGCAAGCGCAGTGCCGGGTTGGGCGGGTCGTCGCCGGTGTTGCACCGGTGGTTGGGCGATGTCCGCACGTACTTCCCCAGCTCGGTCGTCCAGGTGATGCAGAAGGACGCCGTGGAACGCCTGGGGCTGCGCCAACTGCTCCTCGAACCGGAACTGCTGTCGAGCGTCGAGCCGGACGTGAGCCTGGTCGGCACGCTGGTCTCCCTCTCCCGCGCCATCCCCGAACGCACCCGCGAGACCGCGCGCGCCGTCGTGCGCAAAGTGGTCGAGGACATCGAGCGCAAGCTCGCCGACCGCCTCCTCGCCGCCGTGCACGGCGCGATCGACCGGTCCCGCCGCACCAGCCGCCCACGCCTGTCCGATGTGGACTGGAACCGCACGATCCGCAAGAACCTGCGCCACTACCAACCCGACCAGCGCACGGTGATCGTGCAGGACCTGGTCGGCAACAGCAGGCGCAGCCGCCAGGCCTCGCTGCGGGACGTGGTCCTGCTGGTCGACCAGTCCGGCTCGATGGCCGAGTCGGTCGTGTACTCCGCCGTGCTGGGCGCCTCGCTGGCCTCGCTGAAGGCCGTCGACACGAAGCTGGTCGTGTTCGACACCGAGGTGGTGGACCTGACCGAGCAGCTCAAGGACCCGGTCGACCTGCTGTTCTCCACCCAACTGGGTGGCGGCACGGACATCAACCGCGCCGTCGCCTACGGCCAGTCGCTGGTCCGCCGCCCGACGGACACGGTGATGGTGCTGATCAGCGACCTGTACGAGGGCGGTGTGGCGCGGGAGTTGCAGCGGCGCGTCCGCGAGCTCGTGCAGAGCGGGGTGACGGTGGTGGTGCTGCTCGCGTTGTCCGACAGCGGCACGCCCGCCTACGACCACGAGCTGGCGGCGAAGCTGTCCGAACTGGGCGCGCCGGCGTTCGCGTGCACCCCGGACCGGTTCCCGGACCTGCTGGCCACGGCGTTGCGCCGCGAGGACGTCGCCGCGTGGGCCGAGCAGAGCGGCATCCCGGTGGGCCGGTGAGCCCTCACCGGATGACGATCCGGCCGAGCGTCATGAACGGCGCGCCCCTGGTCAGCACGGCCGTCCGGCCGCGCGGGTCGGGTCCGGCCAGCCACACCCGGCCGCCGCGGCGGATGTTCTCGCGGACGCGTTCGGGGATCTCGGCCAGCCGCAGGAACGTCCGGTCGGAGCCGGCCGTCTCCAGGTACGTCTGCCGCCCGACGCGCGTGCGCCCCGGCACGAAGTGCACCGAAACGGCGTGCCGGGGGTAGGTGTCGAGCAGTCGGCGCAGGGCGCGCCGCGAGAAGAAGTGCCGCAGCCCGGGCACGGCGAGTTCCACGCACAACGGCGTGAGCACGAACACCCAGCGCGACCCGACCCACTCCGACACGACCCACAGCGTCAGCAAGGCGAACAACGCCAGCCCGACGAACCCGACCGCGCGGCGATCCGCACTGGTCAGGCACTTGTCCACCCAAGCCTCGCCCACCACCGCTCCCAGCAAACCAGAAGTCCTCCCGGTGGGTAACCGAATAGATGATCACCAAACTCACCGGCGGACGACCTTCGCCGGGAACAGCTTCGGCACACCACGGAACGTGACCACGGTGTTCCCGGCGCGGTCGGGCGCGACGACCCACGCCCGCCGGTGCCGGTTGATCCGCCCGCGGGCGACGGGTCCGGCGCTCACGTCCAGCACCAGCGGTCGCGGTCCGTGCACGACGAGCAGCCCGCCGCGCCAGTGGATGCGCACGTAGACCCACGCGTGCTCGCCGAGGACCCGGGGCAACGCCTGCCGCCGCGTCAGCCCGAGCCCGAGGACCAGCACGGAGAACAGCAGCAGCACGAGCGGCAGGGCGGACGACACGGTGAACACGAAGATCAGCGCGAGTTGCAGCACGAACGCGAGCGCGCCGACCACGACCCAGCCGAACGCCCGACGGCCCGCGATCTCCATGCAGTACCGGGTCCACCGGTCGTCGAGGGCCGCACCCCGGGTGGACGGCTTGTTCGGCACGACCACGAGCCACCTCCGCCAGGCGAGCCAAGGTTACGACGAACGCGCGGCCCGCCGAATCGGCCAACCGGACCGTTCCGCCGACCGACCGGACCGATCCGCGGCCTCGTTCCGCGTGCCTGGTCGGCACGGCCGCGGCGGACCCCCTAACCTGCCTGGACGACTCCGGCACGGCGAAGCGCCCGGTAAGCCGGTCGTGGGACTACCGCCGCAGCGCTCCATCAAGTTAGGCTGCCCTAAGTGGGGAGGTGAGCGGGTGAACGAGACACGTCGTCCGCCGGCGCCGCATCCGGCGGAGCGGGCCCGCACGATCGCCGCCCGTGGTGGGCGCGCGGCGCTGCTGCCGTCCGGCGGCACGGAGAACCGCATCACCCCGGTGCTGCACCACGTCCACCCGGACGGTGACGCGACGGTCGTGCTGCCCGACGGGCACCCGCTGGTCGAGGCCGCGCGCGGGTCCGAGGTGACCGCGATGCTGGAGCTCGCCGACCAGGCGCCCGTGCAGCTGCGCGAGCCGGTCCGCGGGCTGCTGTGGATCACCGGGTGGCTGCGCACGCTCACGCCGGGGGAGGCGCGCGAGGCGAGCCTCCAGGTCGCCGAGGCACGTCCGGACCCGCGGCTGCTCGACGTCGGGCACGGCGCGTCGGCGCTGCGGCTGTCGCCCGCGTCGCTGGTGGTGGCCGACGGCGAGGGCACCACGTCGTTGCGGCCGGAGCTGTTCGCGCAGGCGGAGCCGGACCCGTTCGCCGCGCACGAGGACCACTGGCTGCGCCACCTGGAGCTGTCGCACCGGGACGTGGTGGGCCTGCTCGCCCAGCACCTGCCGGACGAGCTGAGGGGCGGTCACGTCCGCCCGCTCGGCCTGGACCGCTTCGGCCTGCGGCTGCGGGTGGAGATGTCGGACTCCGACCACGACGTGCGGATCGCGTTCTCCCGACCGGTGGGCACGGCGCAGGAGCTGGCCGCGGAACTGCGCCGCCTGATGGGCTGCCCTTTCCTGGCACAACGCCGTTGACGGCGGCGCGGTTAACGTAGGGGCGTGATCGAAGACCTCGACGCCCGGACGCGCCGCGGCTACCGGCTGGAACTGCTGCTCGTCTTCGCCGTGACGCTCGGGTTGTCCGGGGCGCGCAGCCTGGTGCGACTGCTGGACAGCCTGCTCGACCCCGTGCCGCTGAACGAGCAGAAGGTCGCAATCAACGTCCCGCAGGCGCGGTTCGACCTGCTCGACCTGATCGCGCAGCTGCTCGGCGTCGTGCAGCTGGCGGCGTGGGGCGGGCTCGGCCTGTACCTGCTGTGGCAGGGCGGCATCAAGCTGAAGGCGCTCGGCCTGGACCGGACCCGCGTCGGGCCGGACGCGCTGGGCAGCCTCGGGCTGGCGGCCGTGATCGGCATCCCGGGGCTGGTCTTCTACCTGGTCGCGTGGAACCTGGGGCTCAACCTGGCCGTGCTGCCGTCCACGTTGGACTCCTCGTGGTGGCGCAGCCTGGTGCTGGTGCTGTCCGCCGTGGGAAACGCGTGGGCGGAGGAGGTCCTTGTCGTCGGGTACTTCATCACCCGGCTGCGGCAGCTCGGGTGGCGGGAGAACACGGCGTTGCTGGCCAGCGCGGTGCTGCGCGGCTCGTACCACCTGTACCAGGGGTTCGGCGGGTTCATCGGCAACGTGGTGATGGGGCTGGTGTTCGGCAAGGTGTGGCAGCGCACGAACCGGTTGTGGGTGCTGGTCGTGGCGCACGCGCTGCTCGACGTGGTCGCGTTCGTCGGTTACACGCTGCTGCGCGGTCACGTGTCCTGGTTGCCCTGAGGTCCTCCCCGCGAAGGACGCCCGATCAGCCGCGAGGCGGACGCGTGGCGACAGCCGCCCCCGACAGCATCAGGTGACCCGACAAGAGGGGGGACCTGATGCGCACCACAGCACTCACCGTCGCGGCCATCGCGACCCTTGGCTTGGCCTCACCCGCGGCTGCCGACACCGGCGTGCGGATCGCCATGCCCGAGCTGAGCGGCCGGCACGCCGTCGGCACCGCGGAGCTGCACCTGGTCGACCGGCGGCCGGACCCGTGGCGGCCGGCGGAGGACCGGGAGGTGATGGTCACCGTCACCTACCCCGCGCACGGCTCCGGCGGGGAACGCGCGCCGTGGATGACCTCGGGCGTGGCGGCGGCCGTCGACCGGGAGGCGGGGCTCGTCGGCATCCCGTCCGGCGCGGTCGACTGGGGTTCTCCCCGGCGGCACGCCCGCACCGGCCCGCCGGTCCTCGGCCGGTGGCCCGTCGTGCTGCACTCGCCCGGTTTCGGGTCGGCGCGGGAGCTGAGCGCCGGCCTCACCGACGACCTGGCGAGCCGCGGGTACGTCGTCGTCTCGATGTCGCACACGCACGAGTCGCTCGCGGTCGAGTTCCCCGACGGGCGGGTCGAGCCGCCGTTGATCGACGAGGACGACCCCACCCAGTTCAAGACCGCGCTCGACGCGCGGGTGGCCGACACCCGGTTCGTGCTCGACCAGCTGGGTGCGATCGCGCGAGGGCACAACCCGGACGCGGAGCGGGACCGGTTGCCGCGTGGTCTCGGCCGGGCGCTCGACCTGTCGCGGGTCGGCATGTTCGGCCACTCGTACGGCGGGTTCACGGCGGGCGAGACGATGGTGCACGACCGGCGGATCGACGCCGGGATCAACGTGGACGGGGCCATGTCCCACGGCTTCGGTGACGGCTACCGGCCCGGTGAGGTCGTGACGCGCGGGCTGGACCGGCCGTTCATGCTGGTGGGCGCGGATTTCGTGGACCCGGGGACGGGCGGGCGGATCGAGCACTCGCACCTGACGCCGGAGTTCGACCCGACGTGGGCGGAGTTCTGGGTGAGCCAGCGCGGGTGGAAGCGCGACCTGCACTTCGACCGGGGCACGCACTACAGCTTCACCGACCTGCAGTTCGCCGTGCCGCAGCTGGGTGGGGTGATCAGCCCGGGGAAGCAGCGGGAGCTGGTGGGCGAGATCGACGCGACCCGGTCGTTGGCCGCGCAGCACGAGTACTACGCCGGGTACTTCGACCTGCACCTGAAGGGGCGGGACACCGGGCTGTTCCGGGGCGACTCGCCGCAGCACCCCGACGTGCGGTTCATCGCCTGAGCGTTCAACTCGGGGGTCCTGGACGTAGGACTCTCGGGTCCTGGACGTAGGACTCTCGGGCTCTGGACGCAGGACACGCGGGTCAGTGGACGAGGAGGAAGCGGGAGGTGGTGTGGGCGGCGGCGGTGACGACGGTGCGGGCGACGCCGGCCGAGTCCAGCAGGGACGCGTCCAGGTCGGCGACGGTCAGGGCGGCGTTCTCGGCGATCCGGGTGGCCGGTTCCGACAGGGCGGCGGCGAAGGCGCGCCAGCCGGCGATCTCCTCCGGGCCGCCGGCGGCGTCCTGCGCCAGGAGGGAGCCCAGCTCGGCCAGGCCCACGCCACCGCCGCGGATCACGCCCTCCCGCACCGCGCTGTCCACCGCGCGCACGGCCCGCCGCACCTTGTCCACGTCACCGGCGGGGGCCCGGATGAGAGCGGCCGTGCGACCGTGGTTCGACGCGGGGTGGGCCAGCACCGTCGTGTCCCGTTCGGTCACCACGACCTTCGCCGCGCGGCCCAACGACGACTTCAACGCCGGGTCGCTCCCCCAGTACGGGTAGTGGATCGCGCCGCCGACCACGCCCTGGAGCCGCTCCACCTCGTCCAGCTCGGCGGTCACCGCGACCACGTCCCGCGTCTCGCCCACCCGCAGCAGCTCGGCGAGCTCCGCGTGCGGCAGCATCTCGCAGACCACGAGCAGCGGGTGTTCGCCGAGCTCCAGCTCTCCCGTCAACCGGTCGACGTCGGTCAGCCGACCGGCGGCCAGCAACACCCACGCGTCCTGCAGCACGGCCGTGCCGCTGACGGTGTCCGTGACGAACCGGTCGGACGCGTAGCCGTGGTCCAGGCGCAGGCCGCGGTGGATCTCGAACTCCAGCTCGAACCGCTTGCTCTCCTCGACCAGGACGGGTCCGCGTCCCCCGGTGCCGGCGGCGACGGCCCCGACGAGCCGGCCGACCTCGGGGTCACCCGAAGCGGTGGTGGCCAGCTGGGTCAGCTCGGCCGGCTGCAACGGCCGCGCCAGGGACCGTTCGATCAGCTCGGTCGCACGGGCGGCGGCGGCCGTGACGCCGCGCAGCAGCCGGACCGGGTTGTGCCCGTCGCGCATCGCGTCGACCAGCCCGCCGATCGCGCCGCGCGCCACGGCCACCGCCGACGCCGCGCCGTCGCCCGCCTCCCGCCGCACGTGGAGGACCAGGTCGCGGACGTACCCCGCGCCGAGCCGGTCACGCGGGTCGTCCGGCTGGAACGCGTCCACGATCGCCGACGCGTCCGACAGCTCCACCGGCCGCCGGTCGACGAACACCACGGCCCGCCGCCCCATCGGGCCCAACGTCCGGCACACCGGCTCAGCGGCGGCCCGGAAACCACGCGCCACCAACAACTGCCCGGACGTGTACGACGCCGTGCCGCGCGGCCGACGTCCCGCGGCGCCACCGGCCCGCGCGATCCGCAGCGGCTGCGACGAGCCGTGCGCGAAGTACTGCGGCGTCTGGTCGGGACGCCTGGCGCGCACCTCGCCCTGCGCGTACTTGAACAGCTCGTCGACGTCGATCCACCCGTCGCCGTCGAGGTCGGCGGCGCCGCCGGCCAGACCCTCGATCAGCACGTCGGTGAACAGCGACGCGCGCGGCGCGTCCAGGGACAGCGAGTCCTGCTCGAACGCGTACTCGTAGGCGTTGGACGCGGTCATCACCACGTACCCGGAGCCCGCACCGTCCGCGCTGTCCAGCACGCTCGTCCCGCCGGCCTTGAACCCCTCCACGAACGCGCCGCTGAAGCAGCAGTCGAGCAGCAGGACCCGTCCGGACGCCCGGCAGTCCTCCAGCTGCTCGTTGAGGAACGAGCGGGGTATCGCGGTGCCGGCGGGCCGGTCCTGCACGGTGTTCGACGCGGCGAAGTACAGCCGCCGCGCGGCCGTGGTCAGGCCGTGGCACGAGAAGTACAGCAGCACCAGGTCGTCGGCCTCACGCGGCGCGAGCAGGTCCTCGACGGCGCGCCGGATCTCGTGGTCGGTCCGGTCCCGCAGCACCTCGACCGCGGTGAACCCGCCGACGTCGGGGTCCTCCAGCACCGCGGCGAGCCGTTCCACGTCCTGCTCCGGCGCGCGCAGCCGGCTCAGCCGGACGTCCTCGTACTCGCCGGTCGCCACCAGGAGCGCGTGCCGGCCCACCTCACCCCTCGCCCTCGTGCTCGCGCAGCCACGCCTCCAGCAGCGCCTTCTGCGAGCGGGCGTCCACGCCCTCGACGGTGATCTCGTCGTCCCGGGTCTTGATCGTCACCTTGCGCGCGCTGCCGCGCTGCACGAACGACGTGACCACGGACGCGACGGCGGCGGCCACCGCGGCGGGCAGCGCGCCGTTGAGCACGAGCTCGGCGACGGTCGCGCCCGCGCCGCTCTTGGAGCCCTCCGGCGACGCGGCGGGCGCGGGTCGTGCGTCGACCTTCGCGCCCCTGACCAGCTCTTGCAGCAACTGGCTCGTCGCCGAGGCCGCGTGGCCCGGCGCGTCGACGAACAAGCGGAAGTCCGACACTGATCCTCCCCCGGTAGAACACGATCATCCCGCAACCACGCCCCCGGACCGGTAGTCCACGTGACAACGCAACGTTCCTGAAGCCACATCGCCCGATCACGCAACGAATCGCCGTTCCAAGGCGGTCATACGATCGACCTTCGCCGGAACGGGCCACTCAGAGCTGCTGATCCGACCGACCTCGGGTTACCCTCGACCCGTGACTGCGCACATCGCCCAGACCGCGTCCACCGACGGCGAGCCGGCAGCGGCGCCCCGCGTCGACAGCGAAGTCGGCCCCCTGCGCACGGTGCTGCTGCACCGTCCCGGCGCCGAGCTCAAGCGGCTCACCCCGCGCAACAACGACCAGCTGCTGTTCGACGGCGTGCCGTGGGTCGACCGGGCCCAGGAGGAGCACGACGCGTTCGCCGAGCTGCTGCGCGGACGCGGCGTCGAGGTGCTGCTGCTGGCGGACCTGCTGGTCGACGCGCTGCACGACGACCGGGCCCGGATCGCGGGCATCCACAGCGCGGTCAACGAGCGGCGGCTGGGCATCGACCTGGCCGACGCGCTGCGCTCGCACCTGGCCTCGATCAGCCCCGACCAGCTGGCCACCGCGCTGATGACCGGCATGACGTTCGAGGAGCTGCCCGCCGCCGAGGGCGCGTCGCTGGTGCGCAAGATGCACCACCCGATCGACTTCGCGGTCGACCCGCTGCCGAACCTGCTGTTCACCCGCGACTCGTCGGTGTGGGTCGGCGACCGGGTCGCGATCACGTCGCTGGCACTGCCCGCGCGCGACCGGGAGACCGCGCTGACCGACCTGATCTACGCCTACCACCCGCGGTTCCGCAGGACCGGCCGCGCGTACGGCGCGCACTCCGCGCCGGTCGAGGGCGGTGACGTGCTGCTGCTCGCGCCGGGCGTGCTGGCGATCGGCGTCGGCGAGCGGACCACGCCCGCGGGCGCGGAGTCGTTCGCCCGGTCCGCGCTGGCCGACGGCCTGGCGCACACCGTGCTGGCGGTGCCGATCACGCAGGAGCGGGCGACCATGCACCTGGACACGGTGTGCACGATGGTCGACCGGGACGCCGTGGTGATGTACCCGGCGGTGCGGGACAACCTGTTCGCGTTCCCCGTGCGGTCCGACGGCGCGGGCGGCGTCGTGGTCGAGGACCGGCGGCCGTTCCTGGAGGCGGCGGCCGACGCGATGGGCATCGAGAGGCTGCGCGTGATCGACACCGGGCTCGACCCGGTGACCGCGGAACGCGAGCAGTGGGACGACGGCAACAACACGCTGGCCGTCGGACCCGGCCTGGTGGTGGCCTACGAGCGGAACGTGGAGACGAACGCGCGGCTGGAGGACGCCGGCGTCGAGGTGATCCGGATCAGCGGCTCCGAGCTGGGCTCCGGTCGCGGCGGCCCGCGCTGCATGTCGTGCCCGATCGACCGCGCGCCACTGGTCTGAAACGTCGCCGGAAAGGGTTGCCTAAGCTTTCTTCGGCAACCCTTTCCTTACCTTCGTAAGCCTTACCTGAAATGCATTAAAGCGCACTTTCGGTTATTCTGCGAGCATGGCTGTCAACTTGAAGAAGATTACCGCCGCGCGTTCCTCGAAGTTCCACGCCCTGCTTCAGGAGCAGGTGCGCAACGAGTTCACGGCCTCGCAGCAGTACGTGGCCATCGCGGTCTGGTTCGACGCCGCCGACCTGCCGCGACTCGCGTCGCACTTCTACAAGCAGGCACTGGAAGAGCGCAACCACGCGATGATGATCGTGCAGTACCTGATGGACAACGGACTGCCGGTGGCCATTCCCGGTGTGGACGACGTGCGCAACGACTTCACCGCGCCGCGCGAGCCGGTCGCGCTCGCGCTGGAGCAGGAGAAGAAGGTCACCGAGCAGATCGTCACGCTCGCCAAGACGGCCCGCGACGAGGGCGACTACATCGGCGAGCAGTTCCTCCAGTGGTTCCTGAAGGAGCAGGTGGAGGAGGTCGCGTCGATGAGCACGCTGCTCACCGTGATCGACCGCGCCGACGGCAACCTGTTCCACGTGGAGACCTTCCTGACCCGCGAGAGCGTGGGCGAGGAAGCCGACAACGGCACGCCGCGCGCCGCGGGTGGCGCCGTGTAGAGGCCGACCCGCCGACAGCGAACGACGCCCGTCACCCCTGTGGGTGGCGGGCGTCGCGGTCAGTTCAGGCAGCCGTGGCCTTCCCTGGTCAGGCCGATGCCGGTGAGGGTGTCGCCCGCGTCGCGGAAGTAGAACCACAACCAGGTCCCGCGGTCCGCCGCGCGGACGAACCCGTGCGGCGTCTGCTCCACGTCCGGGTAGACCTCGTGCATGCGGGCCCGCGAGTCGCCGAGGCGCAGGCCTTCCGGTGTGCGGGCGCCCGACTCGACCCGGAGGTCCACCGCGACGCCGTCGTGCAGGCCCACCCAGCCCTCGACGGTCTCCAGCTCGTGCACCGGGCACGAGAACGCGGACTCCGTCATCTCCTCGCCGACCTCGCCGGTGGCCTTGAGCTGCTGCAACGACATCCCCAGCCGCACCGCGCCGATGCCGCGGCCGTCGAGCACGGCCGCGTCACCCGCCCCGGACGTGCCGCTGACGTTCGTGATGGGTGGCACGACCTGCGGCGCGGACGACTCGCAGGCGGTCAGCAGCAGGGTTGCCGCCACCACGACCAGCCGCTTCATCCGTCCATCCTCCCGCTCGACCCCACCCGCGGCATGATCAGTTGAAGCAGGCCTGACCCCGACGGGCCAGCGCGGTGCTGCCCCGGAACTGGTAGTTCACGTCGTCGGTCACCCACACCCTGAAAGCGGCCGTCACACCGCCGCCATTCTGCCAAGGCTCGCCGCTCGGGTAGGTCTCGGCGAGCCGCGGGTCGGCCGGGCCGATCTCGACCGGCAGGCCCTCGGCGGTCACGGCGCCGTAGTTCACCAAGATCGCCATGAGGCCCTTGCCGTCCTGGATCCACGCGGAGCCGTTGCCGGACTTCAGCGGGTACATGTCGCACTCCGAGCTCATCCGCAGCGTCGGCTCCCCGACCAGACCGGTCGCCACGAGCTGCTCGCGCGTCATGCCGAGCTTGATCGCGCCGAACGCGGAGTGGCTGAGCACCGGCGTCGTGTCCACCACCACGGTCTCCTGCACGGTGCTCGTCACCGTCGACTGCACCGTGACGGTGCTCGGCGCGACGGCCGACGTGCTCGACGGCGCGGTGGTCGTGACCGCGGTCGTGGTCGTCGACGCCGGCGACGCCGAGCCGATCGACGCGTCCGGTTGCGCCGTGCACCCCACCATCGCCAGACCGGCGACCACCAGCACCACACCCATGACCTTCATCGCTGTTCCCCCTGCTGCGCGCAGTCGGCGGTGAGCCGCTGCATCCGAATTCCGACAACCCGCTCCGCGTCCAGCGCGAACACGTACATCCAGCCCACGTCACCGGTCATGGAGACCTGGTAGCCCCCGTGGGCCTGCTCCCCCTGCGGGTACTGCGCCTTCACCTGCTCCAGCGTCGAGCCGACGCCGATCCCCTTCGACGTCCTGCCGGCCGCGGGCAACGTGATGCGCACGACGCCCTGGCCACGCGCCACGAGCACGGCGTTCGCGGTGCCCGGTTCGCTCGTCCACGCGAACGCCGCGCACTCGCCGCCGGGCGCCGCGGTCACCAGACCGGTGGCCGCCACCTCCTGCTCGGTCATGCCGAACTTCACCGCGCCGTACCCCACGTCCGGTCGCGTCGGCCCCTTGGTCACCATCACCGTGACCGTCTCCACCACGGTGTGCGGCGGCGGCGCGACCTCGGTCCCCCCGGCGGGCGTCGCCGTCGTGGCGGTCGTGGTGGTGGTCGGCAGCACGGCCGGGTCCACGGACGGCAGGCTCAACGAGCCGCCCAGCGCCGACACACCCCACCCGCTCGCCACCAGCGCGACCGCCGTGACCGCGCCCACCACCGCGGTCCGCCGGTGACGCGCACGGCGCGCCCCCGCCACGACCACCTCGGTCGCGTCCGGCCTGGCCCGCACGTCCAACCGGTCGTCCCGCAGCAACCGGCCCAACTCCTCCTCGAGGTTCACCCCGAATCCCCCAGTCGTGCGCGCAAGGTCGCCATCGCCTTGCTGTTCTGGCTCTTGACCGTGCCCGCGGACACGCCGAGCGTGTGGGCGATCTCGGCCTCGGACAGACCGTCGTAGAAGCGCAGCACGACCACGGCGCGCTGACGCGGCGGGAGCGCCCGCAGCGCCTGCCACAGCGGCTCGTGCTCCAGGCGGTCGTGCCCGGCCGCGGCGACCGCGTCGGGGAACTCCGCCACCAGGTCCTCACGCCGCCGACGGCGCCACCGGCTGGTGTTGGCGTTCGCCATGGACCGCCGCACGTACGCCAAGGGGTCGCCCTTGCGCAGCACCGCCGCCCACCGCGCGCCGACCTTCTCCAGCACGGCCTGCACCAGGTCGCCCGCGTCGTGCGGGTTGCCGGTCAAGGCGTGCCCGTAGCGCAACAGGCCCGGCAACGACATCCGCACGAAGTCGGCGAAGTCGGCCGTCGTCCCCCCACCACGATCGGTGGCTCTTTCCCCCGGCAAGACCGCGGTCACCTCGAAACCCCCCTCGAGCGGCGGCCCCTCGGCCACCGTCGGAGAGGACACGCTCGAGCGGGGTTGTCGGTTGCCTCAGACCAAGGTCACAAAACGGGCAACGGACGGAAGGCGCCGTCGGCGTCCGGCGTGAACTCGTGCACGGCCACCACCGCGTCGGCCGGGATCGGCCCGTAGACGTGCGGGAACCACGGGCCGTCCTCGGTCTCGCCCGGCTCCCACAGCACGGGCAGGCCCTCGGGATCGATCACCAGCAGCACGAGGTCGTGCCGGTGCGGGTACAGGCGGTTGGCGGGCAGGTGCACGGTCCCGGGATCCGAGCAGTGCACGAAACCGTCGAGGTCGAGCGGGATCGCGCCGTCCTCGCGGGCCCGCCTCCAGTCCGCCTTCGGGCTGATCCGCAGGATCACTCCGACTCCTCACTTGTCCACAGGAGCCTGTGGACAAAGCTGGGGATACCTGTGGACAGGTTCAGCGCAGGGTGATCTGCCGCCCGCGCAGACCGTCGCGCGAGCGCCGTTCCTGCTCGGTGAGCGGTTCGGCGTCGAGGCTGGTCAGGGCATCCCGCAAACGATTGCCCAACGCTTCCGCGCCAGGCGCCCACTCGCTGGAGTGCAGCTCGCGGTCCAGGTCCCACACCGGGACCAGCAGGCCGTGCGCGCGGAACGACCCGGCGTACCGGGAGCCCTCGCCCAGGTCGAGCTCGCCGCGCACGGACAGCCGGGCGAGCGCCGCGAGCAGCGTCTCCTCCGGCTCGGGGCGGACCCAGCGCAGGTGCGCCTTGTCGCCCGCGTCCACCCAGTAGGCGGCGGCCACGCCCGGCGCGTCGAGGCGCTCGGTGGGCAGGATCGCGGCGTTGGCCCGCTCCAGGGACAGGGCGACCTCGCCGGCGGGCTCGTTGTCCGGCGGCAGCCACCACGCGAAGTCGGGGTGCAGCTCGGGGCTCAACGTCGCCTCGACGTCCAGCAGGTCCTGCAGGCGGCCGGGGTTCGAGCCGTCGTCCGTGCCGACGACCGCGAGGGCGTCACCGGTCTTCGCGGTCAGCGCCCACTGCACGGCACGCGCCAGGTCGCGGCTGAGGTCGCCGGACCGGGTCTGCACCTGGAGGCCGACGAACGCGGTGCCGTCCGAGCGGACCAGGCCCGCCGCCGCCATCGGCAGCACGGTCGCCAGCACGACCTCGCGACCGCTGTCCGCCTTGAGCGGCAGCTTCACCGTCGCCGAGGGCACGAACTCGCGCAGCGCGATCAGCTCCGCCTCGGCGGCCAGGCCCTGGAACGGGCGGGAGACGATCACGTCCGCCGCGCCGCCCGCCGAGCCGTGGCAGGCCTTGTAGCGCTTGCCGGAGCCGCACGGGCACGGCTGCCGCGGGTTGACGCCGTCCGCCGGCTTGTTCTTCACGGCTGTCCGCTTCGCCACCGCGCCTCCTCGGTCTCAGGGCTGGTCGGGCGTCAAGTTATCCGCAAGGTGCTCGCGCGTCTCCTCCGGGTTGTTGGTGGCGAGGAACCGGACGCCCCGCTCACGGCACAACGCGATGTCGGCCGGGTCGTCCACCGTCCACGCGTAGACACCCTCTCCCCTGGCGGGGTGACGCTTGAGCAGGTGAACGCCCGGTCCGGCGTAGTCGGCGAAGTGGGGCTTCACCTTCGGCCACAGCCGGTCGTAGAGCAGGACCGTGGGCACCTCGGGCCTGAGCTTCTTGAACCGGTGCACGGCGAAGACGGAGAACGACATCATCACCGCGTCGACCCGGTGGCGGCCCAGCTCCTCGGCGAGCCTGCGCTCGACCAGGCTCCCGTACCGGACGGGGTGCTTGGTCTCGACGAACAGCCGCTTGCCGTGGTCGGCGGCGAGGCCGAGCAGCACGTCCAGGGTCAGCACCTCGGCCGGCTCGCCGCCGTGCCAGCTGCCGAAGTCGTGCCGGCGGAGCTCGTCCAGGGTCATCGCGCTGACCTTCCCCGCGCCGCCGCTGGTGCGGTCGATCGTGCGGTCGTGCACGCACACGAGGTGCCCGTCCCTGGTGAGCCGCACGTCGCACTCCAGGCCGTCGGAGTGGCGCAGCGCCAGCTCGTAGGCGGCGAGGGTGTGCTCGGGGCGGCGGGTGGACGCGCCGCGGTGAGCGATGACTTCAGGTGACACGTCAGGGATGCTCCTGGCGGAGCACGCACCGGGTCAACCCGCGTTGGACGGCGCCGCCTTTGGCGTCGCGACCGCCCGACGCGACCCGACTACTCGAAGTCACAGCTCGCTGAATGTTTGAAACAACAACCACACTCGGATGGACGCGAGCCCTGCTCAAGACCTACCGTCCGTCACCGTGGCCTACTTCGACCAGCACGATCCGGCTTTCATCGCGGATCCGTACCCCGCGTTCGCCGCGATGCGCGCGCAGGGCGACGTGCACTGGCACGAGGAGATGGGCGTCGCGGTGGCGGTGTCGCACGCGGCGGCGTCGGCCGTGCTCAGGCACCGGGCGCTCGGCCGCATCTGGACCGACGCGAAGCCGGTGGACCGGTTCGCGTCGTTCAACCTCCTGCACCGCAACTCGCTGCTGGAGAACGAGCCGCCCACGCACAGCAGGCTGCGCAGGCTGGTGGCCGCCGCGTTCGGCCGCGGTCACGTCGAGCGGCTGCGGCCGTGGATCGCCGAGCTGGCCGACCGCCTCGTGGACGAGCTCGTGGCCAAGATCTCGTCGGAGGGGCAGGCCGACCTGCTGTCCCACGTGGCCGCGCCGCTGCCGGTCGAGGTGATCGCCGAGCTGCTGGGCGTGCCCGCGCGGGACCGGGCGCTGTTGCAGCCGTGGTCGAACGCCATCGTGAAGATGTACGAGTACGACCTGGCCGCGGACAAGCAGGCGGCGGCCGAGCGCGCGTCCGCGGAGTTCGTCGCGTACCTGCGGGAGCTGATCGCGCTGCGGCGCACGTCGCCCGGTGACGACCTGGTGTCCGACCTGGTGGCGGTCACCGACACCGACGGCGCGAAGCTGACCGAGGACGAGCTGGTGGCGACCGCCGTGCTGCTGCTCATGGCCGGCCACGAGGCCACGGTCAACGTGATCGGCAACGGCGTCCAAGCGCTGATGAACCACCCGCACGAGTGGCGACGCCTGGTGAACGATCACGCTCTGCTACCCACGGCGGTGGAGGAGCTGATCCGCTACGACTCGCCGTTGCAGCTGTTCGAACGCACCGCCACCGAGCCCGTCACCATCGCCGGCTACCGGGTCGAGCCGGGCCAGAAGATCGCCGCGCTGCTGGGCGCGGCGGCCCGCGACCCCGAGGTCTTCGCCGACCCGGACACCTTCGACATCACCCGCAACCCCAACCCCCACCTGGGGTTCGGCATGGGCATCCACTACTGCCTCGGCGCGCCCCTGGCCCGCATCGAGGTCCAGGCGGCCCTGTCCTCCCTGGCGCGCAAGCTGCCGAACGCCACCCTGGCCGCCGAACCGCGCCGCCGCGCCGAGTTCGTCATCCGGGGCCTGCACGACCTGCCGCTGACGTCGGCGTAATCCGGTGGACGGCGGGGCACGCCCCCGCCACGCTGGGCCGATGCGGTTGTCGGTGATCGCGCACCCGGTGGTGCGGCACGCGCCGCTGCACCGCGTCCTCGTGCCCGCCGCACGGCTGCGGAACCTCTGGGTGCGGCCCCCTGAGCCGATCGTCGGCCTGGCGACGGTCACCGGGTCACGGGCCGACCTGCTGCGGTTGGGTGCGTTGGTGCGGTTGGCGGCGACCAGTCGGCACAGCGCGCTGTTCGTCCCGGCGCGGGACAACGTGCCGGGGGGAGAGCGTTGGCGGATGGGCTGCGCCGGGCCCGTGGACCTGCTGGTGGTGCGGCGTGACGTCGGGTTGAGGCCGTCGGGGTGGCCCGAGGTGCGGCGGGCGCTGCGGAGGTCGACGGCACGTCCCGGACGGTTCACGACGCCACCCGCGCGCACCGACGAGGTGTGGCGCGAGTGGGAGTGGACCGGGTCGCACCGGATCACGCTCGCCGAGCACGCGGCCACCCTCGTCGTTTCCAGCACGAGCCGCTCGCTGCTCCGCCTCGGCGACCTGTTCACCGAGGCGGGTGAGCTGGTCGCCGCGGACCGGGAGGTCCACCGGCACGGGCACGCGCACCTGACCGGCCTGCGGAGGGTGTTCGCCGAGCCCGACGTGGCGCTCGACGTCTACGGGCGCGACCCGATCTTCCACAAGCGCCGCTGGGCGCGGGCCGCTAGCGCTTGCGCGAGTACTTCTTCGGCAGCTTGAAGCCGCGTTCGGCCATCACCGTGCGCAGGCGGTCCGGGTAGTCGGTGATGATGCCGTCCACGCCGTCGTCGATCAGCTTGTGCATGGTGGCCGGGTCGTTGACCGTCCACGGGACGACCTTCAGGCCGTGCGCGTGCGCCTCGTCCACCAGGGCTTTCGTGGTGAACGGGACGTAGTCCGGGTCGCCGACCCCACCGTTCTGCGGGTTGCCGTGCACCGGGGAGAGCGCGGACGCGCCGAAGCTCTTCACCGCCTCGACCACGCTGCCGCCGAAGTCCTCCAGCTTCAGGCCACCCGTCCACGGGGAGCCGGGGCGCAGGAACTCGGGCTGGGTCAGCGCGACCAGCGGCAGGCGAGGCTCGGCTTGGCGCCACAGCATCAGCGTGCCCCAGTCGAACGACTGGACGGTGACGTTGCGGAAGAAGCCGGACTTGCGGATCTCTCGGGCCGTGACCTCGACGAACTGCTCGCGCGGGGCGGTCTCGTGCGGCGCGGCGGCCTCGACCTTGGTCTCGATGTTGAACTTGACGTCGAACGCCCGGTAGCTGCGGGCGAGCGCGAAGACCTCGGCCAACGTCGGCATCCGCGCGCCCGGCGACAGCTCCTGGTCCGGGTACTGCGCCCACCGCCGCGAACCGCAGTCCAGCGTGCGGACCTGCGCGAACGTGAGGTCCTTCACGTACTTGCCCGCGTACGGGAACGCCGGGTCGCCGGGGAACGCGGGCGCGGTGTCGACGCACTTGTTCGGGTTCGTCTTGCGGTCGTGGGTGACGACCTCACGGCCGTCCTTGGTGATCTGGACGTCCAGCTCCAGCGTCGTGACGCCCAGTTCGAGCGCCTTGCCGAACGCCGCCAACGTGCTCTCGACGGTCAGCCCGATCCCGCCGCGGTGGGCTTGGAGGTCGAACTTCTTCCCGCCGGTGGCGTTCGCCACGCCGGAGCCCAGCAGGGTCAGGATCAGTGCCGCCGCGAGTACCCGCATGGGGTCACGGTGGCACGCGGCCGGTCAGGAGCCCAAGTGCCGCAGGAAGAACGACCACTGAACAGCGGGGAACGCGAGCGTTGCGGCCTGCGGGTTCTTCGAGTCCCGCACGGCGACCACCGGCCCCGCGAACGCCACCTCCACGCAGTTGGTGTTGCTCGCGCCACCACTACGGCTGCTCTTCCGCCACACGGCACCCGAAAGGTCCACAGTGGACACAGCCATCGCCTCTTTCACTCCGCCAGAACCCGTTCGACCAAGGCGATCGACTCCTCCGGGCCCAGCGCTTGGGAAGTCAAGTGCTCGAACATGAGTTTAGCTTCCCGAAGGCCGCGTTCATCCTCGATGTGCACCGCACCCGCCATGTGCTCGATGAAGAGGACCGGCGGCTCGTCGTCCTCGAACCCGAGCAGGGTGAAGCCGCCGACCATGCCGGCGTGCGCGCCCCTGAGATTGGCCATCACGCGGAGGGTGATGTTGGGCAGTTCCGCCATGTCCACCAGGTGTTGCCGTTGCTCGCGCATGACTTCCGGCCCGCCGACGTCCTTGCGCAGCGCGGCTTCGTCGATGATCGCGTGCAGTCGCAGCGGGTCCGGACCGGTCAGTCGCTCCTGGCGGATCCGGCGGACACGGATGTCGTTCTCCAGCCATCGTTTGGTGCGCGGCAAGCGGTGGGCCTCGAACAACGCGCGCATGTACCCGACCGTTTGCAGCAGGCCCGGGACCACCAGCAACGCGAGTTCGGAGAGGTCGGACGCCTCGGTCTCGACGTCGATGTAGCCCTGGTTCTCGATGCCGTAGGTGGTCCACCACCCGGGCTCGCGGGCTCGCAGCGCCTGGTCGATGAGGTCGGGGTCGTACTGGTCGTAGAGGTCCATCATCGACTTGGCGAGGTGGACGTCGAGGATCGTCTCGCCCTTCTCCAGCCGGTGGAGGGTGGACTTGGTGCGGTAGAGGGCTTTGGCGGCCTCGTCGAGGGTCAACTTGGCCTGGGTCCGCATCCGGGCGAGCTTGCGCCCCAGCCGACGGCGGCGGAACGGTGGCGGGGTGGGCACAGGGCAGCATGATCCGGTGGGACGCGCGGATGCGGGATTCCCGCTGTGCTTCACCGCATCGGGCGGATCTCCCGGCCGCACAGTCGTCCCCGTGGAAGCGAATCTCTTCAGCCTGGTGGACGCGACCGACCGCAGCCGGATCTTCGCCTGGGGCATGGAGGTCTTGGACGAGGACCGGTCGGACGCGATCGTCTACCGGCGTGATCCCGAGACCGGTCGGACGTTCATCGGGCAGCACACGTCCGCCGAATCAGCCCTCAAGCGCTACGGCAGGCGCGTCCCCCTCGCGCTCGTCTGGGAGCACGACGAGGTCCTGGAGGCGCTCGGCGTCGGACAGGACGTGGATGGCGGCGATCCGGCCGGCCGCGACGGTGAACGCCATGATCGACAGCGGTCGGCCGTCGGCCACGACGACGACCCCGGCCGCGCCGTTGACCAGCGCCGGGCGGGCGAACGGCGACAGCCGGCCGAAGGTGACCGCCTGGCCGGCCACGGTGCGGGCCCCGGAGAGGGTGACCGAGAAGCGTGAGCCCGCGCCGCCGTCGGAGCGGAGCACGACGTCCGGGTCGAGCACGGCGACCAGGGCGTCGAGGTCACCGTCACGTGCGGCGGCGAAGAACGCGGTCACGACCTCCCGCTGCCGGGTCGGGTCGGTGTCCGGGGTCGGGACGCGGCCCTGGACGCGGCGGCGGGCGCGGCCGGCGAGTTGGCGGGTCGCGGCCGTCGACTTCTCGATCACCGCGGCGATCTCGTCGAACGGCACGGCGAACATGTCGTGCAGCACGAACGCGAGGCGTTCGGCGGGCGTGAGGGTGTCCAGGACGACCAGCAGCGCCAGGCCGACCGAGTCGGCGAGCACCGCTTCGTGCTCGGGGTCGGTGCCGTCGTCGTAGCTGATGACCGGGTCGGGCAGGTGGACGTCGAACGAGTCCTCGCGCCGCTGCTCGCGCGAGCGCAGGACGTTCAGGCAGAGGCGGGCGACGACCGTGGTCAGCCACGCGCCGAGGTTCTCCACCTCGCCGGTGTCGGCGCGGTCGAACCGCAGCCAGGCGTCCTGCACGGCGTCGTCCGCCTCGGCCACCGAGCCGAGCATCCGGTACGCCACCGCGCGCAGGTGGGCCCGGTGCTCCTCGAAGCGCTGGGTCAGCTCGTCCACCGTGTCACATTCCCTCCGCGCCGCGGGTCGACGCAGTGGACCCACTCGACATGTTCGGAGGAACAATGACATCCATCCTGGTCACGGGCGGTACCGGCACCCTCGGGCGCCTGGTCGTGCCGCTGCTGGACGGGCACCGGGTGCGCGTGCTCAGCAGGCACGGCCACGGGCCGGTGGACGGCGTCGAGCACGTCACCGGCGACCTGCTCACGGGCGAGGGCGTCGAGGCGGCCGTCGAGGGCGCGGAGGTCGTCCTGCACCTGGCCGGCGGCCCGAAGGGTGACGCGGAGGCGACCGGGCGGCTGGTGCGCGCGGCTTCGGCGACCGGTGGTGTGCGGCACTTCGTCCACATCTCGGCCATCGGCGCGGACCGCGTGCCGCTCTCCTGGTTCCGGGAGAAGCTCGGCGCGGAACGCGCGGTGGCCGACTCGGGCCTGCCGTGGACGACCCTGCGGGCCGCCCAGTTCCACGACCTGGTCCTGACCGTGGTCGAGAAGATGGCGAAGCTGCCGGTCGTCCCCATCCCCGGCGGCCTGCGGTTCGAACCGGTCGACGCCCGTGACGTGGCGGAACGGCTGGTCGAGCTGACGCTCGGCACACCGGCCGGCCTGGTGCCCGACCTGGCCGGCCCGAAGGTCTACGGCCTGGCCGACCTGGTGCGGGGCTACCTGGCGGCACGCGACAAGCGCCGTCCCGCGCTGCCCGTCCGGATGCCGGGCAAAGCGGGCCGGGCCTACCGCGCGGGCGAGAACCTGGCCGGCCCGGGAGCCGCGAGGGGCACGCGGACCTGGGAGGACTTCCTCGCCGAACGGGTGCCGGCGGACCGGTGAGTCAGCGCGGCGAGCCCGAGGAGCGGATGGGGCGCAGGACCGGGGTCGGGGCGTCCTTGACGTCCACGACCCGCATGCGGCGGATCGCGCCGGCGTCCACCGGCAGCAGGAGCGTGGTGATGCGGCGGACCAGCACCGCCGTCAGGACCGCCACGGCGGAGGCCAGGAGGTCGGCGACGGCGTGGAACAGCACGCCGTCCGCCATGGCCTGCACGCTGGAGCGGAAGCCCCAGACCACGGTGAACGCGACGAACAGGCCCGTGAACGCCCACAGGCCCCACCACCAGCGGACCAGCTTGGAGGGCGCCGGGCGGGCGGTGGCCGGCTCGCGCAGGGCGGCGTGCTCCAGCTCGGCCAGGACCGAGCCGGGCACCACCAGGTTCACCCCCGGCACCACCAGGCCGATCAGCACCTCGCGGTCCGACCTCGACGGGCCGTACCCCGCCTCGGTGGCGGCGGCGTTGCGGGCCCGGCGCAGCCACAGCAGGGTGAAGACCAGGGCGACCGCGGTCGCCACGATCGTCACCACGGACGAGGCCACGACCATGGCGTCCGACACGCCGACCGTGGTCTCCGACATCGCGCCGTAGCGGCTGAGCAGCAACAACGCGTAACGCCAGAGCTCGCTGCCCGCCGCCCACAACGCCGTCAACGCGGCCAGGCCCAGGGCGTGCGACGCCGTGCGCGCCAGCCGCTGCGCCTGCTCGACCGTGTCGGCGGACCGGTCGTCGTCCATGGCCACGGACGTGGGCCAGCGCCACGCCAGCAGCGGGAAGCCCCAGCGCGGCGGCACCGGGTACGACGGCGGGCCGGTGTAGGCCCGGCGCGGCGCACCCCGGCGACGGTGCGGGTAGGCGCCGGGTGGCGGGGTCGCCACCCAGTCCACGCGCAGCGGTCGCAGCGCCATGTCAGATGACCTCGGGCTCCGCGCCGTCGACCTCACCGACCAGCGGACGGCCGGACGCGGCCCACACCTGCATGCCGCCGTCGACGTTCGTCGCTTCCCAGCCGTTGGCGTTCAGGTACTGCGTGACCCGCGCGGAACGGCCGCCCGAGCGGCACACGACGTAGAACTCGGAGTCGCCCGGCAGCTCGTCGAGCTTGCCCGCCAACTCGCTCATCGGGATGTGCAGGGCGCCGGGGGCGTGGCCGGCCGCCCACTCGTCGGCCTCGCGCACGTCGAGCAGGACCTTGCCCTCCGGCAGCTCCGCCGGCACCTCGGACACTTCAACGCTGGGAACCGTCACGGGTCCATGCTGCCACGGCGGTGATGAACCGGGGATAAAGGAGCACGCCGGCCACCGTCCCCGAGAGGACGATGGCCGGCGTGGTGTCCAGCGGGAACGGCGGCGACTAGTGGGCGGTCGCCTTCTCGGCGCCGACGCCGGTGAGGGCGCGCACCTCCATCTCCGCGTACTTCTCCTTGTTGTTCTCCTTCGACAGCACGGTGCCTAGGAAGCCCAGCAGGAACGACAGCGGGATCGACACGAGGCCCGGGTTGTCGAGCGGGAACCAGTGGAAGTCGACGCCCTGCAGCATCGACGCGCTCTTGCCGGTCTGCGGGTTGACCGGCTTGCCCGACACCACCGGCGAGAACACGATCAGCAGCACCGTGATGCCGAGACCGCCGTAGATGCTCCAGAGGGCGCCCGCGGTGTTGAAGCGCTTCCAGAACAGCGAGTACAGGATCGTCGGCAGGTTCGCCGAGGCCGCCACCGCGAACGCGAGCGCCACCAGGAAGGCGATGTTCTGGCCGTTGGCCAGGATGCCGCCGAGGATCGCGACGATGCCGATCACGACAGCCGTGCGCCGGGCGACCTTCACCTCGGCTTCCTTGTCCTCCACCTGACCCTTTTTGATGATGTTCGCGTAGATGTCGTGCGCGAACGACGCCGACGCGGTGATCGTCAGGCCGGCGACCACGGCGAGGATCGTGGCGAACGCGACCGCGGCGATCAGGCCGAGCAGGATCGGCCCGCCGAGGGCTTCGGCCAGCAGCGGCGCGGCGGAGTTCACGCCACCGGGCGCCTTCTGGATCTTGTCGGAGCCCACGAGGGCCGCCGCGCCGTAGCCCAGCACCAGGGTGAGCAGGTAGAAGATGCCGATCAGCCAGATCGCCCACACCACGGAACGACGGGCTTCCTTCGCGGTCGGGACCGTGTAGAAGCGCATCAGGATGTGCGGCAGGCCGGCCGTGCCCAGCACCAGCGCCAGGGCGAGCGAGATGAAGTCGAGCTTGCTGGTCTCGGTCTTGCCGTACTGCAGGCCGGGGCCGAGCAGCTTGTCCGACACCGAGCCGAGCAGGCTCGACAGGTTGAAGCCGTACTTGCCCATCACCCAGACGGTCATCAAGCCGGCGCCCGCGATCAGCAGAACGGCCTTGATGATCTGGACCCAGGTGGTGCCCTTCATGCCGCCGATGAGCACGTAGGCGATCATCAGCGCGCCGACGACGGCGATGACGACGGCCTGGCCGCCCTTGCCGGTGATGCCGAGCAGGAGCGCGACGAGACCGCCGGCGCCCGCCATCTGGGCCAGCAGGTAGAAGAACGACACGGCCATCGTCGAGGTGGCCGCCGCCGCGCGGACCGGGCGCTGCCGCATCCGGAACGCCAGCACATCGCCCATCGTGTACTTGCCCGTATTCCGCAGCAGCTCCGCGACCAGCAGCAACGCGATGAGCCACGCCACCAGGAAGCCGATGGAGTACAGGAAGCCGTCGTAGCCGTTGACCGCGATGGCGCCCGCGATGCCGAGGAACGAGGCGGCGGACAGGTAGTCGCCGGCGATCGCGATGCCGTTCTGGGGGCCGGTGAAGGCACGGCCCGCGGCGAGGTAGTCGGCGGCCGTCTTGCTGTTGCGGCTGGCCCGGATGACGACGACCAGGGTTGCCGCGACGAAGATGCCGAAGATGCCGATGTTGAGCAGGGCGTTGCCGTTCACGCTTGACCCCTTTCGAGCTCGTTGCGGAGCTTCTCCGCCATGGGGTCGAGGTTCTTGTTCGCGTGCCGCACGTACAGCGTCGTGATGACGAACGTCGACACGAACTGCAGCAGCCCGAGGATCAGGCCGACGTTGATGTTGCCGATGACCTTCGTCGACATGAACCCGTGGGCGTAGTCGGCGAGCAGGACGTACAGCAGGTACCAGGCCAGGAAGAGACCGGCCATGGGGAAGACGAAACTGCGCAGCCGCCGGCGCAACTCGCGGAAGTCGGGGCTGTTCTGCACATCCACCCAGTTGTGGTTGTCCTGGGCATCGGGGGTGTGCTGCTCAGAGGTGCTCACGGTCCCCTCCTCGCGTACTTGACGACGGTGTGAACGGCACGTAAGTCCTCCTGGTGCGTTCCTGATACGCCGTGCACCGTAGGGAGACCTGGCTCACGCCTGAAAGACCTTTTGTGTGACCTTGCGCTCAACAGTCGAGTGATGCGATGAGCGGTAGTAACTCTGAGACGAACTGCCACTCGGGTGATCGAAGTCACCGATAGCCGGATCGGTGTCTTTATCTTCACCCGATTGAGACCTATCTCCACTCTCAGCGACAGGCCTCCGGATCGACCCGGTGCGCCGCAGGTCATCGCGGGCGGCGACCGGCGGCAGGCCTGCCCGAAGGCCTAACCCCCAGCCGGGCGCTCAAACGTCACTGTGAGGCGTTTCACACCGGTTCAGGTCGACGACGGTCCGCCCGCACCGGGCTCGCGGTCCGCCGCACGCGCCTTCTCCTCGCCCGTGCCGAACTGCGACTCCCGGTCGCGCATGAACCCCAGCGGATCCGGCGCGTGGAACCGCAGCAGGATCTGGTTCACGTCCTCGGGCTTGCGGCGCGCGGTCAGCCTGCTGATCATCACCATCGTCAGGAACGCCACCGGCACGGTCACCAGGGCCGGCTGCGAGAACACCGACGGCGCCCACCCCCCGGTGTACGAGCTGACCACCGTCGCCACCTGCGCGCCGATCACCAGCCCGCCGCCGACCAGCAGACCTGCCATCGCGCCGACCCACGTCAGCCCGCGCCACCAGATGCCCAACAACAACAACGGGCAGAACGTGGACGCCGCCAACGCGAACGACATCGCCACCGTCAGCGACGCGTCCGACCGGGGCAGCAGCAGCGCCAACCCGATCGCCACCGCGCCGGTCAGCACCGTCGCCCACCGGAAGTCGCGCACCTTGCCCGGCAGGATGTCCGTCGACACCACCCCGGCCACCGACACGAGCAGCCCCGACGACGTGGACAGGAACGCCGCGAACGCGCCCGCCGCCACGATCGCGCCGAGCACCTGGCCGAGGACGTTCGGCTGCATCGTGCCCGGCAGCAGCAGCACGGCCGCGTCCGTCTTGCCCGTGACCAGCAGCTGCGGCAGGTACTGGCGCGAGATCACGCCCAGCACGGTCGGGAAGAGGTAGAACAGACCCAGCAGGTACAGCACGTGCAGCGCCGTGCGCCGCGCCGCCCGCCCGTCCGGGTTCGTGTAGAACCGCACCAGGACGTGCGGCAGCCCCATCGTGCCCAGGAACGTCGCGAAGATCAGCGAGTACGTCTCGAACAGCCCCGACAGGCCCTCCGTCTGGGGGCGCAGCCATTCGTGGTTCGACGTCGGCGACCCCTCGACCACCGGCACCGGCGAGCCCGCGGCGAACCGCAGCTTCGTCTCCGCGCCCACCTCGTGCAGGCCGGGCGTCCAGTACACCGGGCCGTCCGCGGGCGAGCCGTTCACCAGGCCGGTCGCGGACAGCTCCATCGCCACGTCGACGCGCACCCGCACCGGGTCGACCGTGGTCGCCTCGACGTTCTCGGGGAACCGCAGCACGCCCGCGGCGTCCACCGGCTGCGCGCCGTTGCCCGGACCGGTCAGGAACAGCGCGAACAGCACGAACGTCGGCGCGGCGATCGCGAACAGCTTGCCCCAGTACTGGAACGCCTGCACCAGCGTGATCGCGCGCATCCCGCCGCCGAGGACGTTCACCACCACGATCACGGTCACCGCCGCGCCGCCGAGCCACGCGGGCAGGCCGGTGATCGTGTTCAAGGTCAACCCGGCCGACTGCAGCTGCGGCACCAGGTACAGCACGCCGATGCAGATCACGAAGAAGGTGCAGACCCGCCGCAGGTTCGACGGCCCGAGCCGCGCCTCGGCGAAGTCCGGCAGCGTGTACGCGCCGGACCGCCGCAGCGGCGCCGCCACGAACAGCATCATCGCCAGGTACCCCGCGGTGAAGCCGACCGGGTACCACAGGGCGTCGATGCCGTCCTTGAGCACCAGCCCCGCCACACCGAGGAACGACGCCGCGGACAGGTACTCCCCGGAGATCGCGGCGGCGTTGCGGGTGGCCGGGATCGCGCGGCGGGCCACCAGGAAGTCCGGTGTCGTGTTCGCCCGGCGGGAACCCACGTAGCCCAACGAGAACGTCAGCAACGCCATCACGCCGACGAGCACGAGGCTCCACGGGTTGTCGATCACCGGTCCACCGAACTCACGAAGTCGTGCTCGTGCCGCTCGGCGAGTCTTCGGTACGCGTAGCCGACGCCGTAGCAGAGCGGGAACGGCGCCAGCCCCAGCAGCAGCCACGGCAGCCGCACGCCGACGAGCTGCACCTCCGCCAGCCACGGCAGCAGGTAGAACACCAGTGGCAGCAGCGCCAGCAGCAGCAACGTGCCGCCGCCGAGCGCCAGGCCCGTGCGCAGCTGGGTGCGGATCAGGTCGCGGATCAGCTTCTCCCCGACGCTGGTCTGCTCCTCCAGCTCGATGATCGTGCGCAGCACCCGGCCGCGCCCGCGCGGATCCGCCAGGACCACGCGCCGCCTGCGGTTCTTGCGCGCGGAGACCGACAGCCAGGCGTCACGCTCGGCCGGCTGCGGCTGGTCCGGTTGCCCGGGAGGGCCGGAGTGCTTGGTCATCCCCAACTGCTCTTGGGGGGGCGCACGATCCTCTCCTTCAACTCGCGGGTGTGCCGCCTGCTGACCGGCAGCTCCTTCGCGCCCTCGCCGGAGCCGATCACCACCGCGTACCCGTTCGACGTCATCCGCAGCTCGGTCACCAGCGGCAGCGCCACCAGGAAGGACCGGTGGATCCGGACGAACCCGGCGTTCTCCCAGCGCTCTTCGAGCTGCGCCAACGGGATGCGCACCAGGTGGCTCGCGCCGTCGTTGGTGTGCAGGCGCGCGTAGTCGCCCTGCGCTTCGACGTAGCGGACGGTGGCCCGTGGCACGAGCTTGATGGTGCCACCCAGCTCGACCGGGATCACCTCGTCGTCCTGCGGTTCCGCCGCGGCGGGCTCCGGCGTGATCGCCGGTGTCGCGGCGACCCGGTCGACCACCCGCGAGATCGCCTTGTTGATCCGGTCGGAGTTGATCGGCTTGGTCACGAAGTCCAGCGCGCCCACCTCGAACGCCACCACGGCCTCCGAGTGCTCGACGCCCGTCACGAACACCAACGCCGGTGGCTGCCGGAACGCGCCGAGCACGCGCGCGAGGTCCGTGCCGCTCAGCCCGGGCATGTTGATGTCGGCGAACACGGCGTCGACCGGCGGTAGCCCTGCCCTGGTGCGGTCCATCACCTCGACGTCGTAGTCACCCCGGAGGATGCGCAGTGCCTCGGCCGCGTCGAAGGCCGTGAGCACGCGTCGGATGTGCGGGCTGCTTTCGAGCAGGTACTTGATCTCGCTCAGACCGGGTGCCTCGTCGTCCACCGCCAGAACGAGGAGGCCGTTGCTGTCCGCGCGATTGTTCACTGGGGTACTCACTGTGCCGCGCATCTTGCCGACCCGGTGGGGTCGCTGTCTACGCCGGTTGCCGGACGGCCGCGGGGCCGTGACCTCACAAGCCGAATCGCGACCAGCGCGCCCGCTCTTCCAGCGCCGCCAACCCCTCCACCAGGAAGTCGCCCGATCGTGTGGTCGCGCCGGCGAGTCCGAGCCGGGCGAGGAGGGGTCGGCGCGGCTCGGCGATCGCGATCTCGGCGTCCGGGTAGCGCTTGGCCACGACGCCGCGCAGCGTGCCGAGGCCGTCGACCAGACCGAGCTCGACCGCCTTCGCCCCGGTCCACACCTCGCCGTTGAACAGCTCGTCGTCGGTCGCCTTGAGCTTCGCGCCGCGGCGCTGCTTGACCCAGTCCGCGAACTGCTCGTGCAGCTGCGCCTGCAAGCCCTTGAGCCACTCGACGTCCTCGGGCTTCTCCGGGCTGAACGGGTCCAGGCGCACCTTGGCCTCGCCCGCCGTGTGCACGCGCCGCTCGACGCCGTAGCGCTCGATCAGGCCGTTGAGGCCGAAACCCGCGCTGACCACGCCGATCGAGCCGACCAGGGACGTGCCGTGCGCGTAGATCTCGTCGCCCGCGCAGGCCAGCCAGTAGCCCCCGGAGGCGGCCAGGTCCTCGCAGAACGCCAGGACGGGCACCTTCTTCTTGGCCGCCAGCTCGCGGACGCGCTCGGCGACCAGCGCGGACTGCGTCGGCGCGCCGCCGGGCGAGTTGATCAGCAGGGCGACCGCGACCAGCCGGTCGTGCTCGAACGCGCGGGTCAGCGCGCTCTCGACGGTCTGCATGCTGATGGTGTTGCGGGCCATCGGCGTCGGCGTCGGGGTGATGACGCCGTGCAGTCGGACGGCGGCCACCACGGGGCCGCGCTCGGTCCGCTCGCTCACGATCTTCGGCAGCCGGGCCGCGATCTTGTCCGTCACGCTCATGGCTCCGACCTTACGTGTGAACGGAGGTCGCGTGACACGGCTAACATCGACCGGTGACGTTCAACCCGTTCCGGTGGCTCGAACGCTACGTCGAGTGGTGGGACGACCGGGGCCGCAAGAATGCGGACGGTCCCACCGCCATGCACGTCTACTGGATGTGGATCACGTGGAGCGTCTGCGCGGTCATGATGGTGACCGTCCTCGCCGTCGCCGCCGCGTGAGCTGATCAGGCGCGCACCACGGGCTGCTCGGTGGTGTCCTCCAGCCGCGGCGGCACCAGCGGCAGGTTCGTCTGCACGCCCGGCCGGTACTTCGGGATCTTCAGGATGATCTTCATGCCGGCTTCCGGCGCCGTCTCCACGACCAGCGCGTAGTCGTCGCCGAACACCGCCCGCATCCGGTGGTTGATGTTGCCGAGGCCGACGTGCGCGCCGGTCTGGTGCGCGTCCTTGAGGTCGTCGAAGAGGCGGTCCGGGTCCATGCCGACGCCGTCGTCCTCGACCGAGATCAACGCCTCCGCGCCGTTGTCCTCGGCGATGATCGTCAGCTCACCGCCGCCGGGCTTCTTCGCCAGGCCGTGCCGCACGGCGTTCTCCACCAGCGGTTGCAGCACCAGGAACGGCAGCACGACCTGGAGCACCTCGGGCGCGATCTTGAGCCGGACGTTCAGCCGCGACCCGTACCGCGCCTGCTCGATGGTCAGGTAGCGGTGGATGTTGGTCAGCTCGTCGGCCAGCGTGGTGAAGAAGCCGTCGGTGCGGAACGAGTAGCGGGTGAACTCGGCGAACTCCTGCAGCAGCTCCCGCGCGTGCCCCGGGTCGGTGCGGATCAGCGACGAGATCGTGTTCAGCGCGTTGTAGACGAAGTGCGGCGATATCTGCGCCCGCAGCGCCCTGACCTCGGCCTGCGCCAACGCCTGCCGGGACTTCTGCAGCACCTCCAGCTCCAGCTGCGTGGAGACGAACCGCGCGGTCTCCTCCGCCATCCGGATCTGCCGCTTGTTCGCCACGCCGCTGACCACGATCAACGTGCCGGCGACGTCGCCCTCCACCACCAGCGGCACGATCACGGCGCTGTGCAGCGAGCACGGGCCGGGCAGCTCGCACTCCAGCTTGCGGTGCTCGACGTGCTCCTTGTGGCCCTCGCCGATGGCGCGCTCGATGTAGGCGCGGAGGAACTCGTAGTGGTCGTTGGCGCCGCCGTCCCACGACAGCAGCGTCCCCTCGTGGTCGGTGATGCCGACCGCGACGCACCGCAGCATCTCCCGCAGGTGCGGCGTCGCCTTGTTCGCCGCGTCCTCGGTCAAGCCCTCGCGCAGGTCGGCCGACGCCTTCGACATGCGGTGCAGCATGTCCATCACGGCGTCCTCGACCGACGTGCTGACGCGGCGGGCGCGGCACAGCATCACGAAGAGGCCGAGAACGGCCAGGGTCGCGATGAGTCCGAGCACAGCGCGCTCGGTCAGGAGGTCCCGCACGGCGTCCATGCTGTGCCGTGGGGGCGGTATAGGCAAGGGGATGGGCGGTGCGAGACGCGCACATCCGATGAATTGCGGGCAACCGTGGCAGAGTGCTTACCCGAACGGGTGATCAAGACCCTTCACGATCACGGAGCGTGGGTGCGACCCGATCACTCGGGCCGCGCACCCCGCCTCGGCGCTCACCCCGCGTCAGCGCCGACCGCTCTCGCCCGGGTCGGACGGCTTCGACTCGCTCGGCTCGGACGGCTTCGACTCGCCGGGGTCTTCCGACTCCTTGCACTTCAGCTTCTCCACCAGGTCCGCCAGCGCGGGGTCGTCGAGCAGGTCGAGCTCCTCCAGCACGCGGCAGATCACCTCGGACACCTGGTCCTGCTGCAACCGGGGCGGCTCCTCGGCCTCCGGCGCGGCGACCGAGACGGCGATGGTCGAGCCGGCGAACGTGGCCAGTCCCATCGTGGCGCCGATCAGCGCGGCGGCGATGCGCTGGTTCATGACTCCTCCAAGTTGGGTCGGTCGGACCCCGGAGGAGTTCCCCGGTCGGCGCGGCTCAGCCGACGAACGGGCCAAGCCACTCGTCCGTGTGACCTACTTGAGCAGCCGCGACATCCGCCGGTCGGCGAGCGGCTTGCCGCCCGTCTGGCACGTCGGGCAGTACTGGAAAGCCTTGTCCGCGAACGAGACCTCGCGCACCGTGTCACCGCACACCGGGCACGGCAGACCGGTCCGCGCATGCACCCGCAGCCCGGACCGCTTCTCACCCTTCAGTGTCGCGGCCGACTGGCCGACCGACCGGGCCACGGCGTCGTTCAGCACGCCGACCAACGCCTCGTGCAGCCGGTCCAACGCCTCCGCCGGCAGCTTCCCCGCCGTCGCGTACGGCGACAGCCGGGCGGTGTGCATGATCTCGTCGGAGTAGGCGTTGCCGACACCGGCCATCAGCGCCTGGTCGGTCAACGCGGTCTTCAGCCGCTCCGTGCGGCCGGCGAACAGGTCTTCGAGCTGGGTGCGCGTGAGCGACAGCGCGTCCGGACCGAGCCGCGCGACACCCGGCACGTCCGCCGGGTCGGTCACCACCCACGCGGCCAGGCCCTTCTTGGTGCCCGCCTCGGTCAGGTCGAACCCGGGCCCCTCGCCCGGCGGGCCCAGGTGCACGCGCAGCGCCAGCGGGCCGCGGCCCGGCTTGGGCGGGGCCGCCGACAGGTGCTCCGACCAGCGCAGCCACCCGGCCCGCGCCAGGTGCACCACCAGGTGCAGGCCGTCGCAGTCCAGGTCGAGGTGCTTGCCGAACCGGCCCGCGCCGGTCACCTCGCGCCCCTGGAGCTCGGTCCACGGCGGCGTGAACGTCTTCAACACCTGCAACGACGCGACGTCCACCCGGTGCACGCGCCGTCCAACGGCGTGCTCGCGCAGGTGGTGGGCGAGCGCCTCGACCTCGGGCAGTTCCGGCACCCGGACAGTGTCACCCGCGAACGGCGATCAGTCGACCGGTTGCAGCGGGCCGTCCAGATCGGGCAGCGAGTACATCTCGATCTTGCGGGCCACGTTGGCGACCTCGTTGCGCACGGTCAGGAAGCCGCGCACCGAGCCGACCCACCGCTCCGGCGGCAGCTCCTCGGTCTTCTTCGACTCCGCCGCCACGAGCCACGGCCGCCGCACCGCCCAGCGCACCGGGAAGAACAGGAACACCAGGACGAGCGCCACGAGCAGCCACGCCGGCACGACGACCTCCGCCGGCGTCCACGCGACCAGCACCACGGCCATGCCGATGACGATCGCCAGCATCAGCACGCCGGGGCCGTGACCTCCGCTCACGTCGTGCTCGAAGTCCTCGTCCGTCGACGGGTTGCGCCACTCGATCTGGCTGCGCACCGTCCACATCCGGCCGTCAGCTCCGCGCACCAGCCGCGTCATCACCGTCTCCTCAAGACGTCGAGCGATCACTCAGCGTTTTCCACGCTACCGGCAAAGTCTTGCACCTCGTGGGTGAAACCCGGCGGTCACGCGGGGTCGAGGGCGCTCGTCGTCGGGTGCAGCGTCACGGTCGTCGGCGTGACCGCGGACGTCGGCGTGCCGGCCGACTTGTCCGGTTCGGTGGTGGTCGTCGTCGTGGTGGTCGTGTCCAGGAGGACCGTGCGCGAGTCGGTCGTGGTGGTGACCGGTGTCGACGTCGTGGTCGGGTCCAGGTCGCGTGGTTCGGCCGGCCCGGTGGAACTGGTCGGCACGACCCGCGGCGGGACGGAGGTGGACGTCGTCGGCGTCGGGCGCGCCACCTGCTCCGCCCGGGTGTGCGCGACCTGCCGCGCGCCGGCCGGCGTCGGCGACGTCGCGCTGGTCGCCGTGCCGGTCGCGGTCGTGGTCGCCTCGGTCGAGCACAGGGCCAGCACGTTCTCGCCGGGCGCGCCGTCCGGGCCGGACTGGACCAGCGCCGGGCCCGGCGCGCCGGTGAACGGCCCGGCCACCACCCCGAACAGGCCGACCGCGGCGGCCGAGGCGGTGGCCGCCAACGCCAGCTTCACCCGCCCGCTGAGCCAGACCGCCTTGCCCACCACCGCTGGGCCCACCACCGACGGGCCGAGCGCCGCCGGCCCCAGCAGCGCGGTCGCGGCCACCGGCACGGCGATGCTCGCCGCGTGCGCCCGCAACGTCGAGCACACCTCGACCAGCTCGGCGTGCAGCGCGTTGCAGGAAGAGCAGGTCCGCAGGTGCTTGCGGATGCGCCGGTGCTCGGCGCCCTGCGCGCCGCCCGCCGTGTAGGCGCCCAGCTTCGCGACCACGGAGCTGCACGCGCGCGACCCGGTGTCCTCGGCGAGGTGGGCTTGGAGGTACGCCGCCCGCAGCCCCTCGCGGGCACGGCGGGCCAGCGCCGCCATCGCGTTCGGGCTCAGGCCGAAGTGCGGCGCGACGGCGGCCGGCCGCTCGCCCTCCACCTCGACCTGCCACAGCACCGTGCGCCACCGCTCGGGCAGGCTGGTGAACGCGCGGGAGATCAGCGCCTGCTCCGGCCGGTTCGCGGTGACGTCCGGGAACGGCTCGACCCGGAGGCTCAGCTCCTCGTCCTCCACCGGCACGTCCCGCCGCCGCCCGCTCCACTCCCACGCCACCCGGCGTGCGACGGTCAGCAGGTAGGTGCGGACGTGCTCGGTGGGTCCGTTGCCCCGGCGGATCGCCTGGAGCACGCGGAAGAACGCCTCGGCGGTCAGGTCGTCGGCCTCGGCGTGTTCACGCACGTGCCGGAGGGCGAACCGACGAACGGCGTCGGCGTGACGGGTGAACAGCTCGCCGAACGCGCCGTCGTCCCCCGCCCTGACCCTGGCGAGCAGTTCCCGGTCGAAATCGGCATCTCCGGCCATCCCGCCCGGCACCTCCCGCCCCGCCTGTGGTCCAGTGGCCAAGATGCCACAGTCGGCTGGTTCCGGGCCGAAGTGATAGCGAGCCGATACCGAACACCCGACGGACGACGTCGACCGTTCGGCCTAGTCAGAGCACCTGCGCACCCGATCAAGGGTGCTCGCGGTCGGTGACGGGGCGGTCACGGGTGGGCGTCGGCTGGTGGCCGATCGCGCTGCGGACCGCCCGGTGACGAGTAGTCTCCTGCCGCGTGGTCGATTGGCGCACAAGGGCTTCCGCCCTCCTCCCCGAGCTGAGCGCCGTTGTCGAGCGCGAGTCCTGGTCCTGTCACGTGTTCCTGTCCGAGTTGTGGCAACTCGCGCTGGAGGCGCACCGCGACGGCGACCGCGAGGTGCTCGGCCGGGTGTACGGCTTCGCGCACTGGTGCTTCCGGCAGCCCGAGCGGTTCCTGTCCGACGCGTCCGTGGTCAGCTTCTACGAGCACGTGTTCGACGAGTGGGAGCTGCGCGACGAGGTGGCGCCGTGGCTGCCCGCCGAGGTCGTCGACCGGGTCAGACCCCTGTGGGAGTGGCGCTGGCCGAAGGAGCGGTTGACCGAGGTCGACCAGCTCCTGGCCCAGACGGGACCCCCCGTCGAAACCCACTTCGAACATGGTCTATAGTTGTCTCCAACAGGCGGATGTAGCGCAGTTGGTAGCGCATCACCTTGCCAAGGTGAGGGTCGCGAGTTCGAGTCTCGTCATCCGCTCTTCGAAGGCCCCCGGTATCGCACCGGGGGCCTTTCGCATGCGCCACGACACGATCCGACGATCACCATTAGGTTTGGCGGCGGAAGTTTCCTCGTCGAAGACGGAGTTGCGCACATGGCCACCACCCGCAAGGCGACCACGAACTGGGAAGGCAACCTGCTGGAGGGCAAGGGCAACGTCGCCCTCGAGTCGTCCGGCATCGGCGTGTTCGACGTGAGCTGGCCCTCCCGGGCCGAGGCGGCGAACGGCAAGACCAGCCCCGAGGAGCTGATCGCCGCGGCCCACTCGTCGTGCTACTCGATGGCGCTCTCGCACGCGCTCGCGCAGGCGGGGACCCCGCCGCAGCAGGTCGAGACCTCGGCGGAGGTGACGTTCCAGCCCGGCACCGGCATCACCGGCATCCACCTGACCGTCACCGCGGTCGTGCCGGGGCTGGACGCCGAGGGCTTCACGGCGGCGGCCGAGGGCGCCAAGGAGAACTGCCCGGTCAGCAAGGCGCTGGCCGGCACGGAGATCACGCTGACGGCCAACCTCCAGGCGTGACCCGGGTTCGCGGATGAGCTCTGGTACCGGTCCGATACCCGAAGTGTCAGGCCGGTACCAGTTGTCCGTGAGGAATTGACCCGAATGAGTGAGGCCGGTAGTCGTTGGGGATGCTCACGGCGTTGGGTGGATCCGGTCGGCTCGCATTCGGCGCCTTGATCGGTGCGGCGGTGGCCGCCTTGCTGGCCGCGCAGGGGAGCATGGCCAAGTCGCCGCGAGGCCTCGAGCCGACCGGTGGCGGCGGCGAGATCGTGGTCGTCAAGCGCAGCGAGCAGCCGGACCGCACGGTCACCGCGACCGGCACGACGTCGTCGAGCACCGGTACGTCCGGCCGGACCAGCGCCACGTCCACGTCGTCGGCCACGACCACCACGTCGACGGGCACCACCACCGCCACCACCACGTCGGACGTGACGACGACCACCACCGCGCGGCCGACCACCACGACGACCACGACGCGGCGGCCCACCACCACGACGACCACGACGACGACCCGCAGGCAGTGCGGGCTCATCTTCTGCTGATCGCCCGGCACTGGATAACCGAACGTGTTTTGGCAAGATCGAGGCGTGACGTCCAGCCAGGTGCCCACCCAGCCCCAGCGAACCAACGACACGCCCACGGTCCGCGTGCAGCCCGTCGCCATGCGGGAACCCGCTTGGCCCACCACGGAGCCGATGACCGCGACCAACCTGACGCCCGTCGCGGCGGCGACCACGAAGTTCGAGCCGGTGACCGGCACGCCCAACGGCCACACCAACGGCAACGGCAACGGCCACAGCAACGGCAGTCTCATCGACGCGCTCAGGGGCAAGCTCGACGGCCAGGCCGGCGGTGCGCCCGTCGCACCCCCTGGTCGGCCCGCTTCCCCCGCGACCGCCGCGTCCGCACAGCCCGCGCCCGCCGCAACTCCGTCACTCGCCGCACCCGCGCAGCCCGCCGCGTCCGCGCAGCCCGCCGCGTCCGCGATCGCCGCAGCACCGTCACCCGCCGCACTCGCCACGCCGTCCACCGCCGCCAAGCCGACGCCGCCGCCCACCCCGCGCAGCCGGTTGCGCCGGATCGCGCGCCGCATCGTCGGCCCGACCCTGCTCACCAAGAAGAACTGAGGGCGGCCCCGCCGGCCGGGAACCGCCCCCTTCTCGTTGCCGAAGCCCGTGCGGCCCCCGGCTACGCGCTCTGCGCCCGCGCGTACGGGCCGCCGGACCGGAGCAGTTCGTCGTGCGAGCCGATCTCCGCGATCCGACCGTCGTCCATCACCACGATGCGGTCGGCGTTGCGGATCGTGGAGAGCCGGTGCGCCACCACGAACACCGTGCGGCCGTGCACCAGGCGGGCCAGCGCCTGCTGCACCAACGCCTCGGACTTGTTGTCCAGCGCGGAGGTCGCCTCGTCCAGCACCAGCACGCGCGGGTCGCGGATCAGCGCCCGCGCGATGGCCAGCCGCTGCTTCTGCCCGCCGGACAGCCGCGCGCCGCGCTCGCCGACCACGGTGTCCAGCCCGGTCGGCAGCCGGTCGATGAACTCCAGCGCGTTGGCGTCGGCCAACGCCTGCCGCACCACGTCCTCGGACACGTCGTCCAGGCCGTAGGTGACGTTGTCCCGGATCGTGCCCTCGAACAGGATCGACTCCTGCGGCACCACCGACACGAACCGCCGGTAGCTGCGCAGGTCCAACGTCTCCATGTCGACACCGTCGAGCAGGATGCGGCCCTCGGTCGGCCGCAGGAACCCGATGACCAGGTTCAACGCCGTCGACTTGCCCGCGCCGGACGCGCCGACCAGCGCGATCGTCTCCCCCGGCCGCACGTCGAGGCTGAAGTCGACCACCGAGTTCCGCGCGGACTCCGGGTAGGCGAACCCGACGTGCTCGAACCGCACGCCGCCGCGCACGACGTCGACCTGCGCCTTGCCCGCGTTGTGCTCCAGGTCCGGCGCCTCCAGCACCTCGCCGAGCGAGCGGACGGACTCCAGCCCCTTGCTGATCAGCGGCGTCAGGCTCATCAACGTGGTGACCGCGCCGGTCAGCGAGGCGAAGTAGGCGCTGAGCATGACCACGTCGCCGGGTGTGACGGACAGCCGGCCGTGGTAGGCGGCCAGGGCGGAGCCGGCCAGGCAGCCGACGCCGAGGGCGTTGAGCAGGATCCAGGCCAGCGCGCCGAAGCGGACGTTGAGGCCGTCCAGCCTCATGCCCGCGGCGAAGACCTGGCGCAGCGTGCCGTCCATGCGGTTGAGGGCGGTGCTCTCCAGGCCGTGCGCGCGGGTGATCGGGATGAGCGTGGTCATCTCGCCGACCCGGGACGACAGCTGCTCGACCTCCTGCCGGAACGACTCGTTGTACGCGCGCAGCCGGCCGCGCAACCACATCACCAGCACCGCCGCCGCGGGCACGACGAACAGGAACACCGGCAGGAACGCGGGGGCGTTCAACCCGATCACGACCAGCGCGCCGCTCAACGTCGCCAGCGCCGACAGCCCCTGGTCGCCGACCTGCTGGGTGGACGTCTCGATGCTCTCGACGTCCCGGATGACCTTGGTCTGCAGCACGCCCGCGCTGACCCGCGCGTGGTAGCCGATGGACAGCTGCTGCATGCGCCGGCTCAGCGCCGACCGCATCCGCATGCCCATCCGGCGCGCGCTGCCGTACCACCAGCGCGTGTAGAGGATCGCGAACGGGTAGTTCAGCGCCAGCGTGACCAGCAGCAACCCCGCGCCGAGCCAGATGCCGGTGACCGGCTTGCGCTCCACGACGACGTCGATGACGTGGGCGGTGATGACCGGGGTGAGCCAGGTGGGGCTGTGCTTGACGAAGAACGCGCCGGCGCCGAGGCCGAGCTTCGCGCGGTCTTCGCGGAAGAGGTAGAGGAGGGTGCGGACGGGGTGCTCGCCGCGGTAGCGGTGGTCGAGCGGACCGTGGGGCATGGTGCGAGGGCTCCTGCGAACGGGGGGTCACGAGACACCCACACCGCGCCGTGTGGGGGAGCGCTCTCACATCGTAGGTGTCCGGTCCACCGCATTTGCCCTGGCCGAGGCGGGCGCAGACGCCCGTCCGACAGTGACGGTTGCCCGCCAAGACGGCCGCTTGTACAGCATCTCGCACAAGCGACGAGCCTCGATGAAGACGATGACCTACTCGGAATCCCGCGCGAAGTACGCGGAGACTCTGGACTCGGTGATCAACGATCGCGAAGAGGTCGTTGACCACCAGGGCAGGGCACGAACCAGTGGTGATCGTGTCACTTGACGACTACCAGTCGCTCAAGGAAGCCGCCTACCTGCTGCGCAGTCCGGAGAACGCCCGGCGGCTGCTCAACGCCATCGAGCAGTGGGAATCCGGCGGCGGGACGCCGCGCGAACTCGCCGAATGAAGCTCGTCGCCCTGGCCGGGCGGGTGCCGCGGGGCACCCGCCCGGGGTCGGTCAGTAGCCGAACACCAGCCGGTAGGCGATCTCCGGGTCGAACGTGCCCGCGGGCGTGTTCGGCGCGGTGCCGCAGTTGCCGTCGGAGTCGCCCGGCACCTTCACCCACAGCAGCATCTCGGCGCCGCCGCCGGTCTGGGCGGTCACGCCGAGCTTGCGCTGGCCGGGGTTGCACCACTCGCCGTTGGACCCGTTGCCGTTGCGGCTGGTGTCGACGACGAACGCCTTGGTGTACCCGGGCAGGGAGCCGTTCACGGAGTTGCCGTAGGACACCGACTCGGCGGTCGGGTAGTAGTTGGAGACGTTGATCGCGAACCCGCGGACGTTGCGCACGCCGGCCGCGTCCAACCGGCCGGCCATGGTGTTCGCGGCCACCCAGCGCGCGTTGCCCGCGTCCAGGTAGGCCCACGTGTTGGGCGCGCGGTCGCGGAACTGCTCCGTGGCGTAGCGGATCATCGCGTTGCGGGTGGTGACGCGGTCGGGCGTCATGCAGTTGAAGTCGGCCAGCGAGTCCGGCTCGATCACCACGACGGCGGGCCGCGCGCCGATGGCCCCGGCGAAGGCCGAGATCCACGTCCGGTAGGCCTCGGGCGACCCCGCGCCGCCGCCGGAGTGGCCGCCGCACGCGTCGCGGCCCGGGATGTTGTAGGCGACGAGGACCGGCAGCTTGTCGGCCGCGTCGGCGGCGGCCACGTAGTTGCCCACGGCGGTGCGGATGTCACCGCTCCAGCTGCCGAACCACCGCGCCATCGGCTTGGTGGAGAGGTTCGACCTGATGGCCGACGTGCGTCCGTCGTTGGGGTTGTTGCGCACCCACACGGCGGGGTTCGAGTTGGGGTCGACGTAGAAGCCGCTGGTCATGCCGATCGGGCTGGCGGCATTCGCCTGGCCCGGGACGACCAGTGCCGCGAGCAGGGCGAGCGCGGTCGCGATCAGGCGCATTGACGGTCCTTCCGCTCGAAGAACGTGGCGGCGGACCACCGATCAAAGCACTCCGGATCCGCGCCTGCCAACGGCCCGCGAGGAATTCGACCGCGCGTCCACCATTCGACCCGCCATGGCGCAGCCGGCCCGCGGTGATCGCGCCGCACGGCCCTCACCTGTGAGAAGAGCCGATCGGACGCGTTCGCGCAGTCGCCGGCAGGGCCGTTCGCAGGACTCCGGAGGTCGAGCCCCACAATGGACTGCGGAGTGCTTCCCGGCCACCGCCGGCCGCATTTCGTGGCAGCGACGAAGACGCACGCCGGCCGTTTCCACGCGGTATTCCGCAAATGTTGCGCAAACCGACTGAACACTCGCCGTGTTCGAACGTAGCTCACCGTGACGCCCGTCGGCGGAGCGGTCCGCCGGGCAGGGCTCCGATCGTCCCGATCACTCGGCTTTCGTCACGTCCGACCTGGCGCCGCGACCGCCGTTGACGTGCTGTTCGGCGGCCTCGTCGGGACCGGAGGGACCAACGGCCGGCAACGACCGCATCACAAGTGCCGGATGCCCGCACCGGCCACGGACGCATAAGCAACAATGGCGCTCGCGCGGCAACCCCTGGAGGAGCGGAATGTCCTGGCAAGAGGACCTGGCAGAGCTGGACCGCACATTGGCGGAGGGTCGGATCAGCGCCGACGACTACCGCCGACGCCGGGATGAACTCCTCGCCGCCGCCTCGGGTGGCGGCCCGGCCGCACCGCCCAACAGCGGCCCGTTCGCGCCGCCCGTGCGGTGGGACGCGGTGCCGCCGTCGCAGCCGAACCAGAACCCCGACGCCACCCAGATCGTCACGCCCGGAGCGGCCCCGCAGGCCAACCCGGACCGGACGCAGGTGGTGAGCCAGCGGCCGGCCGACGCCGACCGCACCCAGTACGTGACCCCGATCGCGCCGCAGCAGCAGATGCCGCCGCCGCAGCAACAGCAGCAGCAGGGTGGCTGGCAGTCCGGCCCGCCGTCGAGCACGCCGCCGTGGGGTGGCGACAGCTACAGCCCGATGGGCGACGCCAACCCGAGCTGGATCGCGCAGGGCCCCGAGGTCTTCGACGACACCGGCGGCGGCGGCAAGGGCAAGGTCATCGGCATCGTGGTGGCCATCGTGCTGCTCGCGGGCATCGCGTTCGGCGCCTACTGGATCTGGGGCCGCGGCGAGTCGTCGCAGACGGCCGGTGGCAGCACCACCGAGACCAGCACGGCCGCGACGACCACCACGCCGCCGCCACCGCCGGACCCGCTGCCGATCGGCGAGCTCCCCGGCAAGGTCAGCACGAACAAGGCGGTGACCGACTTCTCGGGCGTCCCGAAGCTCAACTACCTGCTGGAGTCCGAGGTCGCGCTCTACACGACCGGGGGCGCCACCAAGACCAAGCTCACGCAGTTCATCATGGACGACGGCTCCAGGGGCGTCGTCCTGATCGTGCAGGGCACCGACGCCACGGCAGCCGCCGCGGCCGCGCTCGGCCTGCACAACACCCAGATCAACAACGGCATGACGCAGATCACGGACGGTCCCGCCGGCGTGATGGCGGCCCAGGTCGACCTGAAGGACGGGCAGAACGCCCGCGTCCGCGGCCACTACAGCAGCAAGGACCTGATCGTCCGGGTCGACGTCGCCTCCTCCTCGTCGCTCGCCATCGCGCGCAAGGGCTTCGACCAGGCCCTGAAGGCCCAGCTCGAGGTGCTCGCCGCCGATGGCTGACCCGCGCAACGACGGCGGCGCCGTGACCGCGTGCACCGTCGTCGCCCGCAACTACCTGCCCGCCGCGCGCGTCCTCGCCGCGTCCTACCTCGAGCACCACCCGGACCACGAGTTCGTGATCGCGGTGATCGACGCGCCGCGCGGCTCGGGCGAGCGGCAGGGCCGGCTGCGCACGGTCGGCCCCGAGGCCACCGGCATCGACGCGGACGACTACCTGCGCATGGCCACCGCCTACAACATCACCGAGATGGCCACGGCGGTGAAGCCGTACCTGCTGCGCGAGCTGCGGTCGCAGGCCGACGTGGTGATCTACCTGGACCCGGACATCCAGGTCTTCGCGCCGATGCCGGAGCTGGAGGAGCTGGCGCTCGCGCACGGCATCGTGCTCACGCCGCACTTCCTCAACCCGCTGCCGCGCGACGGCAAGGACCCGAGCGAAGCCGCGATCATGGGCGCCGGGATCTTCAACCTCGGTTTCGTGGCCACCGGTCCCGGTTCCGAGCCGTTCCTGGACTTCTGGGCCGAGCGCCTGCGCCACGACGCGATCGTGGCGCCGGAGAAGCAGCTGTTCACCGACCAGCGGTGGGTGGACCAGGTGCCCGCGCTGTTCGACAACACCGTGCTGCGCGACCCCGGCTTCAACGTCGCCTACTGGAACATCCACGAGCGCCCCGTCGAGCGCGACGCGGACGGCGTGCTGACCGCGGGCGGCCACCGGCTGCGGTTCTTCCACTACAGCGGGTACCGGCCGGAGAAGCCGTGGCTGCTGTCGCACCACACGCCGACCCGGCCGCGCGTGGTGCTGTCCGAGCACCCCACCGTCCGCGAGCTGTGCGACGGCTACCGCGCGTCCTTGCAGGGCAACGGCTACGCCGAGACGCTGGAGTCGATCCCGTACGGCTTCGCGAAGATGGCCGACGGCACGAAGATCAGCCCGGCCATGCGCACCCTGTACCGGGACGCGTGGGTGAAGGCCGAGCGCGGGGACACCCTCGGCCCGACCGGCAACCGGCCGACGGTGGTCCCGCCGCACGCGTTCGACGCCGACGGCGGCCAGGCGCTGCGCGAGTGGCTCGCCGGTCCGCCGGACGACGCGCCCGTCGGCACCGCGCTGAGCCGCCTCGTGCAGGCGGTGTGGGACTCCCGTCCCGACCTGAAGACCGCGTTCCCCTTGCCGCACAGCCGTGACGCCGCGCCGTTCCGCTCCTGGTGCGCGAGCTCCGGCGTGACCGAGGCGTCGCTGCCGGCGTGGGCGCTGCCCGCCGAGCCGGTCGAGCCGTCCGAGCCGTCGGACGACTTCGGCGTCAACGTGGTCGGCTACCTGACCGCCGAGCTCGGCGTCGGCGAGATGGCACGGCTGGTGCACGACGCGATCCGCGAGTCCGGCGTGCCGGTCGTCTCCGTGGTCGAGGACCGGTTGGTGTCCAACCGCACGGGCCTGGCCGAGCCGGGCACCGTCGGGCAGCCGCGGTTCCCGATCAGCCTGCTGTGCGTGAACGCCGACCAGACCCGCGCGGTGCTCGACCACCAGCCGCACGTCGGCCACCACCGCTACCGGATCGGCCTGTGGGCGTGGGAGCTCGAGGAGTTCCCCGGCGAGATGCACCACGCGTTCGACCTGGTCGACGAGGTGTGGACGGTCAGCGAGTTCTGCCGCGACGCCATCGCCAAGCACACGTCGGTGCCCGTGAAGGCGATCCCGGTGCCGGTGCGCGACCCCGGTCCGGTGTCCCGGCCGCAACGCCGTCCCGGTGACCCGGTGCAGTTCCTGTTCGCGTTCGACTTCTTCAGCATCGGCCAGCGCAAGAACCCGTGGGGCCTGGTCGAGGCGTTCCAGCGGGCCTTCGAGGGCCGCGACGACGTGCGCCTGGTGCTCAAGGCGATCAACGGCGACAAGAACCCGCACAACGCCGAGCGGCTGCGGGTGAAGGTCATGGACGACCCGCGCATCGAGCTCGTCGAGCGCTACCTGTCCGTGCAGGAGCTCGACGACCTGTACGCGTCGAGCAGCGCCTACGTCTCCTTGCACCGCAGCGAGGGCTTCGGCCTCACCGTGGCCGAGGCGATGGCGCGGGCCATGCCGGTGATCTCCACCGACTACTCCAGCACCACGGAGTTCCTGGACGACAAGACCGGCTGGCCGGTGCCGCACAAGCTGGTGCCGGTGGGTCCGGGCAACCACCCGTACCCGGCGAGCGCGGTGTGGGCCGAGCCCGACCTGGACGCCGCCGCCCGCGCCATGCGCGAGGTCGCGGACGACCCGGCCGAGGCCGCCCGCCGCGGTCGTGCCGCGCGCGAGCACATCCTGCGCACCCGTTCGGTGAAGCGGGCCGCCTCGTGGATGGCCGAGCAGCTGCGCGCGGCGCACGAGAGCTGGCAGGGCAGCGGCGGCGCGGGTTACCGGGCCGAGCTGCCGGGCGCGGACCTGCTGCGGCCGTTGCGCGAGTCCAAGCAGGCGTTGCTCTGGCGGGCCGAGGTCGGCACGGCGTCGCGCACGCCGCTGGCGCCCGCGCTGCGCAAGGCCGTGCTGCGCGCCATCGACCACTACGACGTGCACCAGCGCAAGGTGATGGGCACGCTCGTCGGCGGCGTCGAGGACACGCTGAACAGCGTGGTCGCGCGGCTGGAGGCGGTCGAGTCGAGCGTCGAGTCGACGCGCTGGGCGAACGAGGGCCTCAAGAACCGGCTCGCGAGCGTGCAGGACGAGTTCCGCTCCGCCGTCGAGGACAACGCGGCGAACCTGACGAACCTGGAGCAGCAGCTCGACAGCACCCTGGAACGGGTGTGGTCGCGGCTGGCGGACGACGAGCGCACGACGTTCGACCGGTTCGCCGAGCGCGACCAGCGGCTCGACGGCGACGAGCGGCGGATCGCCGAACTGGCCAGGACGCTGTCCGCGGTGCAGGACACGGCACGGCTGCGGCACGCGCCGGTGCCCGCGGGCGCGGAGGTCGTGGTGTGCGACGCGGGCGCGTTGCTGCTGCCCGTCGACAACGTCGTGCTGCCGTGGCTCGCCTACCACCGGTCGTGGGAGGTCGAGGAGGCCGACCTGATGGCCGGGCTCGTCGGCGACGGCACGTTCCTCGACATCGGCGCGCACGTCGGCTACCACACGCTGCGCCTGCTCCAGCGGGCCAAGGGCGTCGCGTCGGTCGTCGCGGTGGAGGCCAACCCGGTCAACGCCGAGTACCTGCGCCGCAACGTCGTGGCCAACCTGGGCGCGGAGGGCGCGCGGACCGTCGACGTGCTGCCGGTCGCGGCGTGGGACGAGGACGGCAGCATCCGCCTCGTGCAGGCCGAGGACGACAACAGCGGCGACCACCGGGCCCACGAGCTGTCCGACGAGGACGCGGGCGGCGTGGTGATCCCCGCGATCCGGCTCGACGGCAGGTCCGAGGTGGCCGACCGGCGCGTCACGCTGGTGAAGGTCGACCTGCAGGGCCGCGACCACCGGGCGCTCGCCGGCCTGACCGCCGTGCTGGAACGCGACCGCCCGCACGTGGTGTGCGAGTTCTGCCCGGGCGCGATCGTGGAGCTCGGCGACGACCCGCTCCAGGTGCTGCTCGGCTACCGCAAGATGGGCTACGCGCCCGTGCCGCTCAGCGCCGACCCGGAGGCCGAGCACGCGGACGAAGACCTGGTGCGCCAGGCGGACGCGGTCGACACCGGCTTCATCACGCTGTGGCTTCGGCCACTCTGACCACAGCATTCGCTGTGATTCGCGGTGCTTGTCCTGCGACACTCGAGCCCGGTTCCGGTACGGGGGCCGGGTTCCGAGTGTGGAGGTAGTGCGGCGTGGGTGAGGTTCGGACGCGCACGTCCACGCTCGGCGCGCTGCTGGTGGTCGGCCTGCTCGCGGCCGTCGCCCTCGGCGCGTGGAGCCTGTGGGGCGGGCAGCCGCTGCCGGCCAGCGCGCGCAACGTGCCGCCGACCGGCGAAGCGGGCCGGCTGGCCGCCGATCCGCTGGCACTGGCCGACTTCGACTCGGGCACCGAGTCCTACGACTACGTGCGCGCGTTCCCGGACATGCTCAGACTCGAGTTCCTCAACCCGGCCGAGGTCGCGGTCTACCAGGAGGAGGGCGCGGGTGCGGCGCGGATGACCGTGTCGTCGAAGCGGCCCGAGGGCCGGGTGCTCGTCGCCGTGATCCGGATGGCCGACCGGGACGCCGCGCTGCGGGCCGCCGACCGCCTGGACGAGCTGCAGCTGGAGTTCGGCCTGGAGCGGGTGCCGCCCGAGCACGGCGTCACCAGGGTGACGCGGGTGATCCGGGACCTCGACGTCGAGCCCGCGCCGCGGCCGACCGCGCGCGGCTACTACGTGCACCGGGACCTGGTGGTGCGGGTCGAGTTGAACGCCAGGTCGTTCGACCTCACCTCCGAGTTCGGGCCCTTGCTGGCCATGCAGTTGCAGGCGCTGCCCGCCGATGGCTGAGACCGCGACGTCCGTCGAGACGGGCGGCACGACCCTGCCCGGTGTGCGCGTGGTGACCGCGACCGCCGTGTGCCTGATCGCCTACAGCTACCTGTTCGGCCTGTGGCCGAACCGGCACGGCCACGACTCCGAGCTGGTCGTGGTGGTCCGCGGTTGGGTCAACCAGCCGACCGGGATCGGCGAGGACTTCGGCTTCCTCGGCGTCGCCCTGCTCCTCATGGCGGCCGGGTACGCGGTCGCGGGCGTCGACCGGTGGTCGGTGGCGGTCCGGCTGCTGCGCCGGGTCGTGCCCGCGGTGGTGTGCGCGGTGCTGGTGGGCGCGCTGCTGTCGGTGGTCGGCGCGGAGCCGTTGACCGACGCCGCGGTGACGACACCGGTCGCGGCGGTGGCGTTGGCGGGGCTGCTCGTGCTCGTGCTGCGGCCGGTGGAGCGCGGCGCGCCGTGGCTCGCGGTGCTGGTGCAGTTGGAGATCACCTGCGTGCTGGTGATGGCGGGCGGCTGGGCCGCCGCCGGGGGGCCCGACGTGCTGCGCCTGCTCGGCCTGGTCGGCGGGCTCGTGCCGTTGACCGCGCTCGGCCAGGTCGCGTGGCAGGTGCGCGTGGGACGGCTGACCGCGGCGCGCGGCGTCGGGCTCGGCCTGCTCGCCGTGGTGGTGCTGGTGCTCGCCGACAGGGTGGCGCCGGACCTGGCCGGCTACTGGCACCCGTTGGGCGGGGTGCTGGCGCTGCTGCTGTTCCTGATCGCGCTGCCGCGTGGCGCGGCGTTGGCGTCGACCCGGCCGGTGCGCTGGCTGAGCAGCCGGGCGGTGCCGCTGTACGTGTCCGTCCCGGTCGTCGGCTACGCGGTGACCGGCGTGCTGGCGAACGGCGTTCCGCTGCTGCTCGCGCTGCTGCTCGGCACGGTGTGCGCGGGAGGGGCCGCGGAGGCGTTGCACCGGGGTTTGGAGAAGGTGGCATGACGGCGGGCACGCTGGAACGGACCGAGGTCATCCCCAAGAGCGCCGGGTACCTGCACGGCCTCGACCTGCTGCGCGTCGTCGCGTCCTGCGCGGTCGTGCTCACCCACCTGATCGCCTGGTTCACGTTGAACGACCGCGAGTTCTGGCTGGCGACGGCGGTCGAGCGCGGCGTCGTCGAGACGCTGCACCTCAACCCCCGCCTGTCGTTCCTCGGCGTCGCGCTGTTCCTCGTCGTCAGCGGCGTGGTCGTGACGCACGTGGCGAACCGCGAGCGCCCGCTGCAGTTCCTGCGCCGCCGCGTCGTGCGGCTCATCCCGCTGCTCTGGGTCGTCACGCTCGTCGTGTGGGTCCTGATCAACCTCGGCCACCGGGTGTCGTCGGCCCGCGAGTCGAACCTGGACGTCGGCGACCTGCTCAGCGGCATGTTCCTGGTCAACTTCTTCCAGACGCCCCAGGTGGCGCTGGTCGCGGTGACGTGGACGCTCCAGGTGCAGGTCGTCTTCTACTGCTACGTGGCGCTGACCATCCCCGTGCTGCGCAAGCGCGCCTGGATCCCGCCGCTGGCCGCCGTGCCGCTGTGCTTCACCACGCTGCTGATCACCGATCACTTCCCGACCGTGCTCGGCCACGGGATCGGCCAGTTCGCGGTGTACCTGCCGGTGCTGGTGCTGGGGCAGCTGATCTCGCTGGTGCACTCCGGCAAGGTGCACCCGGTCGCGGGCACGGCCATCGGCGCGGTGCACTTCACCCTGTTCGTCTGGGTGGACAAGGTGGGGGGCCACACGGACCAGGGCGGCTCGGTGCCGCGCACGCTGCTGTTCGCCGTGCTGCTGACCGTGCTGCTGGTGGCCGCGAGCGGTCCGGTGAGCCGGTCGGCGTTCATCCGAGGCTGGTCCAAGCGGACGTACGCGATCTACCTGATCCACCTCAGCGCGATGTACCCCTTGTACGACGCCCTGATGCCGCACCTCGACCCGACGCTGGTCGCGGTGCTCGGCCTGGCGACGACCGCGCTGGCGGCCGAAGCGCTGCACCGCTGGGTCGAGATGCCCGCCGACCGGGCGGTCCGCCGTTGGGAACGGCGGGGCAGCGTTACCGGCCGCTCGGGATAGTCACGATCCGCCGTCTGATCGAGAGCCTTCCGTTACCATGCTGGGCGGCGGGAGGCGGCGGCGACGGGGAAGGGGCGGACCCCTGGACGGTCAGACGGCACCGCCGAAGCTCCGCATCGCGTTCATCGACATCGGACGCGGGCTGGCGGCGCTGCTCGTCTTCTACAGCCACATCGCCGAGCAGTGGGTCGCCAAGCGCGAGGCCGGGCCGACGCCGGGCGTCGACTTCATCGACGCGCTCACCAGCGACCCGATGCACATGGGCCTGCAGGGCATCGGCCAGATCGCGGTGCCGTTCTTCTTCCTGGTCAGCGGATTCGTGGTGACGCCGATCGCGTTGCGCCAGGGCCAGCGGCGGTTCGGCCTCAACCGGTTGGTCCGCGTCTACATCCCGATGACGTTCGTGGTGCTGCTGACCGCCGCGGTGATCCTGCTCGGCGCGCAGACGCTGATCGGCGCGAAAGAGCCGACGATCACCTGGTGGACCATCATCACCAACTCGCTGGTGATCAACTACCTGATCGTGCCGCAGGTGGTGATGGTCGGCGTCGCGTGGACGCTGGTCGTCGAGGTCGTCTTCTACGTCCTGCTGGTGCTGCTGCTGCCGGTGATGCGGCGCTGGACGTGGCTCGCCATCGGCGCGCAGCTGACGTTCGTGTTCGTGGTGATGATGAGCGCCCGCGAGTTCGGCGCGTCGTGGGCGCTGTTCGCGGTGAACGTGTCGTACCTGCCCATCCCGATCATCGGCCAGATCATCTGGGCGACCACGAGCAAGCGCGTGCCGCTGTGGCTGGGCGGGGTGTACGTCGGCATCGCGTGGTCGCTGTACGTGCTCGCCGAGCACCAGAAGCTCGGCCGGCTCGACACCTCGTACAACCTCGCCCTCGCGTTCGCGCTGCTGTTCTTCATGGTCGGGTACTTCGCCGAGTCGCGGCTCAAGGAGCGCAAGATCTGGATCGCGCTCTCGGAGCGCAGCTACTCGATCTACCTGCTGCACGGGCTCGTGGCGTTCGTGTCGCTGGACCTGATGCGGCCGGCCGTGCCGCTGTGGCTGGCGATCCCGCTCGCGGTGGCCCTGACGTTCGGCGTGGTCGAGGTGAGCTACCGGTTCGTGGAGAAGCCGAGCCACGCGCTCGCCCGGAAGCTGTCCCGCAAGCCCGCGCCCAAGCCGGAGCCGGAGCCCGAGGTGGAGTCGGAGGTGGAGTCCGAGGCGGCGGAACTCGAGGACGACGAGCTCGACGGCGCGTTCGAGGACGAGTTCGAGGACGCCGAGTGGCCGGAGGAGTCCGAGGAGCCGGACGAACCGGAACCCGTGCGCGAAGACCCGACCGTGGTGATCCGGCCGGTCCGCCTGCGCACGCCACCGCCCCAGCGGACCCCGCCCCAGCGCACCCCGCCTCCGCGCACGCCACCACGCGGTATGCCCGCCAACGGCACACCGGTGGTCCCCCGCACGCCGCCGCGAGGCATGCCCGCCAACGGCGCACCGGTCAACGGCGCACCGCCGCGCGCCACGCCCGTCAACGGCACGCCACCGCGAACTGCCGCCCCGCACGGCGCGCCGGCTCCGGGCACCCCGCCCCGGGGGACGCCCGTCAACGGCACGCCGCCCCGCGGTGTTCCGGTCAACGGCTCACCGGTCCCCGGCACGCCCCCGCGCGGCACGCCGGCCCAGCGCACACCGGCACCACCCCCGCCGCGCCCACCAGCCGCACGTCCGGCACCCGCACCCCCGCCGGTCGAGGACGCGACCCGGTACCTGCCCGCGGCGGTCTGGCCGGCCGAGGACCCGGAAACCGACGAAGCGCCCGGGCGCCGGCGGCTGCGCGAGGACAGCGGCCCGTCGGTGACGGTGGCGTCCCTGCTCGCCAACCACGCCAAGGAGAACGGCCACCACCGCTAACGCGGGTTCTTGGCCATCTCCTCGGCGATGATGTCGATGACCGCCGGTTCGAGCACCGGGTCCAGCCCGCTGACGAGGAGCCGCTCGGCGGCTTCCAGCACCACGACGTCGGTCTCCGCGAGGGAACGGGCGACCTCGCGCGCGTTGCTGGTGAGGCGTTCGACGTGCACCATCGTCAAGTCCGTGAAGCAGGCCACCAGGTACTGCGCCGCGTAGTAGGCGAACGAGTCGCCGAGCAGCCCCACCTTGGCCGTCGCCACGCCCTTCGACGGCGCCTGCGTGAACCGCTGCGGCTTGGGGTCGAGCGGGATCTCGTGGTTGCGCACCGTGCTGCCGTCGGGCGCGAGGTCGTAGGACTGGACCGGGTCCGTCGCGGTCCGGCCCAGCAGCGGCGCGAGGTCGCCCTCGCGGTCGACCACCTTCGTCGGCTCGACCTTCCAGTCCTTGGACGTGCCCGGCTTGACGGTGTCGGTGATGACGCGGGCCATCACGAGGCTGCCCTCGTGGGTCCAGTGGCTGTCGTACTTCGGGTAGGGCAGGCGGTGGGTCAGCTCGGCGGTCTGCTCGATCCGCGACCGCAGGTCGAGCGCCCCCGTCTTGCCGATCCCCTGCCAGAACTCGTCGCGCGCCTTGTTGAAGCAGTCCTTGCCGTAGAACTTCGACGGCAGGAACTCGGGCACCATCGTGCTCTTGTTCGGCGCGACGACCAGCAGGAACCTGCGCCCCGACGACTCGACCGCGGCGCGCAGGCGCGACAGCCGGGCGTGCACCTCGGCGACCGGCATCACCGGGTCGCACGCGCCCTCGACGTCCGCGCCGAGGAACAGCCAGTCGTCCTTGCCCTCGATCACGTCGACGAACGCCGTCGGGTCGGGCAGGTCCGCGGACGGGTCCTTCGGCGGTGTCGGCACCGGGCCGACGACGTCCTGCCGCCGGTCGAGGTCCGGCGCCTCGCCGAAGAGGCCGCGGCTGATGCCGTTCGCGGCGCCCACGGCCTTGTCGCGCAGCGGCACGTGGTCGCTCGCCCACGCGTTCAGCCCGGTGAAGAAGCCCCAGCCGTCGGTGATCGACGGGAACTCGGCGAGCTTGCGGTTCTCGAACTCCGCCGGCCGCACGCCGACGACCAGCAGCAGGGCGGGCGCGCAGAAGAAGACGATCGCGAGGGTGAGCGCGGTGCGCTGGCGGCTGCTGTGCCGCGGCCGGTAGAGGGCGTGCTCGCGGGGGAGCAACGACTCCGGCACCGCCGGGAGGGTCTTGGGCGGGTCGGTGCTCACGCCGGACAGCGTAGCCGGCGGGCACATCACCTGTTCGTGGTTCACCTCAAGGAGGGGATTCAAGAACCGTTGCTCGTGCAACCCCGCGCCCATGGCAGACGTCTCTTCGGGTGACAGGACACCTCACTCGGCGGAGGATCGTATGTGGCCCACTGTGATCCTGGTCACCTCTGGGGCACTGACGTTTTTAGTGCGAACCGTTCGGGTCCTGCGATCCGTATCAAAATCCGAAGGTGGGCGAACCCGTATTGAGACCGCCCCGCCGGCCTAGTCCCTATGGCGGCTTGTCCACTTGCCGTACGATCATTTCGGGTCGTACGACCTGTGCCTGCTAGGGGACCTCAGAACAGAGGTAGGTGCGTCATGGATCTCGCACTGAGTAAGGTCATCGAGCTGCGCGAAAGCGGGTTCCAGTTCCTCCACCTCCGGGACGAGGACGGACAGCTCGACCGCATCATGGCGTTCAAGCAGCGCAGAGGGTTCATCGACTCCATCCTGTTCTGGTCGGAGACCGAGGCCCGCGCGGGCAGGCTCCCGGCCGTCCGGGACAGCCGACGCGCCGCCCAGGCCGTCTGGATTTACGAGGGACCGCTGGTGGAGGCCGTCGACCGGCTGCTCGACCTGCCCGAGCCCGGCTCGCGCAACGCGCCGACGTTGATGAACAAGACGGCGTCCGACCTCGCGGTCGTGACCACGCTGCCGTTCAAGCTGAACCTGCCGCCCGGCGCTATCGCCTAGACATCATCCGTTAACGTCACCCGCCGCACACACAATGCGGCGGGCATCGGCGTTTCGGTTACTGTCTGTGATTTTTAGCGTTTTACGCAGAAGTTTCGGAGCCGGTCTATGTGCACCCCGCGCGTTCCCAACAATGAATATTCACCCTCGGCGCGGTGACACCAAACCTGATTCGTAGGCGAGCACGACGAGTTGTGCGCGGTCCCGCGCGCCCAGTTTGGTCATCACCCGACTGACGTGCGTGCGCGACGTCGCCGGACTGATCACGAGGTGTTCGGCGATCTCCTCGTTCGACATCCCGGCGGCGACGAGCGCGAGGATCTCCCGCTCCCGAGCGGTCAGCACGCGCAACGCCTTCGGGTCCGGACGGCGGTGCTCGGGCCGGTTCGCGAACTCCTCGATCAACTTCCGGGTCACGCTCGGTGAGAGGAGTGCCTCACCCTCCGCGACCACGGTGAGGGCGTGCAGCAGCTCGACCGGGTCGGTGTCCTTGAGCAGGAAGCCCGACGCGCCGCTCCGCAACGCCTCGAACACGTACTCGTCCACGTTGAAGGTCGTCAGCACGAGCACCTTCACGTCCGGCAGCTCGGCGCAGATCTGCCGCGTGGCGGCCAGGCCGTCGGTGCCGGGCATCCTGATGTCCATCACCACGACGTCCGGCCGGTGCTCGTGCGCCCGCCGGACCGCCTCCGCGCCGTCACCGGCCTCGCCGACGACCTCGAACCCGTCCTCGGTGTCGAGCAGCAGGCGGAAACCCGCGCGCACCAACGCCTGGTCGTCGGCCAGCACCACCCTGATCACCACGAACCTCCCACGGTAGGACCGCCCTGACGGTGAAGCCCTCGGCTGATGGTCCCGCGTCCACCGTGCCGCCCAGCGCTTCGACCCGTTCCCGCATGCCGCGGATGCCGGAGCCCGCGCCCTGCGGCGCCTGCTCGCCCCTGGTCGCGCCGTCGTCGGTGACGGTGAGGACCAAGGCGTCCTCGGTGTGCTCGAACGAGATGACGATCTCGGACGCGTCCGCCGCGTACCGCATCGCGTTGGTCAGCGCCTCCTGCACGACCCGGTACGCGGCGGCGTCGACGGGAGCGGGCAACGTCCCCGGCGTGCCGACGACCTTGGCCACCGGCACCGGTCGGACCAGCTCGTCGAGCCGGTCGAGGCTGGGCGCCGGCGTCGTCCCCTCACCGGTCCGCAGCACGCCGAGGGTCGCGCGCAGGTCGTCCAGCGCGTGACCGCTGGCCTCCTTGATCGCCTTGAGGGCCTTGACCGCCTCTTCGGGGCGGCGGTCGGCGACGTGCGCGGCGACACCGGCCTGCACGTTGATCATGGCGAGGCTGTGCGCGACGACGTCGTGCACCTCCCGCGCGATGCGCAACCGTTCTTCTTCCACCTGGCGGCTCCGCTGTTCGAGGACACGGGTGCGGCGCAGGGAGAGCACGGCGATGGCGGGTGCGGCGATCAGCGGACCCCAGTGGCCGGTGACGTAGTACAGCCAGGTCGACGCGCCGGTGACCGCGATGACGGCGACGGGGAAGCGCTTGCGCCAGATCAGCGGCGCGAACGTCGCCGCGAACCAGACCCACGCCAGCCACGCCATGCCGATGACGGTACGGGAGGAAGGCGGAGGTCAGCGTCGTGTCAGGGGCGGCTCACGCCCGTACGTCAGCCGTCGTACGAGCCCGGTGCCGCCACGGGCAGACCCACCCCGGCGGCGGCTTCGAGCAGCCGCTTGTCGTAGGTGACGAACGCGTCGAGTCCGGAACGCCGCCCAGTCCCGCAGCGCCACGGTCGGCCCGGCCGGGTTCTTCGAGTCACGCACCCGCGCCGGGCTACCCGCCGGCGAGACCTCACGTAGGTGACCTGGAAGTCGGAGACCTTGGACGCGTCGTGTCCAGGCTGATGTAGCCCTGGTCGTCGAGGTCGTACTTGGTCCACCAGCCCTTCTCCAACGCCCTCGCGCACATCTCCATGTAGGGCTCCCACTGGGAGAACGGGACGCCGTAGGTGTCGAGCATGGCGCGCATGCCGTGGTAGTCGGGTCGCTGGCCCTTCTCGATCCGGCTGATCTTGCGGTGGTCGTAGTCGACTCCGGATCAGTGCGTGATCATCCGATCGCGCGAAGCTACGGCGGCGGAAACAGCGGGTGGGAATCCCACGGGGTGCTTCCGGCGGTAACCGTGACCCCATGACGGACACGGCCTACCTGCACCGGATCGAGTACTTCCGGCGTCGGACCGACGGCTCGCTCGTGCGCGAGCACGCCGAGACCGTCGACGACCACGGTTGGCACATCGAGCGCGGCGTCCGGTGGAAGGACCGGTACACGCGGGGCTGTGCGGAGGACTTCCTGGCGCGGGCCGGGGCGCCGAGCGGGGTCTGCTCGGTGGCGGTGTGGCGAGGCGGGACGCGGGTCTGCACGGTGGGGTCGAGGTGGGTCGGGCTCCGCTGGACCGGGTGAAGTAATCCACCCACCGGAGTTAGCGGGCTTGAACCGGACACCCGGATTGCGAAACTTTCCCGCCCATGAACCTCAGGAAGACCATCGCCGGAGCCGCGGTCACCCTCGGCAGCACGGCCGTCATGCTCGGCCTGGGCGGCACCGCGCAGGCCGTCGACCTCGGTGCGCAGGCGCGGCCCGACGTCGACGCCGAACTGGGCGAGATCGCGAACCTCGGCGACGCGGTCCGGGTCGACCTCTCGAACCCGGCCGGCCCGATCGTCACCGGTCCCCTGCTCCTGGGCAACGGCGCCGGCGGGCCGCTGGACGTGAGGCTCAGCCTCGGCCGCTGACGCGCCACCCCGGGCACGCCGAACCTGCGCGCGCCCACCTCGAGCCGGAGCGGTCCCGGCCCCCTCCCCCTCGGGCCGGGACCGTTCCAACCACCGAAACGCCGTTCAGCGGCCGACGGCGTAGCCCTGCGCGCCGCGCGGGTTGGCGGCCGCACGCAGCAGGCCGTCGCGCGAATCCCGGGCCACGGCCGACATCCGGCCCAGCGTCCACGGACCGGCGTCGAGCACCGCGTGACCGCGTTCGCGCAGCTCCGCCATCGCGCCGTCGCCGATCCGCGACTCGACCACGACCTCGCCGGGCGTCCACGACCGCGGGTAGAACGAGCTCGGGAACGCGTTGGTGTGCCACATCGGCGAGTCGATGGCCTCCTGGAGGTTCATCCCGCCCGCGGTGTGCGCGAGCCAGAACCCCAGCTGCCACTGGTCCTGCTGGTCGCCGCCGGGCGTGCCGAAGGCCATCGCGGGCAGGCCGTCACGCAGGGCCAGGCTCGGGGACAGGGTGATCCGGGGGCGCTTGCCGGGGGCCAGGGAGTTCGGCAGGCCCTCGTCCAGCCAGAACATCTGCGCCCGGGTGCCGAGGCAGAACCCGAGCGACGGGATGGTCGGCGAGGACTGCAACCACCCGCCGGACGGGGTGGCCGACACGATGTTCCCCCAGCGGTCGACCACGTCCACGTGGACCGTGTCGCCCTTGACCGTGCCCACGCTCGACACGGTGGGTTCGCCGATCGCGCCGCCGCCGTCCGGTCCGCTCGCGACGCGCGGGCCGCGCGCGACGTGCCCGGGAAGACGTGCGTCGAGCCGACCGGGTGAACCGGGCCGCAGGTCGAGCGACGCGTGATCGGCGACGAGCTGCCGGCGCTGGTGCGCGTACTCCCTCGAAAGCAGGACGTCCAACGGCACGTCGCCGCTGTCCCCGTACCAGGCCTCCCGATCGGCGAACGCCAGCTTCGCGCACTCCACCGCCAGGTGCACGGTCTCCGCCGACGGCACGCCGTCCACATAGGACAACCGGTCCGCGAAGCCCTCCAGCAGCAGCAACTGCTGCAACAGCACGGGCCCCTGGGTCCACGCCCCCGGCTTCACCACGCTCCACGACCCGAAGTCCACCGACACGGCGTCCTCGTACGACGCCTCCCACGACGCCATGTCCTCGCCGGTCAGCACGCCGGCGTGGTCGGCGCCCGAGTCGTCGCGGTGCGCGATCCGGAAGAACTCGTCCACCTGGGCGGCCACGAACCCCTGCGACCACGCCCGCCGCGCCGCCTCGAGCTGCGCCTCGCGGTCCGACCCGGCGGCCTCGGCGGCGGCCAGCAGCCACTCCCACGTGTCCGCGAGCTTGGTGTTGCGGAACCGCGCGCCCGCCTGCGGCGGCTTGCCGCCGGGCAGCCACAGCGCCGCCGACGACGTCCAGTGGTCCCGGAACAGGCCGGCGACCGTCGAGATGGTGGACGCCGCCCGTTCCAGCAGCGGGAACCCGTCCCGCGCGTACCCGATCGCGTACCCCAGCACCTCGCGCAGCGACTTGGTCCCGTAGTCGCGCAGCAACGTCAGCCAGCCGTCCCACGCGCCCGGCACGGTGGCCGCCAGCAGCCCGCTGCCCGGCACGAGGTCCAGGCCCAGGCCCGCGTAGTGCGAGATCGTCGCACCGGCCGGCGCCACGCCCTGGCCGCACAGCACGCGCGGCGAGGTCTCGCCGGCGGCGGCGAACACCACGGGCACCTCGCCGCCCGGACCGTTGAGGTGCGGTTCCACCACTTGCAGCACGAAGCCGACCGCGACCGCGGCGTCGAAGGCGTTGCCGCCGTCCTCCAGGACGGCCATGCCCGCGCTGGAGGCGAGCCAGTGCGTGGAGGCGACCATTCCGTGCGTGCCGACGAGTTCAGGACGCGTGGTGAACATTTCGACAACCTACGTCGGCTCACCGCATTTTGTTACCCCTGCTAACGAGACTGTGTCCTGAAGATCAGCTGAACCCGAACCGCGCTCATATCGCCTGGTCGGGCACCCGCAGCTCACGCCCCAGGCCGTGCAGCACGAGCCCCGCCCGCGCCAACGCGTCCGGGTCGAGGTGGTTGCGCGTGTCCAGCACCGTCGAACCGGACATGACCGACGCCACCAGCGCCCAGTCCAGCGCGCGGAACTCCGGCCACTCGGTCAGCAGCACGACCGCGTCCGCGTCGCGCACCGCCGCGTACGGCGAGTCGACCACGGTCATCCCCACCAACGGCCGGCTGATCTCCGGGTCGTGCGCGACCAGCTCCGCGCCCTCGAACGCGAGCAGCTCCGCCACCGCCAGCGCGGGCGAGTCGCGCAGGTCGTTGGTGCCCGCCTTGAACGCCAGCCCCAGCACGCCGATGCGCGCGCCGGCCAGCGGCCCGATGGCGCCGCGCAGCTTCTCCACCACCCGCCGCTGCTGCCGCGCGTTCGTCTCGATGGTGGCCTTGACCAGCGAGAAGTCGACGCCGACGGCATCGGCGATGCGCACCATGGCGTGCGTGTCCTTGGGCAGGCACGAGCCGCCCCAGCCGGGGCCCGGCTTGAGGAACGACTGGCCGATGCGCTTGTCGTAGCCCATGCCCTCGGTGACGGAGGTGACGTCCGCGCCGACGAGTTCGCACAGCTCGGCGACCGCGTTGACGTAGGACAGCTTCATCGCCAGGAAGCAGTTGGCCGCGTACTTGACCATCTCGGCGCTGGCCGCGTCCATGAGCACGGTGGGCGCGCCGAGCTTGGTGAACAGCGCGCCGACGCGCTCGGCGGCCTGCGGCGAGTCCGAGCCGACCACGATCCGGTCGGGGTGCAGGAAGTCGCGCACGGCACTGCCCTCGCGCAGGAACTCCGGGTTGGAGACGACGGCGACGTCCTCCCGCCCGAGCAGGGCCGCGACCCTGGTCGACGTCCCGACCGGAACGGTGGACTTGCACACCACGACCGCGCCGTACGGGAGGACGTCGCGGATCTCCCGAGCCACCGCCTCGACCGCGCCGAGGTCGGCCGCGCCGCCCGCGCCCATGGGCGTGGGCAGGCACAGGAACACCACCTCGGCGTCACCGACGGCGTGCCGCGCGCCCTCCACGAACGCGAGCCGTCCCGCCGACTGGCCCGCCGCGACCAGGTCGTCGAGGTCCGGTTCGAGGATGTCGACCTGCCCGGCACGCAGCCGCGCCACCTTGAGCGCGTCCACGTCGGCGCACACGACCCGATGTCCGAGGGAGGCGAGGCACGCCCCCGTCGTCAGGCCCACGTAACCCGTTCCCACGACCGCGATCCGCCGGACGAACATGGGTATGACGGTGGCACCCGAAGTTGACCGTGGGTCAAACACCAGGCGTATGCGGAGAGTGAGATGGGTAGTCCCCTGGGTGTACCGGGAAACACCCCTCGCGGCGGACGCGGTTTCGGCCGACCGAAGGCAAGGTCATGGGTATGGAACTCGTCCTCTTCTCCCTGCTCTTCGTGGGGTTGGCGGTGCTGGCGGCCGTGCCGTTGGTCGCATTGCTCCACTTCTCCGAGCGCCGGGGGCTGAACGACCGTTAACCTCCTGGTCCCAGGACAGGAGGATGTATGGAGATCTCGGGTACCGCGGCGATCGTCACCGGCGGCGCGTCCGGGCTTGGCCTCGCGACCGCGCGGGCGTTGGCGGCACGTGGTGCGGCGGTGTTCGCGCTGGACCTCTCTACCGACGACGCCCCTGACGTCGAGGGCGTCACCTACCTGGCGGCGGACGTCACCTCAGAGGAGGACGTCCAGGTCGCCGTCGACACGGCCGCCGGCTCCGGCTCGCCGCTGCGGGTCGTGGTGAACTGCGCGGGCATCGGCCCGTCGACGAGGACGGTCGGCAAGTCCGGCCCGCACCCGCTCGACCTGTACCGCAAGGTCATCGACGTCAACCTGGTCGGCACGTTCAACGTGCTGCGGCTGGCGGCGGCGGCGATGGGCAAGACGGAGCCGCTGGAGCACGGCCAGCGGGGCGTGGTGATCAACACGGCGTCGATCGCGGCGTTCGACGGGCAGATCGGGCAGGTGGCGTACGCGGCGTCGAAGGCGGCCGTGGTCGGGATGACGCTGCCCGCCGCGCGCGACCTGTCGTCGGTGGGCGTGCGGGTGATGACGATCGCGCCGGGCATCGTGGACACGCCGATGCTGGCGACCGTGTCGGACGAGTTCCGGGCGGGCCTGGCGGCGGGCGTGCCGTTCCCGAAGCGGCTGGCGCTGCCGGAGGAGTACGCGCAGCTGGCCGTGTCGATCGTCGAGCACGACTACCTGAACGGCGAGGTCATCCGCATGGACGGAGCCCTCCGGATGGCGCCGCGGTGACATGGCCGCTGCTCCGCAGACGGCGGCTCGGTCACCCGGAAGTCGATCGACGCGACCTCGCGTGGTGGTCCGGTAGGGCGACCTCGCCCGCGACGCCGGAGGCGGCGCGATCCGACGCAGTCACAAATCCCCGGCGAACGGCAGGTCGTCCATGGCGTCCGACGTCATCCACAGCCTCAGGGTGTGGGTGGCGCGGACGTCGTCCTCGTTGTACTCCAGCAGCCGGCGGCGCTGGTCGGGGTCCGGCGGTCGGCCGTCCATGCCCGCGGCGTCGCGGTACCAGCGCATCGAGTTCTCGCCGCCCGCCTCCGGGTCGCGCCAGCGGAAGCCGGCGACCGGCGCGATGGTCTTCAGGCCCTTGCCGTGCGCGCACAGGAACTGGTCCTGCACGATGCCGAACAGGTCGACCCACGAGTCGGACGTGATGAACTCCCGCACCTGCGCCACGGTGGGGATGCCGGGCCGGCCCTTGAACCGCTCGGCCGACCCGAGCAGCCAGCGGTTCTCCGCGAGCTCGTTGTAGCAGTAGGCCTTGAACGACAGGCCACGTGCGCGGGCGCGCAGCCGCACGCCCGTCAGCCAGCCCCAGAACTCGGCGAACGACCGGGCCTCGTCCGCGCACGGCAGCGGGTCCCAGGTGGCGAACGCGCGGTAGCCGTGCTCCTCGCCGACGTCCTGCCCGGACAGCCAGCAGCCCCACATGTACGCGCCGAGGTCGCCGAAGCTCTCCATGTCCACGTCGACCTCGACGTCGGCGCGCGGCACCTCCATCCGGGACACGCGGCGCACCACGGTGAGGTCGCGCAGCCAGGCGCGGGCGAGGATCACCGCGTCCGAGTACAGCATCCCGACCAGGGGGACGACCTGTTCGTCCGGGTCGAGCGCGGCCAGCTCGTCGACCGTGTGGACGCCGACCTTGCGCAGCGCCGCGGCGTCCTCGCCGCGCACCACGAGGCTGACGTCGCGCGCGGTCTTCAGGTCGGTCTCGCACACCGGCCACCACGGGCAGCTGCGGCACTCCACGATCCGGGTCGGGCGGGCCTGCGGGTCGGCGCCGGTGGCGGCGGCGGACGCCACGGCCAGCCGGTCGGCGAACCGGGTGTCGTACTCGGCGAGCGCGTTCTTGCCGCCGGGCCAGGTCGGCGCTTCGAGGTCGTGCCACACGACGACGTCGGCGTCCATGCCGATCACACCGCCGGTCGCCCGGCCCCGCGCGGCGAAGCCGGACGCCTGGAGCTGCCGCTGCGCGTGCGCCAGCCGGAGCTGGTCACGAGGTTGGGGCCGGACCTTGCGCAGCGGGTCGACCCGCGCGCCGCCCGGCAGCGGGTGCGACAGCGGTGACGTGCGCGCGCCCTGACCCGGGTCGCTGACCTTGTGCCGGACCACGAGCACCGGCACGTACCCGGTCGTCTCCTTGACCAGCAGGTCGATGCCGCCGCGCCGACCGCCCAGCGGGTCACGGGGCAGCGCCGCACCCCAGATGTACGGCACACCGGCCTGCATCGCGGCGGCGGTGACGCGCTCGCGGTCGGCCGACGGCACGTCCTGCGGAATTTCCATCAGGTCGGACCCGACGACCCGGCCCAGCGCGGTCGCGACCGCGCGCCGGTGGTCGTTCGCGTCGGCCTTGCGCTGCTGACCGGTCGGGTCCGGCGGCAGTCTGGGCACGTCACGCATGGTCGGATCGTGTTCGAGGTGCACCCGCCGCCGGCAACGAGTGACCACACCGGCGTCGAGCTGCACCTGGGAAGTCACCGGTGCAGCGTATGACGCCGGGCGCGCTGTTGTACCGGCAACCTCGCGGAGTCGAGTCGATCTTTTGCCGGAACGGCTCTAGGGTCAGGCACAGGAGGTGCGGCGATGGCGCGCGAGAAGGGCAAGGGGTTCACCCCCGGCAGGGTGAAGAACCTCGTCGGCGTGGCCAAGGTGCTGGCGCCGACGTTGATCCCGGTGATGGCGCCGGTCGCGGCCCGCGCCGCGGCGCTGCTGAGCGACCGCTACGACCACTACCGGGCGGCACGGCTCGGCGTGCCGGTCGACCAGCTGACCAGGTACTCGGGCAAGGGCGCGCGCCTGCACGCCCGCATCGCCGGGTTCGCCGACGCGCTCGCCCAGCTCCGCGACACCGAGCCGACCTACGTCCAGGACACCGAGAAGCGCCTGGCGCAGCTGCTGGCCGCGGTGCGGGCGTCCGAGCGGATGCCCGCACCGCGGCGCAAGGCGGCGCACCGCGCGGTCTCGGTCGACCTGGACGCGATGGAAGCCGACCTGCTCAAACGCCTCGGCGTGTGAGTTCCTCCACGGTCCGGTAGGCGATCTCCTCCGGGTTGGGGTCTGCCGGGTCGTAGTGCGCGGTGACCTCCTCCATCACCTCGGCGACCCGTTCCTCCCGCCGGATCAGCGGGTCGCTGCGCAGGTCACGGGCCAGCGACACGCACAGCCCCACCATGACGACCATGAACGGCAGCGCGGCGATGATCGTGAGGTTCTGCAGCCCGGTCAGCGCGCTCGTCCCGCCGACCAGGAGCATCACCGCCGCGACGAGACCGGTGAGCACGCCCCAGAACACGACCACGGGCTTCGACGGCCGGATCGAGCCGCGCTGCGACAGCGTGCCCATCACCACGGACGCGGCGTCCGCGCCGGACACGAAGAAGATCGCCACCAGCAGCATCACCACCACCCCGGCGACGGAGGCCAGCGGGAACTGGTCGAGCAGCCCGAACAGCTGGCCCTCCGGGGAGGCCGTGCCGGCGAGGTCCGTGCCGGACCGCTGCACGAAGATCGCCGTGCCGCCGAACACGCAGAACCACCCCAGGCTCACCAGGCTGGGCACGCCGATCACGCCGGCCACGAACTGCCGGATCGTGCGACCCCGGCTGATGCGGGCGATGAACATGCCGACGAACGGCGTCCACGAGATCCACCACGCCCAGTAGAAGATCGTCCAGCCGGACAGCCACGTCTCGGTGGCGTCGCCGCCGGACGCGGCGGTGCGGCCCGCCATGTCGGCCAGCTCGCGGAAGTAGTCGCCGATCGCGGCGGGCACGAGGTTCAGCACGAACACCGTCGGCCCGACCACGAACACGAACGCGGCCAGCACCACGGCGAGCACCATGTTGATGTTCGACAGCCACTGGATGCCCTTGGCCACGCCGGACACGGCCGAGGCGACGAACGCCATGGTCAGCACGGCGATGACACCGACCACGATGCCGTTGCCGACCTCGCCGAGCCAGCCCGCGACCTGCAGGCCGCTGCCGATCTGGAGCGCGCCGAGGCCCAGCGAGGTGGCCGAGCCGAACAGGGTGGCGAAGATCGCCAGCACGTCGATCGCGCGACCGGCGGGCCCTTCGGCGCGCCGCCTGCCCAGCAGCGGGGCGAACGCCGCGCTGATCAGCTGGCTGCGACCGCGGCGGAAGCTGCCGTAGGCGATGGCCAGGCCGACGACGGCGTAGATCGCCCACGGGTGCAGCGTCCAGTGGAACAGGGTGGTCGCCATCGCGGTCTGCAACGCCTGGTCGGAGCCGCCCTCGACGGTGCCGGGCGGCGGCTGCACGAAGTGCGACAACGGCTCGTTCACGCCGTAGAACATCAGCCCGATGCCCATGCCCGCGCTGAACATCATCGCGACCCACGAGATCGTGCGGAACTCCGGAGGCTCGTCGTCGCGGCCGAGCGGGATGCGGCCGTAGCGGCTCACCGCGAGCCACAGGGCGAACAGCACGAAGCCCGACGCGCTGAGCACGAACGCCCAGCCCAGGTTGCCGATGACCCAGGTCAGGGCCGTTTTCGACGCCGTGGCCAACGATGCCGTGCCGAGGATGCCCCACGCGACGAACCCGAGGGTGACAACTGCGGCGACACCGAACACCACGCGGTCCGTCCGCCCTGGTCGATCCACCTTCGGATCACCGGGCAACGGCTCTTTGACAGGTTTACTCTCGGTCGTCACGGGTAACCACTACCCCCGAACGGAGTAGGGCAAACCCACTCCGACCCGTGGGGGCTGACGCCGGGGCGGCGCGACCTCCTACTCTCTGGAGTATGACCAGCCGGCCCGCACCGACCCGCCTCGCGCGGGCCGTCCTGCTGGCCGTCACCTCCGCCGCGCTCAGCGTCACCGCCCACGGCGCGGCGGGCGGCTCGATCACCGAGTTCGCGCCCGCGCTGCCGCTGACGCTGCTCGTCGCCTTCGCGGGCACCGCGCTCGCCGAACGCGGACGCCGACCGTGGACCATCCTCGCCGCGCTGGGTGTCGCGCAACTCGGGCAGCACGCGCTGCTCAACCTCGGCCACCACGCCGCCGACGGGCCCGGCCTCGGGTTCAGCCCGACCGCCATGACCGCGGCGCACGCCCTCGCCGCCCTGCTCACCGGCCTGCTGCTGGCCCGCGCCGACGCCGTGCTGCAGGCGCTGGTCGGCGTGGTGACCCGGCTGCTGCCGCCGCACGCGCCGGTCGCGCCGATCGGCGCGCTGTGGGCGCCCACCCCCTCGTCGACGGCGAACGTGCTGGTCGACGTGGTGTTGCGACGGGTGCACGGCCGCCGCGGTCCTCCCGGTTCCTGATCACCCGGGTCCCCAGAAGCACACCTCAGGTCTCAGGAGCCACCACTTCATGTCGACAAAGCGATTTGGCGCGCGCACGCTCGCCAAGGGCGGCGCCGTGCTCGGCGCCGCCGCGATCCTCGCGCTGACCACCGCGGGCCTGGCGTCCGCCCACGTCACGGCGTCCACGCCGAAGGACGCCGTGCAGGGCGGGTACACCAAGGTCACGCTGCGCGTGCCCAACGAACGCCCCGACTCGGGCACGGTCAAGCTGGAGCTGACCCTGCCCGCCGAGTACCCGCTGGCCTCCGTCAGCACCAAGCCGACGCCCGGCTGGAAGGTCGAGGCGGTCAAGGAGAAGCTGGCCACGCCCGTCAAGAGCCACGGCCGCGAGGTCACCGAGGCCGTGCGCACGGTCACGTGGACCGCCGACCCGGGCAACCGCATCGAACCCGGCCAGTTCAACGAGTTCGACCTGTCCATCGGGCCGCTGCCGGACAACACCGACCAGCTGCTGCTGCCCACCAAGCAGACCTACGACAGCGGCGAGGTCGTCGACTGGAACGCGCCGCCCCCCGCCGAGGGCGCCGACGAGCCGGAACGCCCCGCGCCCGTGCTGAAGCTCGTCGCCAAGACCGACGGCGACGCGCACGGGACGGCCACCGCGACGGCGGTCGCGGACGACGGGCACGACGCAGCGGCGGCCGGCTCGACCGACGACACGGCCCGCTGGCTCGGCGGCGCCGGCCTGGCGGTCGGCGCGCTGGGGCTCGGGTTGGGTGCGGGAGCCGTGCTGCGGTCCCGCCGCGCGGGCAAGCCGACGGCATGAGGCGCGTCGTCTCGCTGCTGCTGACCGGCCTCGTCGCGGGTGCGGTCGTGCTCGGCACGGCCACGCCCGCGTTCGCGCACAACGTGCTGGTCAGCAGCGACCCCAAGGACGGGTCGCGGTTGGAGGCCGGGCCGGCGGCGATCACGCTGACCTTCGACCAGGCCGTGCAGGCCGGGGAGAAGTTCAACACGATCACCGTCACCGGGCCCGGGGGCACGCGCTGGGAAGCGGACGGCGAGCCGACGGTCAAGAACAACAGCGTCGTCTTCCCGGTCCGCCCGCTGGGCCCGGCCGCCGAGTACACCGTGGGCTACCGGATCCTCTCCGCGGACGGGCACCCGGTGACGGGTTCGCTCAAGTTCACCCTGACGAAGGAGGGCAGCGGCACGCCCGCGCCCGCGTCCTCGTCGGCCGCGCAGGACCCGGCTTCGCCGTCGTCCGGGTCGGGCGGCGTGCCCATCTGGGTGTGGATCGTCGGCGCGGCCGTGCTGCTGGCCGGTGGCGCGTTCCTCGCGCTGCGCGGCGGCGCGGAGGAGAGCACCCGGCGATGACCGCGAACCGGACCACCACCACGACCACCTCGAACAGGTACTGGGTCGTCGGCGGCCTGCTGGCAGGCGGGGCCGTCGGCGTGTTCCTGGGCTTCGGCCTGTCCACCACACCGGAAGCGGTGGGCGTGGCCGAACCGGGGGTGGTGGTCCGGTTCGGCCACCCGTTGGTGCGAACGCTGCTCGACCTGGCCGCGACGATCGTCGTCGGCCTCTCGCTGCTGCCGAAGCTGCTCGGGTTCAGCCGGCCCGCCATCACCGAGCCGGTGATGCGGATCGCCCGGCCCGCCGCCGTGGTCGCGGCGGCGGTGTGGGCGTTCACCGCGTTGGTGTCGATCGTGATCCGGGCGTACGAGACGCGCCCGGACGCGGAGCTGACCATGCCGATGGTCGTGGACTACGTGCAGCGCGTCGGCGCCGGGCAGGGACTGCTGTTCAGCGCCGTGTGCGCGCTCGTGTACCTGTGGATCGGCGTCATGGCCGTGCGCCGGGGCGAGTCGGTGCCGGCGGAGCTGCGCATCCTGATCGCCATGTTCGGCCTGCTGCCGCTGCCGGTGACCGGCCACGCGTCGAACTGGAAGTACCACGACTACTCCATGATCTCGATGGAGCTGCACGTGCTCGGCGCGGCGGCGTGGACCGGCGGCCTGGCGGCGCTGGTCGTGCTGGTCGCCCACCGGCGGGGGCTGCTGGCCGAGGCATTGCCGAAGTTCTCGAAGCTGGCCACCATCGCGTTGGTCCTGGTGTCGGTGACGGGGTTGTTCAACGGCCTGCTGGAGCTGGCGCTGAACCCGGTCGTCGGGCTGCCGGGCTCGCTCTTCACCACGTCCTACGGCCTGGTCCTGGTCGGCAAGGTCGTGTGCGCCGCGTTGTTGGCCGTGCTCGGCGCGAACATCCGGTGGCGGTTCCTGCCGCGCATCGCGCAGCACAAGACGACGGCGATCGTCGGCTGGGCCGCGTTCGAGCTGGCCGTGATGGGCGTCGCGTTCGGCCTGGCGGTCGTGCTCTCCCGGGCCCCGGTCGCCTGAGCCGTCACCCGGCGGGCGCCGGGCGACGACGCGAGGATGTCGGACCCCTGTGGTTGGTTCGATCCATGGCTGATCAACCGATCCTGGTACTGGGTGCCACCGGCTCGACCGGCAGGCGGGTGGCCGCGCGGCTCTCCGGAGCCGGCCACGCCGTGCGCCGGGCGTCACGCCGGGGCGAGGTGCGCTTCGACTGGTCCGACCCCGGCACGTGGGCGGGCGCGCTGGACGGCGTCGAGCGGGTCTACCTGATGGCGCCGCACGAGCTGCCCATCGAGCCCGCGTTCGTGCACGAGGCCGTGGCACGGGGCGTGCGGCGGTTCGTGCTGCTGTCCACCCGCGGCGTGGTGGAGATGCGGGACGAACGGCTGCTCGCCGCCGAACGGCTGGTGCGCGAGTCCGGCGTCGGGTGGACCGTGCTGCGGCCGGACTGGTTCGACCAGAACTTCGACGAGGGGTTCTTCCGGCCCTCGGTGCTCGCGGGCGAGCTGGTGCTGCCCCTCGGCGAGAAGCACCAGGCGTTCGTGGACGCGGGCGACATCGCCGCGGTGGCCGTCGCCGCGCTGACCGAGGACGGGCACGAGGGCGAGGTCTACGAGGTCACCGGGCCCGAGGCGTTGTCGTTCCCGCAGGCGCTCGACGTGCTCGCCCGGGTCACCGGCCGGCAGGTCGACTTCCGCGGCACGCCCGACGACTACCGGGCCGTCGTGCCCGCCGACCTGGCCGAGGAGCAGATCCGGGCGTGGGACGCGCTGGCCGACGGCGAGCCGACCGACACCGTCGCCCGGGTAGCCGGACGTGGGCCCAAGAGCTTCCACGACTACGCGGTCGAAGCGTGGGAAGGGGGTGCCTGGCGCGGCTGACCGTCGGCGAGTGGTCCGTTCGGTGCGACGAGCTGCGCCGAACGCCCTAGTCGGTGACCGGTCGGGCGGAAGAGTCCTCGCGGAGCCGGGTCAGCGCCGCCATCGCGTCCTGACCACGCCGATCGAGCTCCTTGGCGTCGATCCAGCCGTTGGCGAAGTACCGGTAGTCCCGCGCGAGCTTCACCAGTTCGGCAAGGTAGGTCGCCGAACGGCGCCGCCGCTGCTCGTCGAACGACGCCAGGAACGGCAACTGCGTGTCCACGACCTCGTCCAACATGCGGGCGGCCCGCAGGGCTCGCCTTCGCCGCAACACCGGCAGATTCCCGACCACTCGCACACCTCGCCGACCCCGTCACGCCATCCTTCGCTGCCTCAGTCGTGAAACGCGCGCCGAGCGTTACCGGTTCGTTCCCCCACGACCCCCGGTTCAGCGGTAGGGGGTCCACGGGGTCGTGGTGTCGCCGGCGCGCAACGCTTTGAGCCGGCTGCGCAGCTCCTCGCGCACGCCGGGGTGGCTGCGCATGATCGGCAACACGCTCGTGGTCAGCTTCAGCTCCCTGACCTCGCGCAACACCGGGAAACCGGCCCACCGGGTGACGTCGAAGCCGTACTCGTCGGCCAGCTGCCGGTACCACTCGACGGGGTGGCCGAAGCGGGCGACGCCGACCGGCAGGGTGCTCAGGTCCCACTCGCGCGGCCCGACGCTGGTGGAGTCGAAATCACAGATCACCGGGCCGTCGGGACTGGGGATCAGGTTGCCCAGGTGCGCGTCGCCGTGCACCACGCCCTGCGGCAGCACGGCCCGCAGCTCGGCCAGGCGGTCGTCGGCCTCGGCGCACCGGTCCTCCAGGAACCGGCGGTCCGGCGCTGACAGCTCCTCGGCGTCCGCGATGCGCCGGCGCACGTCGTCCAGCGGCGCCCAGCGCGGCAGCTCGAACTCCGGCGCGGGCAGCGCGTGCACCTGGCGCAGCACCCGGCCCAGGTCACGGCCGTCGACCGGCCTGCCGCCGGACGGCACCGTGTGCCACACCGTGGCCAGGTGCTCGCCGACCGCCAACGGCTGCGGCACGCCCTCGACCAGCCGCACGGCGGGCACGTCGTGCGAGGCGAGCCACCGCGCGACCTCGACCACCTTGACCGCCCGGTGGCGCAGCGTCGTCGAGCCGACGATCCGCACCACCACCCGGTCGGCGGGCAGCTCGAACACGGCGTTGCTGGTGAACTTCACCAGCCGCGCGCCGCGGTGCGCCAACCCCAGTTCGGCGCACAGCCGCCTCAGCACGGCGGTCAGCGCGGCGGAGGTGAACCTGCCGTCCAGGGTCCCGGCTCCCCGCAGCTCAGGCCGCGCTGTCGTTGCCGGTGAACTTGGCAAGGCGTTCGGCCAGCTCGCGGGCGTCGGGGTTGTTCCGGCGCTTCTCGGCTTCGTGCTGCAGCGGCTTCATCCGGTCCTTCGTGCGGACCGACTTCAGGCCCTCGGACAGCTCGATCGCCTGCCGGCCGAGCCGCGCGCCGTGGTCGATGTCGCCGTCGAGCAGGTGGTTGATCGACAGGGAGGTGAGGTTGAACGACCGGCTGCGGGTCATGTCCTCGCCGTAGCCGCCGATGGCCTTGGTCAACGCGGGCACCGCGGTGCGCGTGTACTTCGCGTCCACGGTCTGCGCCAGCTCCGTGTGCACGGTGCCGATCATCGCGGACAGGTCGTTGGCGTCGAAGAACTTCGCCCACGCGGGCGCCTCGCCGATGTTGGCGCGGGCGAACTCGTCGCGCGCCCGGCCGAGCAGCTTCAGCGCCTGGTCGTCGGAGCCCATCTTCGCGTAGGCCCACGCCTCGTTGGCGCACAGGATGCCGACGGCGAGCTCCGAGCCGGAGTTCTGCGCGGCCAGCTGGCCGAGCTGGAACACCTTCAACGCGTCGTCGGGCGCGTTCTGGTGCAGGTAGACGCGGCCCATCCGGTACAGGATGTTGGCCACGAGCTCTTCCTTGCGCCCCTGCTTCGCGAGGCCGAGCGCCTGGCCGAAGTGGTTGCGGGCCGAGTCGTACAGGCCGGTGTCGAACGAGGTCCACCCGGCCAGGTTGTGCAGGTCGGCGAGCGCGACGTACAGGCGTTCCTTGACCAGGTCGGTCGCGTTCGCCCCGAGCATCTGCTGGCCCCACGAGAGCTGGGCGACCACCGCGTCGCGGCACGAGCCGCCGCCGTACTGGTAGTCGAGCGTGCGCAACGCCCTGGTGGCCGCTTCGACCTGTCGGACGTCGGTCATGCCGATGCGGCCAGGGGCCGGAGTCTGCGCGGGCGATGAAGCCCAAGACCCGGAGTCCGTACCGAACACGGCCGCGCCGACGGTGATGGCGGCGGCGTGCGCGAGGAACTTCCTTCGCTTCACCGACTCGTCCTCCTCAGAATGGGGTGACTCCGCCGTGGCGGCCACCCTCACTGCCGTGGCCTCGTCGTAAGCGAGGCCCATGTACCCCCTGGGTACGCCCAAGCCCGCGGCGATCCGCGCGAGGACGTCGTAGGCCATGACCTGGCGTCCCTTGAGGATCTCCGAGACTTCGGACTGCGACTGGCCCGTCAGCGCCGCGATCTGGCGCTGCGAGACACCGTGCCGTCGGAGCAGCCGGTAGACCGCGCTGATCTCTCGTCTGGCCAGGGCGTCACGCATCTCCTGCTGGTCCCACACGTCTGGGGTAACAGGAGAGCTTGGCGAACCGATGGTGTTCAATTGCGCCCCCTCACAGTCCTTTGGGCGTCAACGGCAGAGTAGGGGCACTCCCCCGACTGCGAGAAGTACCGATCGGCGAGGCTGATCGGCCCTGCCGAACTCCGCTGACCGCTTACCGTGGAACGGCCACCGGCCAGCGCTGTGACGTCCCGATCCGGGTTGAATCATCGCAATCTAGGTTCCGGTAAGCGAGCGAGCACGGAGAGGAACATGGTCGTGGACCTGATCGAGCGGGCGGTGACCACCCCTGGTGGGTCGGCGGCGCCTGCCGTGGCCACGACCGACGCCTCTCCCGCATCCCTGTCTGTCCAGGAGTCGACCGACCTCGACTCCGGATGGCGCGGCACGACCGGGCACCGTCGCTGGTGGCGGATTCGCTGCAGCGACGTGGTCGACCGGGAGCGCTGCCTCACCGTGATGGTCGACCGGGGCCGCGTGGTCCTGGTCGGTCCTCCCGGCGAGACGGCGGTCCTCTCGGCCGACCAACTCGTACAACTCAGGGCCGCGCTACGTGAGGCCGCCGAGCAGGCGGAAAGGTGACGGTGACGTTTCGGTGGACGAGATCCTCGGACAAGTTCTTCGCAACGCGGTGTGGGAGCGGTTGGACCTGCTCACAGAGCTGGCCAACGAGGCCGACGCCCCGTCCCTCCTGTCGGTGGCACGTTCCGAGCTCCCTCGGCTGACCGAGGGGTGGCGGGCCCTGCTCGCCGCGCACGAACCGGACGAGAAGGGCAACTGCCCCGAGTGCTCCGGACGGTGGCGGCAGCAGAAGAGCCCCTGCTCGGTGTGGCGCGCCGCGTACGAACACCTGGTCGCGGGCGGTTTGGCCCCGCGCCCGGCTCGGCACCTCCGATCGGCGCCGGTGACGCCTCCTGTCACGCGTTCGCGCCGGGGAATGGTGGCCCGAGCCCACTAACGGGCGGCCCCGACCTGTCGTTCCCCCGACGCGACCAGGTCGAGCACCCGCCTACTGGCCGGCGGTCCGGGACGTGCGAACCCCCGACCGCGACGAACGGACCGCCGGCCAGCTACAGCACAGCTCCGCACAGCCACAACTCCACAGTCATCCGCGGGCCGGTGTCGTGCACACCTTCCCTCCCCGACCGGCACTGGTCCGCGGGCACCAACCCGGTCCTGATGTCCGCCCCTCCCGCGCGGACATCGGGACCGTTTCACGAGGTCAGCGGTGGGTGCCGGTCAGCCAGGTCAGGTACCCGGTCACCCCCGGGAACAGCCGGCCGGCCACGTCGAACGCCCTGAGCTGCCACGGGAACACCGCCTCGTCCCGCTCCCGCTCCACCACGTCGGCGATCCGCGCCGCGACCGCCTCCGGCGTCACGGTCGGGATCATCCTGGCCAGCCGCGGGATCCGCTCCTCGGCGCCGGGGTTGTTGACGAAGTACCTGCTGCTCACCTTGCCCGGCACGACCTCGCTCACCCCGACCCCGGTGCCGCGCAGGTCCATCCGCAGCGCCGCGGTCATCCCGCGCAACGCGTAGCGGGCCGCCGCGTACCCGGTCGCGCCGGGGATCGGCAGGCGGGACACCGGTGAGTTGACGTTGACCACCCGCCCCGAGCCGCGCGCCCGCATCCCGGGCAGGAACTCCCTGGTCAGGTGCAGTGCGGCGGTGAACGGCAGGGCGATCATCCCGGCCAGCTCGGGGGTCGGCGTCTCGTCGAGGAACAGCCAGCGGCCGACGCCCGCGTTGTTGACCAGCACGTCCGGCACGCCGACCTCCGCGACCACCCGTTCGGCGAGCGTGCGGATACCGTCGACGTCCGCGAGGTCCGCCGACACGGCGAGCGCACGCCCACCGGTCGCCGTGATCCGTTCGACCTGCTCGTCGAGCGCTTCACCGCTGCGTGCCACGAGCACGACAACCGAACCGCGCCTCGCGAGCGTCCGGGCCGTCGCCGCGCCGATGCCCTGCGACGCACCGGTCACCACGACCGCCTTACCCGCCAACCGCAACGAACTCCCCCTAAGCCACTGAACGAACCCTGGTCACGAGCGCCGCCGCGCACAGCGTGGCGACCGCCGACACGGCGAACAACCCCCGGTACCCGCCGAGCGACGCCAGCACGAACGTCGTCAGCAGCGGCGCGAGCACCTGGGGCAGCGAGTTGGCGATGTTGAGCACGCCGAGGTCCTTGGCCCGGTCCGACGCGGCGGGCAGCACCTGCGTCAGCAGGGCCAGCGCCACCGCCCAGTACGCGCCGAAGCCGAGCCCGAGCAGCGGCGCGGCGATCAGCGCGGCCGGCCACGTCGGCCACGCGACCAGCAGCATCGCCGCCACGGCCATCACGCCGGCCGCCAAGAGCACGTACGGCTTGCGACGGCCGGCGCGGTCGGAGTGGGCGCCGACGGCGAACGCGCCGATCGCCAGCGCCACGCCGTAGAGCAGCATCAGCACCAGCAGGCCGTTCTCGGGTTCCGGGTGCCGGACCACGTCGCCGAGGAAGTACAGCAGGTAGAGCGTGCCGAACGCGTTGCCCAGGTTGATCATGAAGTGCGCGCACCACGCCCAGGCGAAGTCCGGGTGCCGCCTCGGCGACACCCACAGCTCGCGCCACCGCAGCGCCGGGCGGGCGGCGGGCGGCAGGCGGACGTCCGGGGTGATCAGCACGAACGCCAGCGCACCGGCCACGACCAGCGCCGCGCACGCCAGGTACCCGTTCGCCAGGCCGCTGACCAGCACCGTCACCACGACCGCGCCGAGCACCGTGCCGAGCATCTGGGAGACGCCGACGAGTCCGCCCACCTTGGCCCGCTGCCGCACGGGCACCCGGTCGGGCACGGCGGAGGTGAGGCTGGCGAGCATCCCGTTCAGCCCGGCCTGCACCAGGCACCACCCGATCACCATCACACCGACGGATGACGCGGACGACAGCACCACCAGGCCGACGGCGCCGACGAGCGCGCCCGCGAGCGTCCACGGGTGCCGCCGGCCGAACCGGGACGTGGTGCGGTCCGACGACAGCCCGATCAACGGGTTCGCGACCAGCGCCACGAGCGCGCCCACACCCGTGACCAGGCCGAACACCGCTTCCTTCGCGGTGGAGTCGAGCAGCTCGGCCTGCTGCGGCAGCAACACCTGGATCGGCGCGTAGATGGCCAGCCAGAGGCCGAGGTTGGCCAGGAACAGCCACGTCATCCACGACCGGCGGACGGGGACGGCCGGTTCCGCCAACGCCTCCGCCGTCACCGCCTGATCCGATCGCGGTACCACTCGTACGAGGCACGCGGGGTGCGTTGCTGCGTGTCGTAGTCGACCTGGACGAGGCCGAACCGCTGCGAGTACCCCGAGTCCCACTCGAAGTTGTCCATCAGGGACCACACGAAGTACCCGCGCACGTCCGCCTTCAGAGCTTCCGCGATGTGCGCGTCCAGGTACGCGATCCGCTCGGTGTCGTGGAGCGAGTCCGGGTAGCTGCACCCGCTCTCCGTCACGTAGACAGGCGGCAAGTCGACAAATCGATCTCGCAACCGGGAGATCATCTCGGACAGCCCGGACGGCACGACCGGCCAGCCGAAGCCGGTCTTCGGGTACTCGTCGACGTCCACCAGCTCGAACGGCAGCGGGTTGCCCTCGGACGGCAGCCGCAGCCGGGTCGGGTTGTAGTAGTTGACGCCGTAGAAGTCGAGCGGCGCGGAGGTGATCGCCAGGTCGCCGTCCACGATCGGCAAGCGGTCGGCCAGCGAGTCCGGGTAGCGGCCGGCCAGCTGCGCGTCGGCGTAGAGCCAGTTGTGCAGATCGGAGTAGGCCTCGGCGGCGGGCCCGTCGGCCGGGGTGGCGGGCCACGCGGGCGTGTGGTTGTTGGCCGTGCCGACGGCGCGCGCTCCGGCGGAGCGCAGCGCCTGCACGGCGAGCCCGTGCGCGAGGTTGAGGTGGTGGGCGGTCGGCAGGGCGTCGAAGAGCAGCGCCTTGCCCGGCGCGTGCTGCCCGGTGGCGTACCCGAGCAGGGTGACCATCGCGGGCTCGTTGATCGGGATCCACATCGCGACCCGGTCGGCCAGGCGCGCGGCGACCCGCTCGGCGTACTCGGCGAACCGGTGCGCGGTGTCGCGGGCGAGCCAGCCGCCCTCGTCCTCGACGGCCAGCGGCGTGTCCCAGTGGTACAGCGTGACGACGGGCGCGATGCCGGACTCCAGCAGCTCGTCCACCAGCCGGTCGTAGAACCCCAGGTCGCCCGCGAGCACCCGCGGCCACGACACGGAGAACCGGTAGGCGCCGACGCCGAGGGACCGCATCAGGCCGACGTCCTCGCGGTAGCGGCGGTAGTGGTCGCACGCGACGGAGGCGTCGTGCCCCTCGAACGCCGGGAACCGGTCCCACACGGACGGTTGCCTGCCGGCGGCGGTGAACGAGCCTTCGATCTGGAAGGCGGAGGTCGACACGCCCCACAGGAAGTCGTCGGACAGGGTCACGCAAGCCTCCCGAAACATGAAAGTGATTCGGATCGTAGGCGTGTTGCGCCGTGAAGTGAAGTGGAAAGGTCCATTACCGGGCACTATGGAGTCCCGCCACCCATTCAGCAGGAGTCGCCGTGACCAGTACGACCCCGCTGCGCCGTCAGCCGGTGCAGCAGCGCAGCGCCAAGCGCGTCGAGCGGATGCTCGAGGCCTGCGCACAGCTCATCGAGGAGGTCGGCTACGACGGAGTCACCACGACATTGATCGCCGAGCGCGCGGGTGTCGCGGTCGGCTCGCTCTACCAGTTCTTCCCCGACAAACGGGCCGTCGTGCAGGCGCTGACCCTGCGCAACCTGGAGAAGTTCATCCAGACGGTGGACGGCCGGTTCACCTCGACGACCCTCGACCACTGGTGGGACGCCGTCGACTCGATCTTCGACGTGTACGTCTCGATGCACCGCGAGGTGCCCGCGTTCTCGAAGCTGCACTTCGGCGACGTCGTCGACATGCGGCTGCTCGACGACCGGCGCGACAACAACACGGTCATCTCCGACCGCATCGCGGAGATGATCTCGGCGAAGTTCGACATCCCGCTCGCCGAGCTGCAGCTGCCGATCTCGATCGCGGTCGAGGCGGCGGACGGCGTGCTGAACCTGGCGTTCCGCCGCGACCCGGCCGGTGACCAGCGGATCCTCGAGGAGGCGAAGGCCCTGGTCCGCGGGTACTTGTCGACACGGCTTCCGGACTAGGTCGGGTCGGCGGGCTTCCGGGTCAGCTTCCGAGCCCTTTCTTTCACCCGAACGAGTGTCCCTCGCCTCGGTAGGTGGGCACGGTCCGCTCCACCACGCCGCCGCGGACGACGTGGTAGTGGGTGAACCGCTCGGCCAGCTCGCCCGCCTTGGCGTGCCGCAGCCACACGCGGTCGCCGAGGCGCAGCGAGTCGGCCGCCCGACCCACCACCGGGGTCTGCACCTCGCCGGCGCCCTCCAGCGGCAGCAGCTTCAGGCCGACCGGCAGGTACGGGGTGGGTTGGCGGTCGGGGGTCGCGGTGCCGGAGGCGATGTAACCGCCGGAGAACAACGTGGCCACGTGCCGCTTCGGCCTGCGCACCACCGGCAGGGCGAACAGCACGGCAGGCTTGGGCTGGAAGCCGCGGTAGCCGTCGAACAGGGTCGGGCCGATGAGCCCGGAGCCGGCCGCGAGCTCGGTGACCGACGGGTCGGCGGCGGTGATCTCCAGGCTGCCCGTGCCGCCGCCGTTGACGAACTCCAGGTCGGCGACCTGGCGCACGGCGGCGACCGCGACGGTGCGGCGTTCGACCAGCTCGGCGGCCGAGTGCCGCTGCATCCAGCGCAAGACCGCGCCGCGCACCGGCTTGCCCGGCGGCTGGTCGCCCACGCCCGCGATCTGCCCTTCGTAGCCCATCACGCCGACCAGCCGGAACCCCGGCCGGCGCACGATCGCCTCGGCCAGGGCGCGCGCTTCACGTGCCGTGTGCACGGGTGACCGGCGTGGGCCGATGTGCAGCCCGGGCACCGGCCGCCAGGACACGTCCAGCTCCAGGCACACCCGGATCTCCGGGTGGTCGTCCCCGAGCACGGCGTGGACCAGGTCGAGGTGCGCGGTCGAGTCGACCACGATCGTGACCCTCGCCCGCGCCTTGTCGTCCTTGGCGAGTTCGGTCAGCGCCGCCTGGTCGACGGTCGGGTAGGCGACCAGGAGGTCTTCGGACAGGTCGACCGACGACAGCCACAGCGCCTCGGCCAGCGAGTAGCACATGACGCCCGCGAAACCGGGCCGGGCCAGCACCCGTTCCAGCAGCGCGCGGACCCGGACGGACTTGCTCGCCACCCGGATCGGCCGCCCGCCCGCGCGGCGCACGAGGTCGGCCGCGTTGCTGTCGAAGGCGTCCAGGTCGACGATCGCGAGCGGGGGGTCGTGCTCCTCCGTCGCGGCGTCCAGGCGCGTGCGGTGCTGCATGGGCCTCACCGTACTTGAAAGGTGAATAGCTTTCACCTACGGTTCGTGCAACGCGTCACATCCGGAGGTGGGCATGGCGACCCCGTGGACGAACTGGTCGCGCACGGCGTCCGCGAACCCGCACCGGGTGGAGCACCCGGCGAGCGTCGACGAGCTCGCTTCGGTCGTGGTGGGCGCGTCCAGTGTCCGCCCGCGCGGTAGCGGGCACTCGTTCACCGGCATCGCGGTCGCGCCCGGTGTGGCGATCGACCTCGACGCGTGGACCGGGATCGTCGACGTGTCGGGAACCCTGGTGACGGTCCGGTCGGGGACGACGTTGCACCAGCTCAACGCGCTGCTGGACGTGCTCGGGTTGGCCATGGCGAACCTCGGGGACATCGACGCGCAGACCGTCGCGGGTGCGATCTCGACGGGCACGCACGGCACGGGGGCGAAGCTCGGCGGCCTGGCGACGCAGGTGGTGGCGCTGGAGCTCGTGCTCGCCGACGGGTCGCTGGTGCGGTGCTCGGCCGACGAACGGCCCGAGCTGTTCCAGGCGGCCAGGGTCGGGCTCGGCGCGCTGGGCGTGATCAGCACGGTGACGCTGCGGTGCGTGCCGTCGTTCGTGCTGCACGCCCGCGAGTTCCCCGGGCGGTTGGACGCGGTGCTGGAGGAGTTCGACCACCTGACCGCGGTCGAGGACCACGTGGAGTTCCACTGGTTCCCGCACTCCGACCGGGTGATCGTGAAGCGGAACAACCGGGTCGACGAGCCCGCCGCGCCGCTGTCGGCGCTGCGCCGGTTCTACGAGTACGAGGTGATGGAGAACGGCGCGTTCGGGCTGGTCTGCAAGCTGGCGAAGGCCGTGCCGTCGACCACCAGGACGCTCAACCGGGTGTGCGGGTCGCTGCTGTCGGAGCGCGACTACCGGGACGTCTCACACCGTGTTTTCGTCACGCCCCGGCGGGTGCGGTTCGTGGAGACCGAGTACGCGGTGCCGCGGGCGGCGCTGCACGACGTGCTGCGGGAGCTCCGGGCGGCGGTGGGCGGTCTCGAGCACGGCGTCATCGTGCCGGTCGAGGTGCGGGTGGCCCAGGGCGACGACATCTGGCTGTCGACGGCGCACGGACGTGACACGGCTTACATCGCGGTGCACCAGTACCTCGGGATGCCGTACCGGCGGTACTTCGACGCGTTCGAGCGGATCGCGGGCGCGGTGGGCGGGCGTCCGCACTGGGGGAAGATGCACGGTCTCTCGGCCGGAGCTTTGCGTGGGCGGTACCCGCACTTCGACGACTTCCGCCGGGTTCGCGCCGAGGTCGACCCCGAGGGGAAGTTCACCAACGCCTACCTCGACCGGGTGTTGGGCTGATCCCCGGTGGCCGGGAAGGGTGTGGCGGGGGGCTAGAAGGCGTCGGCGACAGGGGTGTCGCCGGAGATCAGTTCGTAGGTGCGGCGGACGGTGCCGGGGCGGTCCAGGAGGGCGACGACGACTGCTGCCACGTCGGCTCGCGGTACGGAACCCCGTAGCGGTTTTTCGGCGAGTTCCACGCGGCCGGTCGGCTCGTCGTCGGTCAGCCGGCCCGGCCGCAGGATCGTCCAGTCCAGGTCCCGTTCGCGCAGGTCGTCCTCGGCGGCGCCCTTTGCCGCCAGGTAGGCGTCGAACACCTCGTCACCGGTGGTTCGGCCGATGCCCGTGGCGCTGATCTGGATGAACCGGCGCACGCCCGCCTGCTCCGCCGCCTCCGCGAACAGCACCGCCGCGGCGCGGTCCACGGTGTCCTTGCGCGCCACCCCGCTGCCCGGTCCGGCGCCGGCGGCGAAGAGGGCCGCGCCCGCGCCGGTCAACAGTTCCGCGACCGAAGCGACGTCGGTCGCCTCCAGGTCGCAGTGGACGGGGACACCGCCCGCGTCCAGCACGTCCGCGTGGTGGTCCGGGTTGCGCACCAGCGCCGTGACGCTGTCGCCCCTCGCGGCCAACAGCCGCTCCACCCGCAACGCGATCTTGCCGTGTCCGCCCGCGATCACTACTCGCATGGTCCGACCGTAGGTCAGGACGCGGTCGCCAGCACCTGCTCGTACACGAGTTCGTTCACCCAACGGGTGGTCGCGGTGTCCTCGACCGGCACGGTCTCGTTGCGGCCGGCGACGTCCGTGCTCAGCTGGAGCTCCTCGTCGGCCAGCAGCACCGAGACGCCGTAGCGGCGCACCCGCGGCAGGCAGTTGGCCAGGTAGTCGTGCGTGAAGACGACCGACGTCGGCAGGACGGCGGCGGCGTTGCCGAAGCGGGCGAACGGCACCGCCGAGGCCAGCGCGGTCCGCCAGTGCCGGGCGACCGCCAGGACGCCGACGATCCGCACCGCGGCGGGCGGCACCCGGCCGTCCATCTCCGGCCACACCCAGGTGGACACGGTGGTGCGGTCGGTCTCCGGGCCCGCGCCGAGGCACAGCCGCTCGGCGTGCGCGTCGGCCAGCAGCTCCGCCACCACGATCACCTTGCGCCCCATGAGGACCATCTCGGGCAGCACCACGCCGTGCCAGCCGAGGCGCACCGCCGCGGAGGCGGCCAGCTCCTCGACGGAACCGGGCAGTTCGGGAACCGGAACAGCGGTCGCCGACAGCGCCCTGGCGTCGTCGGTGTCCGCGATCCGTGCTGGTGTGCTGCTCACGCCAGGGCCTCCTCGGCAACCACGACGGGCTGTCCGTCGCGTTTCGACTCGTGCTCTGGATAAGGCGTACCAGGTGGGACCGGTCGCACCCCCGGGGCAAAAGGCGTCCTGCGATCGGCGGCGTCGAGCGGTCGGTAACCGGTCGGCGACCGCCGGGGGGACTTCGGCCCGGCGGTGCTGCCGTCTGGGTGACCCCGACGGCCCCCGGAGCCCGGAAGACTGCTCAGCGTGTGCGTCGCTCGCCTGGAACGACCGCCGGACCGGGGCCGCCGGCCTGCCCGGCCACCTCACCGCCGACCGCTCGCCGTGCGAAATCGACCGACCGCCCCCGAGCCGCCACGTTCGGCCGCGGCTGGGCGGGTGACAGACATCACGCGTCCGCCGGAGGCGAAAAGACGGAAAAACCATGAAGTCCCACCCACGACAGTGGGTGGGACTTCATGGTTTTGGTGGGCGAGGGGGGAGTTGAACCCCCACGTCCTTTCGGACACACGGACCTGAACCGTGCGCGTCTGCCATTCCGCCACTCGCCCGGAGCGACGTGGAGAACACTAGCATGGTCCCCGTCCGGGTTACCAATTGCCCCGTGTCCCGCCACGTCAGCCCGGATACGATCGGTCTTGGAAGTCGACCGGGTCGGAGGGTTGCCGTGGGCCTCGTACAGCGCTTCGAGCGCCGTCTCGAAGGCATCGTCGGGAACACCTTCGCGCGTGTGTTCGGTGGCAACGTCGTCCCGCAGGAAGTGGCCCAGGCACTGCAGCGGGAGGCGGAGAGCAACATCCGCGAGTTGGCGGGTGGCAGGTTGCTCGCTCCGAACCACTTCCAGGTCCTGCTGGGTCCGCAGGACCACGATCGGCTTGCCGGGGACGGTCAGGATGAACTACGCATCACCCAGCTTCTGGGGGACTCCATCCGGGAGCACCTCGAAGAGAGCGGATGGGATACCTATGGTGACGTCGTAGTCTCCCTGGAGCGCTCCGACGCGCTGCACACGGGACAGTTCCGAACCAGCTCGTCCGTCGACCCCGACGTGAAAGTTGCCAGCCGACGGTCAGCACCACCTCGCACTGCAGGAGACGGATCCATGAGCCAGCCTCCCGGCTACGGACAAGGACAGGGCCAGCCCGCCTACGACCCCTATGCACAGGGCGGCTACGGCCAGCAGCAGCAGGGCTATGACCAGCAGGGATACGGTCAGCAGCAACCCGGCTACGACCAGGGCTACGGCCAGCAGCAGCCCGGTTACGACCAGGGCTACGGCCAGCAGCCCGGCTACGACCAGGGCTACGGCCAGCAGCAGCCCGGCTACGAGCAGGGCTACGGGCAGCAGCAGGGCTACGACCAGGGTTACGGTCAGCAGCAGCCCGGTTACGGACAGCCCGGTTACGACCAGGGTTACGGCCAGCAGCCCGGCTACGACCAGGGCTACGGCCAGCAGCCCGGCTACGACCAGGGTTACGGCCAGCAGGGTTACGGCCAGCAGGGCTACGCCGACCCGGCACAGGGCGGTTACGCGCCGCCGGCGGTCCAGTCCGGTCCGCGGCAGCTGAACGCGACGCTGCACCTCGACGACGGCTCCAACCGCACGTACAACCTCAAGCAGGGCGGCAACGTGGTCGGCCGCGGCCAGGAAGCGGACTTCCGGCTGCCCGACACCGGGGTCTCCAGGAGGCACCTGGAGATCACGTGGGACGGGCACAGTGCCATGCTCGCTGATCTCGGTTCGACAAACGGCACCACGGTGAACGGCACACCAGTGCAGACTTGGCAGCTCGCGGAAGGCGACGTCGTCCGCATCGGCCACTCCTCGCTGGTCTACCGCACCCAGGGCTGAGCGGTCGATTCGGGCGTAGGCGTGACGGCACTCAAGTCAGGAGCGGTTACAACCGGTGCCAGAGCTGGTGATGCAGCTGACCAGAGCGGGTTTCCTCGTCCTGCTCTGGTTGTTCGTATTGGCTGCGCTTCGAGTGGTCCGCTCCGACCTGTACGCGGCGTCGGGGCTCCGTGTCCCGACGCCCAAGTTCGGCAGAGGCACTAGCAAGGCCGCCCGGGGCAACAAGGCGGCCCGACAGCTCGTCGTGACACACGGCGCGCTGGCGGGCACGCGCATCTCCCTGGACGGCCGGCCGATCATGATCGGCCGCGCCGACGACTCCACGCTCGTGCTGGACGACGACTTCGCGTCGACCAGGCACGCGCGGCTGTCGATGCGCGGCACCGACTGGTACGTGGAGGACCTCGGCTCCACGAACGGCACGTATCTCGACCGGGCGAAGGTCACGGCCCCGATCCGGGTTCCGCTCGGCTCCCCGATCCGAATTGGCAAAACGGTGATCGAGCTGCGCTCATGACTCTCGTCCTCCGATACGCGGCCCGCAGCGACCGGGGCCTGGTCCGTTCGAACAACCAGGACTCCGTGTACGCGGGTCCACGCCTGCTCGCGCTCGCCGACGGCATGGGCGGCCACGCCGCGGGCGAGGTGGCCAGCAAGGTCGTCATCGCCGCCCTGGCCCCGCTCGACGACGACGAGCCGGGCGACGACCTGCTCGGCCAGCTGCGCGACGCGGTGATCGCCGGCAACGGCGCCATCTCCGAGCTCGTGCAGAGCGACCCGGACCTGGACGGCATGGGCACGACGCTCACCGCCGTGCTGTTCGCGGGCTCGCGGCTGGGCATGGTGCACATCGGCGACTCCCGCGCCTACATGCTCCGCAACGGCACGTTCACGCAGATCACGCACGACGACACGTTCGTGCAGTCGTTGATCGACGAGGGACGGATCACCGAAGAGGAAGCGGCCACGCACCCGCAGCGCTCGCTGCTGCTGCGCGCGTTGACCGGCCACGAGGTGGAGCCGAGGCTGATGGTGCGGGAGGCCCGTCCGGGCGACCGCTACCTGCTGTGCTCGGACGGCCTGTCCGGCGTGGTCAGCATGGAGACGCTGGAAGAGGCGATCCGGATCCCGGACCCGCAGGCGTGCGCGGACCGGATGATCGAGCTGGCGCTCAAGGGCGGCGGCCCCGACAACGTGACGGTCGTCGTCGCCGACGTGGTCGACGTCGACTTCGGGGAGGACGCGCCCATAGTGGGCGGCGCGGCCGGAGACGGCAGCGAAGACCCGCCACCACCCGACTCGCCCGCCTCGCGGGCGAGTTCCATCACCGGGCCGCGCCCGATACCGCAGCGGGTCGAGCCGATGCCCCAGCCGGACCCCCGGCGGGCGCGCGGCAACCGGCTCAAGGCGGTCGCGCTGGTGGTCTTCCTGCTCCTGCTGGTGGTCGCGGCCGGCCTCGGCACGCGCTGGTACGTCCTGCGCCAGTACTACGTCGGCGAGGGCGTCAACGGCGAGGTGTCGGTGTTCCGCGGCGTCACCGGCAGCGTGTTCGGCTTCGACCTGCACCGCAAGGTGGAGGGCTCGTGCCCGCCGGGCGCGCAGGCGTGCGAGCCGATCACGGTGGAGGACCTGAAGGTCGCCACCCGGGACGTCGTGCGCAACGGCATCACCGACGTGGACGGCCTGGAGGGCGCCCGGGAGGCGATCCGCAGGCTGCGCACCGAGCAGACGCTGCCGTTCTGCCCGAAGGACACCGCGGAGAGCACCACGGGGACGTCCACCACCGCCGCGCCGCCGACGGCAACCTCGACCGAGGCGCCGGCGTCCACCACTGTGGAGGGGACACCCCTCACCACGCCCGTGCAGCAGCCGGGCACGGATTGCCGAAAGGGTCAGTAGTCGCATGGGTTCGCCGGTCACCGGCGCTGAGGGCACACCGCTCGCGGCGGCGAGCAGCACGTCGCCCGGGTTGAGGCCGCCCACGCGACGAAGCACCGAACTGTTCATGCTCGCGTTCGCCGCCACGTTGGTGACGGGCGCGCTGATCCTGGTGGAGGCCAACCAGGAGCAGGAACTCAGCATGAGGATCCTGTGGCTGGGCCTGGCGTACCTGGGGCTGCTGACCGTGGCGCACCTCGCGGTGCGCAAGTGGGCGCCCTACGCCGACCCGGTGATCCTGCCGTGCGTCGCGCTGCTCAACGGCCTCGGCCTGGTCATGATCCACCGGATCGACCTGGCCATGGCGGACGTGAAGCTGCCGAACAACCAGGTGTGGTCCTCCGCCGCGCCGAAGCAGGTGCTGTGGACGGCGATCGCGCTGGTGCTGTTCTGCACCGCGTTGAAGGTGCTGTCCGACCACCGCACGCTGGCCCGTTACGGCTACACGGCCGGTCTGCTCGGCCTGGTGGCGCTGGTGCTGCCCGGCGTGCTGCCGAGCTTCATCGCGCCGGAGATCAACGGCGCGAAGATCTGGCTGAGTTTCGGCGCGTTCTCGATCCAGCCCGGCGAGTTCGCGAAGATCCTGCTGATGGTGTTCTTCGCCGCGTTCCTGGTCTCGAAGCGGGACCTCTTCACCATCGCGGGCCGCCGGGTGCTCGGCCTGGACCTGCCGCGGGCCCGCGACCTCGGCCCGCTGATCGCCGCGTGGGCGGTCGGCGTGAGCATCATGGTGCTGCAGAAGGACCTGGGCAGCTCGCTGCTGTTCTTCGGCATCGTGCTGGTGCTGCTGTACGTGGCGACCGAGCGGGCCGCGTGGGTCGTGCTGGGCGTGATGATGTTCTGCGTCGGCGCGTTCGTGGCGTGGAAGCTGTTCGGGCACGTCCAGATCCGGGTGCAGAACTGGCTCGACCCGTTCGCGGACCCGTCCGGCGCGGGCTACCAGATCGTGCAGTCGCTGTTCGGGCTCGGCACCGGCGGGTTGTTCGGCGCGGGCCTCGGCGGCGGGCGGCCGGACCAGATCCCCGAGGCCAACACCGACTTCATCACCGCCGTGATCGGCGAGGAGCTCGGCTTCGTCGGCCTGGCCGCGGTGCTGCTGATCTACACCGTGTTCGCCCTGCGCGGCCTGCGCAGCGCGCTCGCCGTGCGGGACACGTTCGGCAAGCTCCTCGGCGGCGGTCTGGCGTTCGCGGTGGCGTTCCAGATCTTCATCGTCGTCGGCGGCGTGACGAAGCTGATCCCGATGACGGGCATCACCGCGCCGTTCCTGTCCTACGGCGGTTCCTCGCTGCTGGCCAACTACATCCTGGTGGCGCTGCTGCTGCGCATCTCGGACGCGGCACGCGCGCCGAAGTCGACGCCGAAGCCCCGACCGCAGCAGCCGGCCATCGCCGACCAGTTCACAGTCATGGTGGAGCGTCCGAAATGAACACACCGCTCCGCCGGGTCGGCCTCGCCATGATGGCGATGATCCTCCTGCTGTTGGGCAACGCGACGTACGTGCAGGTCATCAAGGCCGACGACTACCGCAAGGACCCGTTGAACCGCCGGGTGATCCTGGACCAGTACTCGCGCGAGCGCGGCCAGATCATCGCCGCCGACGGCACGCCGCTGGCCAGCGTGCAGCGGGTGGACGACCGGCTGCGCTACCTGCGGACCTACGCCAACGGCCCGGTGTTCGCGCCGGTGACCGGCTACTTCTCCACGCTGTACGGCGCGGGCGGCATGGAGCGCGCCGAGGACGACCTGCTCAACGGCTCGGACGACCGGCTGTTCGCCCGCCGGGTGTCGGACCTGATCACCGGCCGCGACCCCAAGGGCGGCAGCCTCCAGCTGACGATCGACGCGAAGCTCCAGCAGGCGGCGTTCGAGCGGCTGCAGGGCGTGACCGGCACGGTGGTCGCGATCCGGCCGCAGACCGGGGAGATCCTGGCCATGGCCAGCACCCCGTCCTACGACCCGAACGTGCTCGCCAGCCACGACGTGGACGTGCAGGAAGAGGCCTGGGTCGGCTACGACGCGGACAAGTCCAAGCCGATGCTCAACCGCGCGATCCACGAGAACTACCCGCCCGGCTCGACGTTCAAGCTGGTCGTGACGGCGGCGGCGCTGGCCGAGGGCAAGACCAAGGACAGCGACGTCGACGGCCGCCCGGTGATCACGCTGCCCGGCACGAACACCCCGCTGCCGAACTTCAACGACACCAACTGCGGCAACGGCGTCACGGCCAAGCTGGAGGAGGCGCTGGCCAAGTCGTGCAACACGGCGTTCGCGGTGCTGGCCGCCGAGCTGGGCGCGGACAAGCTGCGCGACCAGGCGGCCAAGTTCGGCATCGGCGAGCAGGACCTGTCGATCCCGCTGTCGGTGGTGCCCTCGACGCTCGGCCCGATGTCGGACAAGCCGTCGGTCTACCAGACCGGCATCGGCCAGAAGGACGTCCGGGTGACGCCGCTGGCCAACGCGGTGATGGCGGCGACCATCGCCAACGGCGGCGTGCGGATGCAGCCGCACCTGGTCGGCAAGATCCTGGCGCCCGACCTCCAGGCGATCAGCGAGACCAAGCCGGACGAGGTCGACGAGGCGATGGAGGCCGACCAGGCCAAGGCGCTGCGCGACATGATGATCGCCTCGGAGAACAACACCGGTGGCGGCGGCAAGCTCAGCGGCGTGACCATCGCGTCCAAGACCGGCACCGCCGAGCACGGCGAGAACGTGCGCTCGACCAACCCGCACGCCTGGTACGTGGCGTTCGCGCCGGCCGAGAAGCCGGAGATCGCGATCGCGGTGATCGTGGAGAACGGCGGCCAGCAGGGCCTGGCGGCCACCGGCGGCCGGGTCGCCGCCCCGATCGGACGCGCGGTCATCGGCGCCTACCTCGGGGGACGCTGATGCTGACCTCCGGCCAGTTGCTCGCCGAGCGGTACCGCCTCAGCAAGCGGATCGCCGTCGGCGGCATGGGCGAGGTCTGGGAGGCCGACGACACCCGGCTCGACCGCAAGGTCGCGGTGAAGGTGCTCAAGGCCGAGCTCAGCGGGGACGCCGAGTTCCTGAACCGGTTCCGCATCGAGGCGCGCACGACCGCGTCGCTCAACCACCCCGGCATCGCCGCGGTGCACGACTACGGCGAGACCGCGTCGATCCCGGACGGGCCGGAGGACACCGCCTACCTGGTGATGGAGCTGGTCGAGGGCGAGCCGCTGGCCGCGATCATCGCCCGCGGCAGGCTGAACGCGGACCGCACGCTCGACGTGCTGGAGCAGGCGGGCAACGCGTTGCAGGCGGCGCACGAGCGCGGGCTGGTGCACCGGGACGTGAAGCCGGGCAACATCCTGGTGACCCCGACCGGCAAGGTGAAGATCACCGACTTCGGCATCGCGAAGGCCGCTGACGCGGCGCCGGTCACCCACAGCGGCATGGTCATGGGCACGGCCCACTACATCGCGCCGGAGCAGGCCCTCGGTCACGCCGCCGAGCCGGCGTCGGACGTGTACGCGCTGGCGGTGTGCGGCTACGAGTGCCTGACCGGGCACCGGCCGTTCCTGTCGGAGAACGCGGTGACGGTCGCGATGATGCACATCCGGGACATCGCGCCGCCGTTGCCGCCGGACGTGCCGCCCGGCCCGCGGGCGCTGATCGAGGCGACCCTGGTGAAGGACCCGCGCCAGCGCTACCGCAACGGCGGCGAGTTCGCCTCGGCGGTGGGCGCGGTGCGCGCCGGGCAGCCGCTGCCCGCGCCGTCCGGCCTGGCCATGGCGGTCGGCACGCCGATGGCCGGGCCGATGACGCCGCCCGCGCAGCACACCCGACCGGGCGTTCCGGTGACCCATCCCGGGTCGCGTCCGGGCATGCAACCCGTCCCACCAGGCATGAACACTCCGCACACGGGTGCTTTCCGTCCGTTGCCACCGGGCCCGCGGCCGCCGGGGCGCAACCGCGCCGCGCTGTGGGTTATGGTCGCTGTGCTGCTGGTCGCGCTGCTGGTGCTCGGCGTGGTCATCCTGCGCTGGGCGCTGAAGGGCGACGAGGTGCCCGGCGGTGCGAACCAGCAGGGCACTGGCACCACGAGCGCCCGCCCGTTGGACGACTCGACCGATCGCCTCCCCGGCAAGCCGAAGGTGACGATCACGAAGTCCGACTACGTCGACCTCCCGGTGGACGAAGTCGCGAAGAAGCTCTCCGGGCACGGCTTGGAACCCGAGGTGCACTCCGAGGACGGGGGTGCGCCGCTGGAGCCCGAGCGGTGCCTGGTGTCGGACCTGGCGCCGACCGGTGAGATTGCGATCGGCTCACGGGTCACGGTGACGTGTGTGCCGACTTGATGCCGAAACGGTACGACAGCGAACGCAAGGCTTGATGGTGAGACCGTTGACGAGGAGCGGGACGAAGCACTGATGAGCACTCCGCGACTGCTCTCCAACCGCTACGAACTGGGTGAGACCCTCGGCTACGGCGGCATGTCGGAGGTGCACAAGGGCCGGGACGTCCGGCTCGGCCGGGACGTGGCCATCAAAGTCCTGCGCGCCGACCTCGCCCGTGACACCCAGTTCCAGGAACGGTTCCGTCGCGAGGCCCAGAACTCGGCGGCGCTGAACCACCCCGCCATCGTCGCGGTCTACGACACCGGTGAGACCCAGACCGAGTACGGCCCGCTGCCCTACATCGTGATGGAGTTCGTCGACGGCCGCACGCTGCGCGACATCGTGAAGACGCAGGGTCCGCTGTCGGGCAAGAGGGCGATGGAGGTCATGGCCGACGTGTCGGCCGCGCTGGACTTCAGCCACCGGCACGGCATCGTGCACCGGGACGTGAAGCCCGCGAACGTCATGATCACCCGGGCGGGCGCGGTGAAGGTGATGGACTTCGGCATCGCGCGCGCGGTGCACGACGGCCAGGCCGCGGTCACCCAGACGGCCGCGGTGATAGGGACGGCCCAGTACCTGTCACCGGAGCAGGCCCGCGGCGAGGCCGTCGACGGGCGTTCCGACGTGTACGCGTCGGGCTGCGTGCTGTTCGAACTGCTGACCGGCGAGCCGCCGTTCACCGGCGATTCGCCCGTGGCGGTGGCCTACCAGCACGTGCGGGAGGACCCGAAGCCGCCGTCGGCGCTGAACCCGAAGGTGACGCCCGCGCTGGACGCGATCGTGCTCAAGGCGATGGCCAAGGGCCCGGCCAACCGCTACCAGTCGGCCGCGGAGATGCGCGCGGACCTGGTGCGCGTGCTGTCCGGTCAGCGGCCCTCGGCGCCCGCCGTGATGACGGCGGAGGACCGCACCGCGGTGCTCAACCAGACGTCGTCGCCGCGCACCGAGGTCGCACCGACCGGTGGCGGTCGGCACCGGCCGTCGGCGCAGCGCGAGGAACCCGCCGAGTACGACCCGCTGGCCGAGGAAGAGGAAGAGCGGCGCGCCCGGCGCAAGAAGGCGATCATGGTCACCCTGGTCGTCCTGCTGTGCATCGCCGTGCTCGCGCTCGCCACGTGGATCACCACCACGCTGCTCAGCGAGAAGGACAACACCGCGGCCTCGGAGAAGGTCACCGTGCCGTCGCTGGTCGGCAAGGAGCAGTCGGCGGCGTACGCCGAGCTGGAGGCCAGGCAGCTGCAGGTCGAGGTCGTGCTGACGGCGTGCCAGCCGGGTGCCGAGCCCGCCTGCACCGACGAACAGGTCGGCAAGGTGGTCCTGACCGACCCGCCCGCCAACCGCGAGGTCGACAAGCGCAGCGTGGTCAAGATGGTGATCGGCGCTCCGCCCGCGTCCGCGGCGGTGCCGAGCGTGACCGGGCTGAGCCCGAGCGACGCGCAGAAGAAGCTGGAAGCCGAGGGCTGGGTCTTCCAGCAGGCCACCGGGACCGTCGAGACCGAGGACCCGAACCTGGTCGGCAAGGTCGTGGAGCAGTCGCCCGCTCCCGGCGTCTCGGCGACCAAGGGCAGCGCGGTCACGGTGTCGCTGGGCAAGGCGCCGGAGACCGCGCAGCTGCCGGACGTGACCGGCCAGACGCTGGACAACGCGCGCGCCACGCTCGAGGGCAACGGGTTCAAGGTGCAGACCAAGGAGGTCGACAGCCCCGAGCCGCTGAACGAGGTCGTCACGCAGAACCCGGGTCCGGGACGGGCGGAGAAGGGCACGCTGGTGACGTTGAGCGTGTCCAAGAACAACCAGTTCATCATGCCCGACCTGCGCGGGCTCACGGAGAACCAGGCGCGCACCAGGCTGAGCCAGGCCGGGTGGACCGGCAACGACCTCACCGTCACCCAGAAGCAGACGGTCACCGACATCAGCCAGAACAACGAGATCCTGGACCAGGAGATCAAGGCGAACGCGCCGGCGGCCAAGAACGCGCGGATCAACGTGACCCTGGCCGAGTTCAAGGTCGGCGGACCCACGTCGACCAGGTAGCCGGGCAGCGAAAAGGCCCCCTCCACACCGGAGGGGGCCTTTTCGTCGTCCGGGCCGGGTCGACTACTTCCGGTGGGCCGCCGCGGCGAGTTGGCGCATGCCGTTCTCCAGCTGGAGGACGGTGCCCTCGGGCACCTCGAACCCGCACACCGCGAGCCAGTTCGCCAGCATCCGGTGGCCGCCTTCGGTCAGCACGGACTCCGGGTGGAACTGGACGCCCTCGACCGGCAGCTCGCGGTGGCGCATGGCCATGACCACGCCGGACTCGGTGCGCCCGGTCACCTCGAACTCGGCCGGGATGGTGTCCGGGAGCACGGTCAGGGAGTGGTAGCGGGTCGCGGTGAACGGGCTCGGCACGCCGTTCAGCACGCCGCCGCCGTTGTGGTGCACGACGCTGGTCTTGCCGTGCAGCAGCTCGGGCGCCAGGTCGACCGTGCCGCCCCACACCGCGCCGATGGCCTGGTGGCCGAGGCACACCCCGAACACCGGGACGCCGTTGTCCGCGCAGTGGCGGATGACGTCCATGCTCTTGCCCGCCTTGTCCGGCGTGCTGGGGCCGGGGCTGACGAGGACGCCGCCGACCTCGGCGATCTCGTCCAGCTCGACGGCGTCGTTGCGCCGGACCACGCACTCGACCCCGAGCTGGGCCAGGTACTGGACGAGGTTGTAGACGAAGCTGTCGTAGTTGTCGACCACGAGCACGCGCATGGTGCCAGCGTAGCCGTGACGAACCTCTCGCCAGAAGTGAGCTTAGGCTCACCTAACCTAGTGGTATGACCCGTTCCCTGCGCGTCGCCGTCGTCGGCGCCGGCCCCGCCGGCATCTACGCCGCCGACATCCTGACCAAGTCCGCGGCCGAGTCGGGCGCCGAAGTGGCCATCGACCTCTTCGAGCGGATGCCCGCCCCGTACGGCTTGATCAGGTACGGCGTCGCACCGGACCACCCGCGCATCAAGGGCATCGTCAACGCCCTGCAGCGCGTGCTGGACCGGCCGGGGATCAGGTTCTTCGGCAACGTCGAGTACGGCGTCGACCTCAAGCTCGACGACCTCAGGCACTTCTACGACGCGGTGGTCTTCTCCACCGGCGCCGAGAAGGACCGCCCGCTCGACATCCCCGGCATCGACCTGGACGGCTCCTACGGCGCGGCCGAGTTCGTGTCCTGGTACGACGGCCACCCCGACGTGCCGCGCACGTGGCCGCTGCGGGCGCGCGAGGTCGCCGTCCTCGGCGTCGGCAACGTCGCGCTCGACGTCGCCCGCGTGCTGGCCAAGACCGCCGACGAGCTGCTGAGCACCGACATCCCCGACAACGTGCACGAGGGTCTGCGGGCCAGCCCCGTCACCGACGTGCACGTGTTCGGCCGGCGTGGACCGGCGCAGGCCAAGTTCACCCCGCTGGAGCTGCGCGAGCTCGACCACTCGCCCAACGTCGAGGTGATCGTGCACCCGGAGGGCATCGACTTCGACGCGGCGAGCATGGCGTCGATCCGGTCGAACAAGCAGGTCGAGATGGTGGTCAAGACGCTGCAGGAGTGGGCGATCCGCGACGTCGGCTCGCGTCCCCGCCGGCTGCACCTGCACTTCCTCGAAGCGCCCGTCGAGGTGCTGGGGTCGTCGTCGGTCACCGGCCTGCGCACCGAGCGGATGGAGCTGACCGGCGACGGCGGCGTGCGCGGCACGGGCGAGTTCACCGACTGGCCGGTGCAGGCGGTGTACCGGGCCGTCGGCTACCTGTCCACGCACCTGGTCGACCTGCCGTTCGACCACGCCTCCGGCACCGTGCCGCACCAGGCCGGCCGGGTGCTCGACCTGGACGAGCAGGCGATGACCGGGGTCTACGTCACCGGCTGGATCAAGCGCGGCCCGGTCGGGCTCATCGGCCACACCAAGGGCGACGCGCTGGAGACCGTCACCAGCCTGCTCGCGGACGCGCCGCTGCTGCCGGTCGCGCCGAGCCGCGCGCCCGACGCCGTGGTCCGGTTCCTGGAGCAGCGCGCCGTGCCGTTCACCACCGTGGACGGGTGGCGCAAGCTCGACGCGCACGAACTCGCCCTCGGCGCCGCGCGCGGCCGGGACCGGGTGAAGGTCGTCGACCGGGCGGAGATGACCGACATCTGCCGGTCATAGGGCTACTGGGGCGTCGTCACGTTGTTGAACGGCAGCTTCGGCTCCGCCCACGGGAACACCACGAACATCAGCAGCGCCACCACCCCTGCCACGAGCACCAGCGCTTCGAGGACGCGCACGGGCAGCGGGCCGGGGAGGTGCCGCCAGATCCACCCGTACATCACTGCTCCTTCATCTCTTCGGGCACGAAACCGGGCGCCTTCGGGTAGCTCATCGTCAGCACCGAGTGCACGATGAGCCGCTGCTTGTCGGAGAACCGCGGGTGGCAGGTGGTCAGCGTCATCAGCGCCGCCTGCTGCGCCGCGGGCACCTCGCCCTCGAAGTAGGGCACGGGGTTGATCACCTCGCCCTGGGTGGGCAGCACGATCGCCTGGCCGACCGCCTTGTCGTACGGCGCGCCCAGCGGCGAGACCTTGGCGCACTTCGGGTCGGACTGCCGCGCCGCCCAGTCCGCCACCTCGCCGGACTTCGGCATCACCCGGTAGACGAACCACTGGGTCTGCGTCTCGACCACGATCGCGTCGCACGAGTTGAGCAGGTCGAGGTCGTTGAAGGGCGCGCCCTTGCCCACCCGGTGGCCCGCGACGGAGAAGTTGCCCGGGTCGCCCGGCAGCGCGGTGCCCTTGTAGTGGCCGGGTCCGATCTCCAAGTCCTTGTCGGTGGTGCCCTCGACGATGGAGAACTTGTAGTCCGGGCCGAACACCGGGATGTACATCTTGGCGAACGCCTGGCCGTCCAGCAGCTCGTACTGGGCCTGGCGCTGCTGGTCGGACTCGACCGTGTTCGCGTTCCACTGGTCGTCCAGCGCCTGGGTGGCGTCGTCCTGCTTGCCGGCCGAGATGAGGTCGGTGACGTACACCTCGTAGACCACGAACAGCAGGATGACCAGGCCGGCCGTGATCAGCAGCTCGCCGACGGTGCGGACCGCCTTGCGCGCCGTGCTGTCGGGCGGCGGGCCCGGCTGGTCGTCCTCGTCGTCGTAGTAGTCGTCGTCCTCGTAGTACTCGTCTTCGTAGTCCTCGTACTCGTCCTCGTAGTCGTCCACGGGTGCGATGACCTCGGTGGGCGGGTCGACGGGGCGAGGGCGGCGCGGCGGGGCCGCCGGGCGGGCGCCGGGGGGCGGCGGCAGGCTGCCGGAGAACGCGTTCGTGTAGCGGGTGGCGTCGGCTTCCGGCGGCGCGGGCCGGGGACGCGCCGCGCCGGGCGGTGGCGCGGCCCCGCCGAGCCGGGCGGCCACCTCGGAGGGCGCGGGCCGGATGGACGGGTCGTCGGTCGGACGGCGACGGCCCGCGGGCGCTTCGTCGCGCAGGGCGCGGCGGCCGTCGGGCGGCGGGTCGGCTCGGACCGGCTCGACGTACGTGGTCTCCTCGGCGTGCGTCGGCACGGGCGGCACGTCGTCGCGGCGGGCGCGGCGGCCGGCGGGCGGTTCGACTCCGGTGGGCTCGACGCGCGGGCCCATCTCGTCACGGCGCGCGCGGCGACCGGTGGCCGGCGGTCCGGCCGGGTTCGGGACGTCGTCCCGGCGGGCACGGCGGACGGCGGGTGGCTCGGCGTAGGGCTCCACCGGCGGCGCGACGTCACCCCGGAGCGCACGGCGCGCGACAGGCGGCTCGGCCGGCGGCAGCTCGACCGGCGGCACGTCGTCACGGCGCGCGCGACGGGCGACCGGGGGGTCGACCGGCGGTACCCCGTCCCGACGCGCCCGACGGCCGGTGGGCGGCGGCTCGACCGGCGGAGGAACGTCGTCGCGGCGGGCTCGGCGGCCGGTGGGCGGCGGCTCGGCGGCGTACGGCTCGGCGTAGGGCGGCTCGGACGACGGCGCCTCGTCCCGACGCGCCCGGCGACCGGTCGGGGGCGGCTCGGTGCTGGGCGGGTAGGACTCCCCCGGACGGCTGAAACCTCCGGCCGGCGTCGCCGGCCGGTCGAGGTCACCGGAGTGTCCTCCCGACCGGTCGAACCCGCCCGGTGGCGTCGGCGGGCGGTCGAATCCACCGGGAGGGGTGAGGGGCCGGTTCGGGCCTGCCGGGCGGTCGAAACCACCGGGAGGGGTCGATGGCCTGCTGAAACCGCCTGGCGGCGTGGGCGGGCGGTGGCCGGGGAGCGGCGGTTCGCCGGTGGCGTGGGGCGGCTGTGGCCTGGGTCGTGGCGGTCGGCCCGGCGGGCCGCCTTGCGGCGGGGGCGGGTCGTAGCTCACCGGAAAACCTCCCAAGCCGAACGTTCCAGGACTACACGGTGCTTCAGGGACCTGCTCGGTTACGTTAACGTGTTCATCCAGCAGTGGACGTGAACTCGCGCCACTGGAGGCCTATCCACCCGTCAGGCGAGGACAGCATGCCCAAGTCCAAGGTCCGCAAGAAGGCCGTCTACACGGCGCCTGCCGATCGCCGCACCCCGGTGAAGGTCAAGGCAGCGGGGCCGTCGCACCCCGTCTACGTCGCCGTGATGCTCGGCATGATGCTGTTGGGGCTGGCGTGGCTGGTGGTCAACTACATCGCGGGCGAGAAGGTCCCGGTGATGATGGAACTCGGGTCCTGGAACTTCGGCATCGGATTCGCCCTGATGATCGTCGGCTTGCTGATGACCATGAAATGGCGCTGACCACGCGCTACGCCAAGTGGCTGACGGCCCGGACGTGCTCCACGTCCGGGCCGTTCCGCGTTACCCCGTCGTTCACCCGGTTCACCTGACGGTCACCGAAGCACACAGCTGTAAGTCATCCCCAATGGGGACAACTCCTGTGGACAACTTTGCGCCAATTTGCACAAGCCCCGGTCGGAGGCCCCAGTTGTCCACAAGTGCGGCAGACTCGGAAGCGTGAACCCACCGCGCACCTGGTCGCCCCAGCCCGGCCTCGTCGGCCTCGCCTGGGGCCTGGCCGCCGTGTTCCTGCTGGTCACGATTCTCAGCTCGGACCCGGTGAGCCGGGTCTTCCTGGGCCTCGCCACGCTCGTCCAGCTCGCGCTGGGCGCTTACGGCACCCTGGTGCGCCCCAGGCTGCTGGTGGACGACTCAGGCCTCACCGTGCGCACCCTGAGCGGCGCGCGGCAGCTGCCGTGGCACGAGGTGAAGGTGCGCCTGGCCCGCACCCGCAGGCTCGGCCGCGAGACGGCCACGCTGGAGCTGGACTGGCACCGCGGCGAGGACGAGCGGCTGTACGTCTTCACCCCGCTGGACCTCGGCACGGACCCGCGCGACGTGGCGGACGTCCTGCACGCCCTGCGCCCGTGACGAGCTGTCAGAGGTCGACGACCAGACCCGGCACGGCGACGTCGGCGGCGTGACCGGCCGCTTCCAGGTGCTCCGCCGGGTCGACGCCCGGCCACAGGTGCGCCAGCACGAGCCTGCCGACACCGGCCCGGCGCGCGTTCGCGCCCGCCTGCTCGGCCGTCGACAGGTACGGCGCGTTGTCCGCCGGCCGCACGTGCCGGGCGAACGTCGCCTCGGCCACGAACACGTCCGCGTCCCGCGCGAGGTCGACCAGCGCCGGGCTCGGCCCGGTGTCACCCGTGTAGGCGATCACCCGGCCACCGGCCGTGAGCCGCAGACCCGCGTTCGGCACGAAGTGCGGCAGGTCCCACGTGTCCACCCGGAACGGCCCCACCTCGAACGACCGCTCGACCACGTGCACCGAGCACGCGTGTCCCAAGGGCACCTGGTCCAGTGCCAGCACGCGGTCCAGCGCACCCTCCGGCGCGTGGACCGGCAGCACCGGAGCCGAAGGCCCGAGCGCGCGGGCCCGAAGCAACGGGTTGAGGTCGGCGCAGTGGTCGGGGTGCCCGTGGCTGACCAGCACGGCGTCCACCGCCGCCGCGGGCAGCTGCGCCTGCAACGCCGGGAACGTCGCGTAACCCGGGTCCACCAGGAGCGTGAACCCGTCGTGCTCCACCAGGTAACCGCTGCACGGCTGGGCGGCCGTCGGCCACGCGCCGACGCCGCCCAGGACGGTCAGCCGCACCGTCAGACCAGCTGCCCGGTCCGCACGACCGCCAGCACCGCCAGCAGCACGACCGCGGCGACCACCGCCGCCAGCTGCCAGTTGTTCCGCTTCGCGGCCGGCGCGTAGACCAGCCCGGCGGTCAGCGCCGCGCCGATCACCAGGCCGCCGATGTGCCCGAGCAGGGAGATGCCCGGCAGGGTGAAGCTGAGCACGACGTTCAAGCCGATCACGCCGAGCGCCGGGCCGGGGTTGAGCTTGAGCCGCAGCACGGCCACCAGCATCGCGCCCATCAGGCCGTACACCGCGCCGGACGCACCGGCCACCACCGTGTCGACCCCGCCGAACAGGTACACCGCGAGCCCGCCGCCGAGCAGCGACACCCCGTACACCGCGGAGAACCGCAGCTTGCCGAACACGGGTTCCAGGTCACGGCCGAGCACGTACAGCGCGATCATGTTCAACGCCAGGTGCAGGGGCCCGAAGTGCAGGAACCCCGACGTCACCAGCCGCCACCACTCGCCGTCCAAGGCGACCGACGGCGTGTACATCACGAAGTCGAGGAACAGCGCCGACCGCTGGTTGGTCGCCACGCTGCCCGCCTGGGCCGCCGTGATCGCGAAGAGCAGCACGTTCACCGCGATCAGCACCGGTGTGACCACCATGCGCCGGGAGTACTCCGCGCCGACGAACGTGCGCGGCCGGCGCACCGTGGCCCGGCCCTCGTTCACGCAGTCGACGCACTGGTGGCCGACGGACGCCTCGCGGAGGCACTCCGGGCACGCCGGCCGGTCGCAGCGGACGCACCGCAGCCCGGTGGCCCGGTCGGGGTGGCGCACGCAGACCGGCAGGTCTGGTCGCGCCCCGATCGGCTCACCGGGCGGCGGGGAGATCGGCGAGTCGGCCACTCAGGCCCGCTCCACCGAGACCTTCTGGATCACCACGTCGGTGACCGGGCGGTCGCCGGCGCCGGTGGGTGCGGCGCCGATCGCGTCCACCACGTTGCGCGAGTCCTGGTCGGCGACCTCGCCGAAGATCGTGTGCTTGAAGTTCAGCCAGGTGGTCGGCGCGACCGTGATGAAGAACTGCGAGCCGTTGCTGTTGGGCCCGGCGTTGGCCATCGCCAGCAGGTAGGGCCTGTTGAACTGCAGCTCCGGGTGGAACTCGTCGGCGAACTTGTAGCCGGGGCCGCCGCGTCCGGTGCCCGTGGGGTCACCGCCCTGGAGCATGAAGCCCGCGATCACCCGGTGGAAGATCGACCCGTCGTAGAACGGGCCGGACGTCTCGCCCTTCGCGTTGGGGTCGGAGTAGCTCTTCGTGCCCTCGGCCAGGCCGACGAAGTTGGCCACCGTCTTGGGGGCTTGGTCGGGGAAGAGGTTGACGCGGATGTCGCCCTGCGAGGTGTGCAGGGTCGCCGTCAGCTTGGTCCCCACGAACGATTCGTTGCTGTCTGCCACACCACCCATCGTGCCATCAAGGGGCGAGGTGGTTGGGAAAGGGGCACGATGGGTATTGCCTGGAACGTGACTGACCGACAGCTTCTGGAGCGCGATATGGATGAGGTAGACGCCATGACCCGGGCCGGGGAGTCGGTCGGCAAGGCGGTGCGGGCTGTTCGCCGCAGCGCCGTCCGCGCTGGTCACGTCGGTGCGGACGCGGCTGTTCAACTCGCGGAGCGCGCCGAGGGCAAGCTCGCCGAGCGCGGTGTGACCAAGGACTACGTCCGCGGTGTCGTCGCCGACAAGGCGGGTGCGCTGGTGGAGAAGGCCGAGGAGTACGAGAAGTCCACCAGGCGCGGTCGCAAGCAGCTCGCGAAGAGGGCCAAAGGCGTCCGCAAGGACGTCGTGAAGGCCGCCGAGCGGGCGCGCAAGGAGGCCAAGGTGCGCGCGAAGGACGTGCGCAAGGCCGCGAAGCAGGCGCGCAAGGAGATGGCCGCGGCCAGGCACCCCAAGCGCCGCCGCTGGCCGTGGGTGCTCGGCGTGTTCGCCGCCGCCGCGGTCGCGGGGTACGTCGCGCTGACCAAGCGGCCGCAGGAGGTGCACCTGGAGGAGGACGACGTGGAGATCACGTCCGAGCCCACCACGGCCGGCGCCGCCGAGTCCGTCCGCCCGCACGCGGCCCGCAACGGCCAGGTCTCCGACCAGCACAGCCGCAGCTGACCGGAAGAAGAAGGCCTTCGCGCCCGCCCCTCAAGGGGGCGGGCGCGAAGGCGTGCCCGCTCACAGCCCGAGGTTGCCGACCACGGTCTCGGCGATCCGGCGGGTCTTGATCGTCTGCTTCTGGTTGCTGGTCACGACCACCGCGTTGCCACCCTTGGCCACGGCGTACACCGCGCCCGTCGCGGTGGTCAGCGAGCCGCCGTTCCACCCGGCGGGAACCGTCGCCGGGCTCGAGTCGGCGACCGGCGCGGCCCGGTCGACCACCGCCTTCGCCGTCTCCGGCTCACCCCGGAACACCCAGACGGACAACTGCACGTCCGTGGCGTTGGCGTAGAAGAAGCAGGCCGGGTCGGGTTGGCCTGCGGACAGCCGAACCTTCCGCACCAGCTGCCCGTTCGCCTCCTGCACGACCGAAGAGGCCAGGTAGGGGCACTGGCCCTCGGTCGCGGGCTCCGGCGCGGGCGGCGGCCCGGCGGGCGTGGTCGTCGTCTTCGCCACTGCGCTGGTGGTCGTCCCGGCGGCGGGAACCGGGGTCGGGTCGGCGGTCGCGCAGGCGGTCAGCGCGCCGAGGACCAGCAGGGACGGCAGGGCGGTGAGCAGCACTCGGTTCATAGGGCAGCCAGTCAATCAGATGCCGGACAGCGAATCGACACGTGACCACCTAGGCACACAAGGTAATCCACATTACGGTGTCCTTACCCTGCCGGCCGCCCCTGCAATGTGAGGACTCAGTCAAGATGAACATCTTTGACCGCGGTCGAGACCACGCCATCGCTGTGTTCCGGATTGTCGTCGGTGTGCTGTTCATGTGCCACGGCGCGCAGAAGTTGTTCGGCGTGCTGGGCTCCAAGGGTGCTGTGTCGATCACCGACTGGCCGTCCGGCCCGGCCGGACTGATCGAGTTCGTCGGTGGCGCGTTGATCGTCATCGGCCTCGGCACCCGGATCGCCGCGCTGATCTCATCCGGTGCGATGGCCTACGCGTACTTCGTCGTCCACCAGTCCGCCGGGCTCCTGCCCATCCAGAACAAGGGCGAGCTGGCCGCGGTGTACGCGTGGGTGTTCCTGCTGTTGGCGTTCACCGGTCCCGGCGCTTGGGCCGTGGACAAGGTGATCTCCGCACGGAAGCGGGAACAGGCGCTCGTCAACGCATAGCAGCGGCCAAGACGAGGGCCCGCACCCAGCGGCATTGGGTGCGGGCCCTCACTTGTCGGCTTACCGCGAAAACCACCGCCGGACCACCCGTCGGACGACTTGCCTCACGCAGGGGATGACCCGGCGGTTACACCCCAGTAAACACCAAACGCGAAACTTTCGCGCCCCTGAACTCAACCCCGGCAAACCGGACTTTTACCACTCACAGGAAACCGGTGTGCCGAGCGATCTTCGCGGGGTCCGGGACCGCAGCCCGGAAGAGGTCCGGGGGCGAAGCCTCCCGGGCGGGGTGTGGGGGTCCGCACCCCCACAAACACGACGAGCGAGGCAGTCGACGCTATCCGTCGACACACCTCGCTCAGAGCGAGTGGAGACGAGGGGAATCGAACCCCTAACCCCCGCCTTGCAAAGGCGGTGCTCTGCCAATTGAGCTACGTCCCCTCACGGGGCGGCAGACTGACCGCCCTCGCGGGTCAGTCGGTGGGGGCGGTGGCCTCGCGCCACAGGTCCGCGTCGGCCTTGGCCGAGCGGCTGCGCTTGACGAAGAACAGAACCGCACCAGCGACAGCGACAAGTGCGATGATCTTCTTCACGGCGATTCCCCTCTGCAACACCTGTGAACTTCCGGTGGGCCTAGGAGGACTCGAACCTCCGACCTCTTCGTTATCAGCGAAGCGCTCTAACCGTCTGAGCTATAGGCCCTCGGGGCAACGACGGCAAGACTACAGCACCTCCCGTCGCCGCCCCAAATCGGCTGGTCGTAGATCACTCCCGCTCGGACAAGGTCACTTCCAGGCCCCCGGCGAGATCGGCCGAGACGTTGTAGACGAACGAGCCGACGGTCGCCAGGGCGGTGAACAGCACGATGTTCACCGCGCCCACGATCGCCGCCACGCCGAACACGCGACCGGCGCTGATCAGCGGGTCGCTGCCGGTCTCGTTGCCCTGCAGCAGGTCGCTGGCGGTGTTGTTGATCTTGTCCCACACGCCCATGCCGTTCAGCACGCCGTACAGCACGCCGACCGCCACGAGCCACACGAAGAACAGCGCCACGCTCAGCACCAGGGCGAGCTTGAGCACCGACCACGGGTCGACCCGCTTCACCTGCAGGCTCGCCCGACGCGGCCCGCGCCCGGGACGGCGGGCCGACGGCGCGGCGGCGGGACGACCGTTCGCCGCGCCCAGGTTCACCTGCGTGCGGGCCGAACCCGCCGCAGCCTGCGCGCCCGGCACCACGGGACGGGCCACCGCCACCGTGTCCGGGTCGCTGGCCGGGTACGCCGGCTGCGCACCCTCGGCCGGCGGGTGCTCCGGCGCGGACATCAGGTCGGCCGGACCGACCTGCTGCGCCTCGGCGTACTGCGTGTCGCTCGTCACGCGCTGCCACGGCGGGGGCGCCGCGGCCTGGTGGCTGTCGTTCTCGGCGGCCGGCCGCTCGACCTTCTCGGTCTTGCCGTCGGCCGTCGTCGCGTCGGCCGCGGGCGTCGCGGCCTGCTCGGACGCCCCCGAGGCGTCGACCGCAGGCTTCTCGGCGCCGGTGGGCTCATCGCCGGCCGCCGGCGTCGGCTCGGCGCCAGGCCGGGTGATCACCGCGGTCTTGTCCTCTGGCTTCTCGGGTGGAGTCACGAGCAGTCCTCAACCTCTCGTTCGCGCTAGTTGGCAGGCTCAGCCTGGTCACCCTCGGCGGAGTCGACGACCGGACCCGCCTCGGTCGGGTCGACCGTCGGACCCGCCTCGGCGGAGTCGACGTCGACACCGCTGTCACCACTGGTGACGTCCGCGGGCTCGTCGGCGTTGCGCGCCACCGCGATCAGGGTGGTCCCTTCGCCGAGGTTCATCAACCGGACGCCCTTCGTCTGCCGCCCTGCCTTGCGCACCTCCTTGGCGCTGGTCCGGATGACCCCGCCCGAAGAGGTGATCGCGTACAGCTCGTCGTCGACGTCGACGATGAGCGCGCCGACCAGCCTGCCACGCCTGCGGTCGTGCTGGATGGTGAGCACACCCTTGCCACCGCGACCCTGGACGGGGTAGTCCTCGATCGGCGTGCGCTTGGCGTACCCACCATCGGTCGCCACCAAAACAAACAGGCCCTCTTGGACGACGCCCATCGACAGCAGCTCGTCCCCGCTGTTGAAGCGCATGCCCAGCACGCCCGAGGTCGCCCGCCCCATCGGGCGCAGCGCCTCGTCGCTCGCGTGGAACCGAATGGACTGGCCGTCGGCCGAGATCAGCTGGAGGTCGTCGGACGCCGAGCACAGCACCGCGCCGACCAGCTCGTCGTCGTCACGCAGGTTGATGCCGATCAGGCCACCGGACCGGTTGGAGTCGAAGTCGGACAGCTTCGACTTCTTGACCAGGCCCTTCTTGGTGGCGAGCACCAGGTACGGCGCGACCTCGTAGTTCTTGATCTGGATGACCTGGGCGATCTCCTCCTCCGGCTGGAACGCCAGGAGGTTCGCCACGTGCTGGCCGCGCGCGTTGCGGTTGGCCTCGGGCAGCTCGTAGGCCTTCGCCCGGTACACCCGGCCCTTGTTCGTGAAGAACAGGATCCAGTCGTGCGTGGAGCACACGAAGAAGTGCTGCACGATGTCGTCCTGCTTGAGCTGGGCGCCCTGCACGCCCTTGCCGCCGCGCTTCTGCGAGCGGTACAGGTCGGTCTTCGTGCGCTTCGCGTAACCCGTCCGGGTGATGGTGACGACGACGTCCTCGACCGCGATCAGGTCTTCCATCGACACGTCGCCGTCGAACGGCACGATCTTGGTGCGCCGGTCGTCACCGTGCTTGTCCACGATCGCCAGCAGCTCCTCGCGCACGATCGCGCGCTGCCGCTCCGGCTTGTCGAGGATGTCCTTGTAGTCGGCGATCTCCAGCTCGATCTCGGCCAACTGGTCGACGATCTTCTGCCGCTCCAGGGCGGCCAACCGGCGCAGCTGCATCTCCAGGATCGCGTTGGCCTGGATCTCGTCTACGTCGAGCAGCTCCATCAAGCCGGTGCGCGCCACCTCGGGCGTGTCCGACCGGCGGATCAGCGCGATCACCGCGTCGAGCTGGTCGAGCGCCTTGACCAGGCCGCGCAGCACGTGGGCGCGTTCCTCGGCCTTGCGCAGGCGGAAGCGCGTGCGCCGGACGATGACCTCGATCTGGTGCTTCACGTAGTGCCGGATCATCTGGTCCAGGCGCAACGTGCGCGGCACGCCGTCGACCAGCGACAGCATGTTCACACCGAAGGAGTACTGCAGCTGGGTGTGCTTGTAGAGGTTGTTCAGCACGACCTTGGCGACCGCGTCGCGCTTGAGCGTGACCACGATCCGCATGCCCGAGCGGCGGTTGGACTCGTCGGCGATGTTCGCGATGCCGGTCAGCTTCTGGTCGCGGACCAGGGTGGCGATGTTCTCCACCAGGTTGTCCGGGTTCACCTGGTAGGGCAGCTCGGTGACCACCAGGATCGTGCGGCCCTTGGCGTCCTCGTCGATCTCCACGACCGCGCGCATCTTCACCGAGCCGCGGCCGGTGCGGTACGCGTCCTCGATGCCGGCAGTGCCGAGGATCTGGCCGTAGGTCGGGAAGTCGGGCCCCTTGATCCGCTGGATCATCGCCTCCAGCGTCTCCTCCTCGGACGCGTCCCAGTTGTCCAGCGCCCAGACCACGCCGTCGGCGACCTCGCGCAGGTTGTGCGGCGGGATGTTGGTCGCCATGCCGACCGCGATGCCCGAGCTGCCGTTGATCAGCAGGTTCGGCACGCGCGAGGGCAGGACCGTCGGCTCCTGGATGCGACCGTCGTAGTTGTCGCGGAAGTCGACCGTGTCTTCCTCGATGTCGGCCAGCATCTGCATGGCCAACGGCGTGAGCCGGCACTCGGTGTACCTCATCGCGGCTGCCGGATCGTTGCCCGGGGAGCCGAAGTTGCCCTGGCCGTCGATCAGCGGGTAGCGCTGCGACCACGGCTGGGCGAGGCGGACCAGTGCGTCGTAGATGGCCGAGTCGCCGTGGGGGTGGTAGTTGCCCATCACGTCGCCCACCACGCGGGCGCACTTGTTGTAGCTGCGGTCCGGGCGGAAGCCCGAGTCGAACATCGAGTACAGCACGCGGACGTGCACGGGCTTCAGGCCGTCGCGCACGTCGGGCAGCGCTCGTCCCACGATCACGCTCATCGCGTAGTCGATGTACGAGTTCTGCATCTCCTGCTGGATGTCGCGCGGCTCGGTGCGGTCTCCACCAGCCGGGGGCAGCGTCGTCTCGCTCACAGTTCTACTTCCTTAGAGGGCACGCCTGCGGGTTCGGGAACGACAGGGGTCAGACGTCGAGGAACCGGACGCCCTTGGCGTTGCGGGTGATGAACGCGCGGCGGGCCTCCACGTCCTCGCCCATCAGCACGCTGAACAGCTCGTCGGCCGTCGCGGCGTCGTCCATGGTCACCTGCGTCAGCACCCGGTTGGCCGGGTCCATCGTCGTCTCCCACAGCTCGGAGGAGTTCATCTCGCCGAGGCCCTTGTAGCGCTGGATGTTGTCGTCCTTGCCGATCTTCTTGCCCGCGGCGAGACCGGCCTTGATGATGCCGTCCCGCTCGCGGTCGGAGTAGGCGTACTCCGGCTCGGCGCGCTGCCACTTGATCTTGTAGAGCGGCGGGTTCGCCAGGTACACGTGGCCGTGCTCGATCAGCGGGCGCATGAAGCGGAACAGCAGGGTCAGCAGCAGCGTCCGGATGTGCTGGCCGTCCACGTCGGCGTCGGCCATCAGCACGATCTTGTGGTAGCGCAGCTTCGCGATGTCGAAGTCCTCGTGGATGCCCGTGCCGAACGCCGTGATCAGGGCCTGGACCTCGTTGTTCTTCAGCACGCGGTCGATGCGCGCCTTCTCCACGTTGATGATCTTGCCCCGGATCGGCAGGATCGCCTGGAACATGGAGTCCCGGCCCTCCTTGGCCGAGCCGCCCGCGGAGTCGCCCTCCACGACGTAGATCTCGCAGTCCTCCGGGTTGGTGGAGCGGCAGTCCTTGAGCTTGCCGGGCAGGCCGCCGATGTCGAGGGCGCCCTTGCGGCGGACGAGCTCGCGGGCCTTGCGGGCGGCGATGCGGGCCTGCGCCGAGGACACCGACTTGGTGACGATCGCCCTGGCCTCGTTGGGGTGGCGCTCGAACCAGTCGGCCAGGTGCTCGTTGGTGGACTTCTGCACGAAGGACTTGGCCTCGCTGTTGCCCAGCTTGGTCTTGGTCTGGCCCTCGAACTGCGGCTCCTTGAGCTTGACCGAGATGATCGCGGCCAGGCCCTCGCGGATGTCGTCGCCGGTGAGGTTGGAGTCCTTCTCCTTGAGCAGCTTCTTCTCGCGCGCGTACTCGTTGACCACGCGGGTCAGCGCGGCGCGGAAGCCCTCCTCGTGCGTGCCGCCCTCGTGCGTGTTGATCGTGTTGGCGAACGTGTACACCGACGGCGTGTAGCCGGTGTTCCACTGCATCGCCACCTCGACCTCGAGGTCCTCGCCCTTCGCCTCGAACGAGACGACCTTCTGGTGCACGGCCTCGCGGGTGTGGTTGATGTGGCGGACGAAGTCCTCCAGGCCGCCGGGGTAGTGGAACGTGCGCTCGCGCACGGCCGCCACGTGGCCCTCGGCGTCGGCCTCCTCGTCGCTCGCCTGCACGCGCTCGTCGCGCAGGATGATCGTGAGGCCCTTGTTGAGGAACGCCATCTCCTGCAGGCGGCGGGAGATCGTCTCGATGTTGTAGTCGGTGGTCTCGAAGATCGTCGGGTCGGCCCAGAACGTGATGGCCGTGCCGGTCTCGTCGGTCGGCTCGCCCCTGGTCAGCTCGTGCGCGGGCTTGGTGTTCTCGAACCGCTGGTTCCACGTGAAACCCTCGGCCTTGACCTCGACGTCGACGGCGGTCGACAGGGCGTTCACCACGGAGATGCCGACGCCGTGCAGACCGCCGGACACCGCGTAGGAGTCGCTGTCGAACTTGCCGCCCGCGTGCAGCTTGGTCAGCACCACTTCCAGCGTGGGCCGCTTCTCGACCGGGTGCATGCCGACGGGGATGCCGCGGCCGTCGTCGATGACCCGGACGCCCCCGTTGGCCAGCAGCGTCACGTCCACGACCGTCGCGTAGCCGGCCATGGCCTCGTCGACCGAGTTGTCCACGACCTCCTGGATCAGGTGGTGCAGACCGCGCTCGCCGGTGGAACCGATGTACATGCCTGGCCGCTTGCGGACCGCTTCCAGGCCCTCCAGGACGGTGATCGAGGACGCGTTGTACTCATTCTTCTTGGCTGCCACGGGCCTGGTGTCTCCTCGGACTTCACGCGACTGGGACCGTCGCCGGGCGACGCTGGGTTGCGCTACCCCACGATTCTACCGGGGCATACCGACAGGAACCCACTTAGGACACCCCTGGTTTGCTCACAGGCGGCCCGAAGTGAACGAAGATGGGTACGGACCGCTGGTCACGGGGTCAAAATCGACTGGTGAGCGCTCACCGCGCCACAGAATCGCCGCTGCGGCCCTGGCGCTCGTCACCCGTAGGTGTCACGTGGTCCGCGGCCCGGAGCGTGCCTGGGGCCGTAACGCCAACTGGGCGCCGCCGGACCCTGGACCTTCAACTTCTGCACGACGCCGTGGCCGACGCCCGCCGCGATCCGCTTGAGCAGGTCGCGCTGCAGCAGCCGCAGCTGCGTGGCCCACGCCGTCGAGTCGGCCTGGACGGTCAGTTCGCCGTCACTGAGCGCCACCGGCTGCGCGTGCTCGGCCACGTCCTCACCGACCAGTTTCGGCCACCGGGCGAACACCTGACCACCCGACAGCCGCTCGACCCAACCGCGGTCGGCGGCGATCCTCGACGCGAGCCTGCCGAGCGGTTGCGGGTCGCGGTCGTCGGGGCCGGGCCCGGACCAGCGGCGACGCCGACGACGGCTCGTCGCGCCCGCCCCACCCTTGCGCACGCCCCGCACCCCGCGCTCCTTGGCGGACGCGCGGGCCGCTTCCAGGGCGGCTCGGGCGAGGTCCGGACCCCGCAATCCACCCTCTTGTGTACTACCGGCTGTGGATATGTCCGGTTCACGAGGCGAGTTATCCACACCATCCACAGGGTTGTCCCCAGATGTGTGTCGGGTCACACCCGTTCGGGGCAACTCGTCAGACACGGCGCACCTCCCCGTGGCGAACGTCGAACCGCAGCCCGTCCAGCTCCTCGGGCACGTCCTCCGCGACCGCCGCCGTGATCAGCACCTGCTCCGCGCCGGCGGCCACCTTCGCCAACTGGCGACGCCTGCCGCGGTCCAGTTCGGCGAACACATCGTCCAGCACGAGGACCGGTTCGGCCCCCTCGACACGCAGCAACTCGTACCCGCCGAGACGCAGGGCCAAGGCGAAGGACCATGACTCACCGTGACTGGCGTAGCCCTTCGCGGGCAGGTCGCCGAGCGCCAGGTCGAGGTCGTCGCGGTGCGGCCCGACCAGGCACACGCCCCGCTCGACCTCCTGCGGGCGCACCCGGTGCAGCTCGGCGAGCAGCGCGTCCTCCAGCACGTCCCGGTCGTCCGACTCGGGGAACGCCTCGCCGAGGCTCGACCGGTACGCGATCCGCGCGGGCCGGGACTCCGGCGCCACCTCCGCGTACGCCGCGGCCACGTGCGGCGCGATGTCCGCGACCAGGTCCAGCCGCGCGGCCAGCAGCTCGGCGCCGTGCCGGGCCAGGTGCCCGTCCCACACGTCGAGCGTGCTGATGTCGGCGTTGCGCGCCGCGCGCACGGTCTTGAGCAACGCGCCACGCTGCTTGAGCACGCGTTCGTAGTCGCTGCGCACCCCGGCGTACCGCGGCGCGCGCGTGGTCAGCAGTTCGTCGAGGAACCGCCGGCGTTCGCCGGGGTCGCCGCGCACCAGCGCCAGGTCCTCCGGCGCGAACAGCACCGTCCGCAGGATGCCGAGCACGTCGCGCGGGCGCGGCACCGGGCCGCGGTTGACCCGCGCCCGGTTCGCCTTGCCCGGCGTGATCTCCAGCTCGACCAGCAGCTCGCGCCCCTCGTTGACCACCGCCGCGCGGACCACCGCCCGCGAGGCGCCGTGCCGGATCAGCGGCGCGTCCGTGGCCACCCGGTGCGAGCCGAGGGTGGCCACGTACCCCAGCGCCTCGACCAGGTTCGTCTTGCCCTGGCCGTTGCGCCCCACCAGCACGCTCACCCCCGGCTCGAACACCAGGTCCGCGTGCTCCCACGACCTGAAGTCGGTGACTTGCAGGTGCCGGACGTACAACTCGTCAGCTCTGGGTCGAGCCGGAACCGGACGAAGGACCCGCGGTCTGCACGGCGTGGCCGCCGAACTGGTTGCGCAGCGCCGCGACCGCGCGCATGGCGGGCGAGTCGTCCTGCCGGGACGCGAACCGGGCGAACAGCGCGGCGGAGATCACCGGCGCGGGCACCGCGTGCTTGATCGCCTCCTCGACGGTCCACCGGCCCTCGCCGGAGTCCTCGACGTGACCGCGCAGGTCGTCCAGCTCCGGGTCCGACTCCAGCGCGCGGACCAGCAGGTCCAGCAACCACGAGCGGACCACGGTGCCGCGCTGCCACGCCTTGATCGTGGCCGGCACGTCGTCCACCAGCTTGGAGGCCTCCAGCAGCTCGAAGCCCTCGGCGTAGGCCTGCATGAGGCCGTACTCGATGCCGTTGTGGACCATCTTCGCGAAGTGGCCGGCGCCGATGCGGCCCGCGTGCGCGAAGCCCTCCTCGCGCGGACCCTCCGGGCGCAGCGCGTCGAAGATCGGCATGGCGCGCTCGACGTGCTCGGCGTCGCCGCCGACCATCAGGCCGTAGCCGTTCTCCAGGCCCCACACGCCACCGGACACGCCGGCGTCCAGGTAACCGACGCCCTTCTCGCCCAACGCCCTGGCGTTGACCTCGTCGTCGGTGAAGCGGGAGTTGCCGCCGTCGATCACCAGGTCGCCCGGCTCGAGCAGGTCGCCGAGCTCGGCGATCGTCTGCCGGGTGATGTCACCGGCGGGCACCATCACCCACACCACGCGCGGTGCGGCGAGCTTGCCCACCATGTCGGCGAGCGAGTCGGCGTCGGTGACTTCCGGGTTGCGGTCGTAGCCGACCACCTCGTGCCCCGCGCGGCGGATGCGCTCGCGCATGTTGAAGCCCATCTTGCCGAGGCCGACGAGTCCGAGCTGCACGGTCGTTCCTCTTCCCTAGCGTCTGTGGATGGCGTGGTGGATCAGCCGGGCAGGCGCACGGGCATCAGCAGGTACAGGTAGCCCGGCGCCACGTTCCCATCCTCGTCCACCGGCTTGAGCAGTGCGGGGCGACTGGGTGTGGTGAAGGACAAGTGCGCCCGCGGCGTGCGGACGGCCTGGAGCCCTTCGAGGAGGTAGGTCGGGTTGAACGCGATGGTGACCGCGTCGCCGGTGTAGTCGACCGGCAGCTCTTCCTCGGCGCTGCCCTCGTCGTCGCCGCCCGCGGACAGGCGCAGGCCGTTGTCCACGAACTCCAGCCGGACCTGCGTGCCGCGCTCGGCGACCAGCGACACGCGCTTGATCGCCTGCACCAGCGCGTCGACCTCGATGATCGCGGCGGCCGAGTGCTCGGTGGGCAGCAGCTGGCGGTACTTCGGGAAGTCGGCATCGAGCAGGCGGGTGGTCGTGCGGCGGTTCGTGCCGGACAGGCCGAGCAGGCCGTCGTTCGCGGCCAGGGACAGCTCGATCTTCGCGCCGGACGCGCCCAGCGTCTTCGCGGCGTCGTTCAGGGTCTTCGCCGGCACGAGCACGGCGACCTCGCCGAGGGACTCGTTCGGCTCCCACGGGAACTCGCGCATGGCGAGCCGGAAGCGGTCGGTGGCGACCAGGGTCACCTTGCCCTCGCCGATCTCCAGCCGGACACCGGTCAGCATCGGGAGCGTGTCGTCCTTGCCCGCCGCGACGGCGACCTGGTTCACGGCCTCGCCGAAGACCTCGCCCGGGAGCTCGCCGGCCAGCTGCGGCATGGACGGCAGCTGCGGGTAGTCCTCGACCGGCATGGTCGGCAGGCTGAACCGGGCGCTGCCGCACGAGATCGTCATCCGGGAGCCGTCGACCGCGATCTCGACCGGGTGGTTCGGCAGGGCTTTGGTGATGTCGGCCAGGAGCCGTCCGCTGACGAGCGCCTTGCCGCCGTCGGCGATCGTGGCCGGGACGCCGCACTGGGCGGACACCTCGTAGTCGAACCCGGAGACGGTCAGCGCCTCACCGGAGCCGTCCTCCGCCCCGGCGTCGAGCAGGATTCCGCCGAGCACCGCGACAGGCGGCCTGGACGGCAGGCTGCGGGCGACCCAGGCGACGGCGTCGGCCAGGCCGTCGCGCTCGACGCGGATCTTCATGAGGCGTCCTTCCTCAAGTCGGCATGACCAACAACAGCATGCGTTGCGGTGGGGGTTGGGGAGCCGCGGCCCTCGCCGGATCTTCCGACCCTCGGCGCGGAGGCTCCCCACCGTAGAGCGTCGGCCCGGTCCTCGTCACCTCGGGGCTGCCCCGGGGCGAGGCGCTGCCGAGCGCTCGTCCCCGGGCTCGACCGCCGGCTGTTTTTTCTTTGTTCTTCATCTTCAAGGGAAGACAACAGCAACAGCAGTAGGGCCTGTGGATTGTGTGGACAACCCCGGTTTCCGCAGCGTGTCGCCCGCTTGGAGGTGTGGATGGGCACGGGGTGTCACCCGGGGACAAGTCGGCGCACCCGGGGAGAACTACGCGGCTCGTCCGTTCGGTCCACAGGGAGGCCGAGTTGTCCCCGGGTTGATCCCCGGGTGTGGGCCGGGTTGTACCCGGGTGCTGCACAGGGTGATGGTGGGCCGAATCTCCCCCGACGGGGCACTTCTCCGGGGCTGTGGACAACTTTTCGCCCGCCGTTCACCAGCGACGGCACGTGCGACGGAGCTGTTGGGCCGCACCGGGAACGGCCTGGACCCGGCCCCGGTGGGGCGGGGGTACCTCACACGGGTGACACGAAACGACCCCCGTTGGTCCCGACCTCCGCGCCCGGGTGTTCCGGCCTCCTCGGCGCCTCCCGGTGGGCCGCGGCGGGCGCGGCACCCGGGTGTCGGCGGCGGATCCGGGTCGCACCCGGGTGCGGTGTGGGTCGCACCCGGGTGCCGCGGCGGCACCCGGGTGCGAGGAGGAGCGGACCACGACCCCGCGCAGGCCGGGTTGGACGACGGCCGCGTGCCGCCGACCGTTCACCGGGGCGCCGTGCCGGGACGCCCCGAGGATGCGGTGGGGGTGCGGCGGTGCCGGGCTGCCGGGTGCGGGCGGCCCGGCACGGCGGATGCCGGGGACGGATGCGGGCCGCCGGAGCGGTGCGGCCGGAGGCGGGAGCCGGGTGCGGTCTGACGGGCGCGGCTGCCGGGGTTTCGTGGCGCCGGGCGCGCCGGACGCGGGGTCACCGACCCCGTCTGGCGGCCTCGGCTCGGTCCGGGGTGCGGCTCAGGGGTCGGTCGAGGGGCGCGCCCAGCGCCGATGCAAGGCCGCTCGTGGCCAGGTGCGACGGCGGGGTGGGGCGCAAGCGTTTGCGGGTCAGGGGGTGTGGCGGGCGCGCTGCTTGATGCGCGACGTCAGCTCCTGCACCTGCTCGTACACCCGGCGGCGCTCGGCCATCTCCTTGCGGATCTTCTTGTCCGCGTGCATGACCGTCGTGTGGTCGCGACCGCCGAACGTCTGGCCGATCTTCGGCAGCGACAGGTCCGTCAGCTCGCGGCACAGGTACATGGAGATCTGCCGCGCCTGGGCCAGGACCTTCGTCTTGCCGGGGCCGCACAGGTCGTCTATGGACACGGAGAAGAACTCCGCGGTGACCGCCATGATCGTGGGCGCGGTGATCTCCGGGGCGTGCGAGTCCGGGATCAGGTCGCGCAGGACTATCTCGGCCAGCTGCACGTCGACCGGCTGCCGGTTGAGCGAGGCGAACGCGGTGACGCGGATGAGCGCGCCCTCGAGCTCGCGGATGTTCCGCTCGATCCGGGCCGCGATGAACTCCAGCACCTCGGCGGGCGCGGCCAGCCGGTCCTGCGCGGCCTTCTTGCGCAGGATGGCGATCCGCGTCTCCAGCTCGGGCGGCTGGATGTCGGTGATCAGGCCCCACTCGAACCGCGTCCGCAGCCGGTCCTCCAACGTCTCCAGCCGCTTGGGCGGCCGGTCGGAGGACACCACGATCTGCTTGTTCGCGTTGTGCAGCGTGTTGAACGTGTGGAAGAACTCCTCCTGCGTGCCCTCCTTGCCCTCCAGGAACTGGATGTCGTCGACCAACAGCACGTCGATGTCCCGGTACCGGCGCTGGAAGGCGACCTTGCGGTCGTCACGCAGGGAGTTGATGAAGTCGTTGGTGAACTCCTCGGTCGACACGTACCGCACGCGCATGCCGGGGAACAGCCGCTGCGCGTAGTGCCCGACCGCGTGCAGCAGGTGCGTCTTGCCGAGCCCGGACTCACCCCAGATGAACAGCGGGTTGTACGCGCGGGCGGGCGCCTCGGCGACGGCCACCGCGGCTGCGTGCGCGAAGCGGTTGGACGCGCCGATGACGAACGTGTCGAAGTTGTACTTCTCGTTCAGCCTGGTCTGCGAGGCCACCGGGTTGGCCGGCCGGGTGTACGGCATGCCGCTCGGCGCGGCGTGACCACCGCTGAACGTGGGCCAGATCTCGGTGACGGCGGCGAGCGCCTCGCCCTCCTCGTCGACCTCTTCGCCTTCGCCCTCGGTGTCGCCCTCGGGCTCCACCTCGACGGCCAGGCCGCCGTTGACGGCCACCGCGCCGGGCGGCGGTCCGGGCACGGGCACCGGGATCGGCGCGGTCACGGGGTCGGGCGAGTCGACCTTCACGGCCAGCGAGACGGCTCGGCCGAGCCGACGGGACAGGGCCGCGGTGATCGGTTCGCGCAGCGCGCGCTCGATGGCTTCCTTGGCGAAGTCGCTCGGCGCGGCGAGCAGCGCGGTCCCGTCGAGCAGCCCGATGGGTCGGGTCACGCGCATCCAAGCGCGCTGTTGGGGGGACAACGTGCTGGCTGCGAGCTCCTGCACGACCTGCTCCCACACGAGACCCAGATCGGTCTGGTGGTCGGACACCTCCGCGCTCCCCTCCCCTCGGTGACGTCTCCGCGGTCAGTCCCCGGGGAACTTCCACGACGTGGACACGGAGAATAGAGGCATCCACAGAGTTATCCACAACTGTGCACGAACGGGGCCCGGAGCGCAGCGGATCCCCCCGTTGCTCCCGAGCGCCTGCGGCCGGCGTGGCGGGGGCCGTCGTCCTTCGTGTAGCCCGGCCCGCGTCGACCCGCATCACCCGCGAAGGCAGCACGCTAACAAGGTGCGGGCCCTGCCACAAGGCGTACCGCCGCGCAAGCCCTTTCCGTGCCTGGAACACCGCTCGAAACGCCCCGGTGCGACCCCGATTTGAACCGCGCCCCCGGGGCTGCGTACCCTCGTAACCGTCTCCCGCTTGCGTGGGGTGCTTTTCGCGCGCCTAAGGCTTGATCGCTGGGGACAACCACAGACCTGCTTGGCAGTTAAGCACCGGGAGTCCGACCGTGAGCAAGGGTAAGCGCACCTTCCAGCCCAACAACCGTCGCCGTGCCAAGACGCACGGGTTCCGGCTGCGCATGCGCACCCGTGCCGGTCGCGCCATCCTGGCCGCGCGCCGTGGCAAGGGCCGCAAGCAGCTGTCCGCCTGATCGCCGCAGCGCCGTGCTACCCGCGGCCAATCGGCTGACCCGCAGCCAGGACTTCGGCCTGGTGGTCCGCCGAGGCCGCCGGGCCGGCCGGTCCCGGCTGGTGGTGCACGTCCTGACGTCGGCGCAGCCCACCTTGGACCCGTCCAAGGTGGGCTTCGTCGTGAGCAAGGCCGTGGGCAACTCCGTGGTCCGGCACCGCGTGAGCCGCAAGCTCCGGCACGTGGTGCGCGATCGGCTCGACGTGCTGCCGCCCGGAACTTCACTGGTCGTGCGCGCGTTGGCACCGTCAGCCGATGCGGACAGCGCCGAGCTCGGCCGTGACCTCGACGCGGCGCTGCACAAGGTGCTGCGATGACGACCGTCCAGGTGAGCCCCGTAGTCCGGGTGCTGCTGCTGCCGGTGCGCTTCTACCGGAAGTTCATCTCACCGGCACTGCCCCCGACCTGCCGTTTCCACCCGAGTTGCAGCGCGTACGCGGTGGAGGCGTTGACCGTCCACGGTGCGTTGCGCGGTTCCTGGCTGACCCTGCGCCGGCTGGGCCGCTGCGGACCCTGGCACCCTGGTGGCCTGGACCCGGTTCCGCCGAGGCGAAACGCGGTCCCCGACCTTCCTGCCGAGGAGTAGCTAGTGCTCAACTTCATCTACTACCCGGTGTCCTTCATCCTGTGGTGTTGGCACTGGGTGTTCGGCCACATCTTCGGCGAGTCGAGCGGGTTCGCGTGGGCCCTGGCCGTGGTGTTCCTCGTCTTCACGCTGCGCGCGATCCTGTTCAAGCCGTTCGTCGGCCAGGTCCGCTCGATGCGCAAGATGCAGGAGTTCGCGCCCGAGCTGCAGAAGATCAAGAAGAAGTACGCGAACGACAAGCAGCGCCAGGCGCAGGAGATGCAGAAGCTCCAGTCGGAGCACGGCGTCAACCCGCTGGGCGGCTGCCTGCCGATGCTGGTGCAGATCCCGGTGTTCATCGGCCTGTTCCACGTGCTGCGCTCGTTCCGGCCCGGCTGGGGCGAGGTCTACTTCTTCGACGCCCAGGGCGTGGAGTCGTTCGTCAACGCGAAGCTCTTCGGCGCGAACCTGTCGACGTTCATCACGATGCCCGCCCAGGAGCTGGAGCAGTTCGCCACCAGCCGCAACGCGGTGCTGCTGGTCTCGATCCCGTTGATGATCATCGCCTCGATCGCGACGCACTTCACCGCGCGCCACTCGGTGGCCCGGCAGACGCAGGCCGCGGCGGACAACCCGCAGACCGCGATCATGAACAAGCTGACGCTCTACATCTTCCCGATCGGCGTGCTCGTCGGTGGCCTCTTCTTCCCCATCGCGATCCTGCTCTACTGGCTGAGCAACAACGCTTGGACGCTGGGCCAGCAGTACGTCGTGTACCACCGCATCGACCGCGAGGAAGAGGCGAAGAAGGTCGAGGCCACCGCGCAGCGGTCGGCGCTCGCGCCGAAGCCGGGCGTGAAGCCCGCGACCAAGCCCAAGCCTGGCCAGAAGCCGCAGCCGCAGCGCAAGCCCACGGGCGCCCAGCCCGCCTCCGGCGCCGCCAAGGCCGCACCGGACGACGCGAGCGAGTCGACGCCGACCGCGAAGCCGTCCACCGAGATTCCCGGTCTGAGCCCAGACCGATCCCCAGGCAAGAAGCAGGGCAACAAGAAGCGTCGTTGACCCTGGAGAGGAGACATCGTGTCGGAGACGTTGCAGGCGGCCGACGTGGACGCACCGGAGGCCGACAAGGTTCCGCCGGCGCGCTCGGGGAGTTCGGAGGACCTGCTCGTCCAGGAGGGCGACATCGCCGGGGACTACCTCGAGCGGCTGTTGGACCTGCTCGACTACGACGGCGACATCGACCTCGACGTCGAGGCGGGTCGGGCGATCGTGAGCATCGACGGCGGTGACGACCTGGAGAAGCTGGTCGGTCCCCGCGGCACGGTCCTGGAGTCGTTGCAGGAGCTGACCCGGCTCGCGGTGCAGCAGGAGACGGGCGTGCGCAGCCGCCTCATGCTGGACATCGCCGGGTGGCGCGCCGGACGACGTGCCGAACTCGCCGACCTCGGCCGGACCACGGCGGAGAAGGTGGTGGCGACGGGCGAGAAGGTGCGGCTGCACCCGATGACGCCGTTCGAGCGGAAGGTCGTGCACGACGCCGTCGCCGCCGTGGCGGGCGTGCACAGCGAGAGCGAGGGCGAGGAGCCCCAGCGCCGCGTGGTGGTGCTGCCGAAGCCCTGAGCGGGTTGTTCGAGCGGTGTGGCCGAACGGCCCCGGTCCCCTGGTGGGACCGGGGCCGTTCTGGTTGGTGGTTGGGGCGGCTGGTGGGTGGGCCGCTGAGTTACGACTCGACCAGGTAGCGCTCGTCGGTGATCTCCCGGCCCCAGAGGGTCGGATCGGTGAGCGGGTGGACGTCCCCCTCCCCCAGCAGCGCCACGCACTCGGCGGCGGTGAGGCCGGCGCCCGTGGACCAGCGACCCTCGATCAGGATCAGGCGGCCGTTCGGCTTGAGGAGGGCGCGCCACCGGTCGAGCGCGGCGGCCGGGTCGGGCAGCGCCCAGAGGACGTGCCGGGCGAGCACGACGTCGAAGCTGCCCGGCGGGTACGGCGGGTGGGCCGCGTCGCCTTGGCGGAAGTCGAGGCCGGGAGCCTTGGCGCGGGCCACCGCGAGCATCCGCTCGGAGAGGTCGAGGCCGTGGGCGGGGTGGCCGGCCTCGGCGAGCAACGCGGTGAGGCTGCCCGTGCCGCAGCCGAGGTCGGCCACCGCGGCGGGAGCGGGTGGGAGTCGTGGGAGGAGCACGTCGGCCCACGCCCGGCGGACGGCCGGGTCGCGCAGTCCGTGGTCGGCGTCCTCGTCGAACGTCGCGGCCTGGGCGTCCCAGAACCGGGCTTGGGCGAAGGTGGTCAGCCACGCGCGCTGCTCGTCGCTCTCGGGGACGTCCCGGCCGCGCGCCTCGGAGATCGCCTGCCACGCCGCTTCCGGTGACGCGCCGTCCATGACGAGGAGCGCGCCGGCGAGCAAGGACGAGCGGCCGATCCCGCCCCAGCAGTGGACCACGACGTGCCGGCCCGCGCGCATGTCGTGGAGGACGGGGTCGAGGTTCGGGGCGGTGGCGGGGATGCCGAAGTCCGGGATCGGCAGCCAGTGGAAGGTGATGCCGGCGTCGCGGGCGGCCTCGGGCTCGTCGGTCAGGTCGAGCTCGGCCAGTTCCGTCTCGGTGAGCGCGCACACGATCACCTCGACGCCGGCCGCTGCCAGGTCGGCGATGTGTTCGAGGCTGTGGGGGTGCCCCATCGTGCTCAGCACCCCCGGTCTGATCTCGTACATGCCCTTGCCCTTCCCCTCGTCGTGTTTCACGTGAAACGGTCGCGGCATGACTGGGATCATCCGCAAGCTCCGTGTCGCCGCCTACGCCGTGATCATCGAAGACGGTCGGTTGCTGCTGTCCCGCTGGCTCGGACCGGACCGGCCGATGTGGATCCTGCCCGGCGGCGGGCTCGACCACGGCGAGGACCCGTACGACGCGGTGGTCCGCGAGGTGTTCGAGGAGACGGGCTACCGGGCGGAGGTGGACCGGCTGCTCGGCATCCAGAACGTCCACGGTCCGTTGGCGCGGGACGGGGTCGAGGTGGACTACCACCGCATCCGGATCATGTACGAGGCGCACGTCGTCGGCGGGGAGTTGACGTTCGAGGTCGGCGGGAGCACGGACCAGGCGGCGTGGTTCCCGCTCGAGGAAGTGCCGGACTTGGATCACGTCGAGTCGGTCGACTACGCGTTGCAACTCCTCCGGGTGCTCCCCGAGGACGGTCGGATTGAAAGTTTCACGTGAAACGCGACTCGGATTTGGCGTGTCGCCGGGGTGATCCGTCATAGTGGGGACCGGCACATCTCGTGGGGCTCATCGCCTCCTTGACGAGACGCCCAACCCCATCGCCACACCCGGCCGCCGCCGGCGTCTGGTGTGGTTTCACGTGAAACGTCCCGGACGGAGACATGGCCGCAGAGGTGGAAGACCGCGCGAAGAAGGTCTTCGGTGACCACTACGACAAGGCGGTCGCCTTCACGGCACTGCTCACCGAGCACGGCGTCGAACGCGGGCTCATCGGCCCGCGGGAGGTCGACCGGCTCTGGGAGCGTCACATCCTCAACTCGGCCGTCGTGGCGGAGTTGCTCCCCCAAGGTTCACGGGTCGTGGACGTGGGCTCGGGCGCGGGACTGCCGGGGCTCCCCCTGGCGATCGCGCGGCCGGACCTGGAGTTGACGCTCCTGGAGCCGATGGCGCGGCGAGTGGCGTGGCTGACCGAGTGCGTCGACGCGCTCGGTCTGAAGGTCGCCGTGGTGCGTGGCCGGGCCGAGGAGCCGCTGGTGCGGGAGCAGCTGGGTGACAGCGACGTCGTGACGGCGCGCGCGGTGGCCCCGCTGGAACGGCTGACGCGGTGGTGCCTGCCGCTGCTCCGGCCGGGTGGACGTCTGGTGGCTCTCAAGGGCGAGAGCGCTGCGGAAGAGCTGGAGCGCGACGCCGAGGCGGTGCGCCGGGCCGGAGGGATCCGACCGCGCGTCACCACCTGCGGTGGCGAAGTACTCGAACTGCCGACGACGGTCGTGCTCGTGGAGCGCGATGAGCAGGCGAGCCGCCGTGAAGGCGCGCGTCGCAGAAGGAAGGATCGGTGAACGTGTACCCCGACCCCTTGCAACCGGTGTTCCAAGCGGCCGGTGTTTCACGTGAAACGGAGCCCGAAGGTGTGGTGGGCGCGGGTGAAGTGCTCCGTCCCGCATCCGAGTCGAACTTGGCAAACAACGTGGAACCGGCAGGAGACAGCACCGTGTGGACCCCCATCGCGGAAGAAGCGGCACGCGCCACCCGCGTCCTGCACCCCGACTCCCTCCAACTCCCCCGTCCGGACCGTCGCCGGGTCATGGTGGTCGCCAACCAGAAGGGTGGCGTCGGCAAGACCACGAGCACGGTGAACCTGGCCGCCGCGCTCGCCATCCACGGCCTCAAGGTGCTCGTCATCGACCTCGACCCGCAGGGCAACGCGAGCACGGCGCTGGCCGTCGAGCACCGCTCCGGCACGCCATCGGTGTACGAGGTGCTGATCGGTGAGCTGTCCGTGGCCGAAGCGGCTCAGGTCAGCAACCAGTCCCCCAACCTGTACTGCGTGCCGGCCACGATCGACCTGGCGGGCGCGGAGATCGAGTTGGTCTCGATGGTCGCTCGGGAGTCGCGGCTGAAGGAGGCGCTGAGCCCCGAGGCGCTGGACTCCATCAAGCCGGACTACGTGTTCATCGACTGCCCGCCGTCGCTCGGCCTGCTGACCGTCAACGCGATGGTCGCCGCGCAGGAGGTGCTGATCCCGATCCAGTGCGAGTACTACGCGTTGGAGGGGTTGGGGCAGCTGCTGCGCAACATCGAGCTGGTGCAGGCGCACCTGAACCCGACGCTCAACGTGTCCACGATCCTGCTGACGATGTACGACGGCCGCACGAAGCTGGCCGACCAGGTGACCAGCGAGGTGCGCGGCCACTTCGGCGACACGGTCCTCAAAACGGTGATCCCGCGCAGCGTGAAGGTCTCCGAGGCACCAGGATTCGGTCAGACGGTGCTCACCTACGATCCCGGCTCACGGGGCGCGATGAGCTACCTCGACGCGGCACGGGAGATCGCCGAGTTCGGCGCGGAGATGGGGTCGGCATGACGGAACAGCGCAAGGGTGGCCTCGGTCGCGGGCTCGCGGCCCTGATCCCGAGCGGCCCACCGCCCGGCGCACCGTCGCCGTCGCCGGCGCGGACGGGCTCGAACGGGTCGTCCAACGGGTTGGTCAACGGGGAGTCCACCCCTGCGCCCTCCCCCGGCCCGACCGGGGAGGTGGCCGGCGCGGTCTACCAGGAGCTGCCGGTCACGGCTATTCGAACGAACCCGAAGCAGCCGCGGCAGGTGTTCGACGAAGAGGCGCTGCGGGAGCTGGAGCACTCGATCCGCGAGTTCGGGCTGATGCAGCCCATCGTGGTGCGGGCGATCGGGCCGGACCACTACGAGCTCGTCATGGGCGAGCGGCGGTGGCGGGCCACCCAGCTGGCGGGGTTGAAGACGATCCCGGCGATCGTGCGGCACACGGCCGACGACGTCATGCTGCGCGACGCGCTGCTGGAGAACATCCACCGCGTGCAGCTGAACCCGTTGGAAGAGGCGTCCGCCTACCAGCAGCTGCTGGAGGAGTTCGGGGTGACGCACGAGGAGCTGGCCGACCGGATCGGCCGCAGCCGGCCGGTGGTGACGAACACGATCCGACTGCTCAAGCTGCCGCTGCCGGTGCAGCGGCGGGTGGCGGCGGGCGTGTTGTCGGCGGGGCACGCCCGGGCGTTGTTGGGGGTCGAGGATCCGGGCGTGCAGGAGGAGCTGGCCACTCGGATCGTCGCCGAGGGCATGTCGGTCCGGGCGACCGAGGAAGCGGTGACGCTGGCCAAGGGCGCGGAGCCGGCCAAGGCGAAGGCCGTGCGGCGCAAGCCGATGCAGGCGCCCGGGTTGCAGGAGTTGGCGGAGCGGTTGTCGGACAACTTCGACACTCGGGTGAAGGTCGAGTTGGGGCAGCGGAAGGGGCGGATCGTGGTGGAGTTCGGGTCCGTCGATGATCTGGAGCGGATCATCCAGCTCATGTCGCCGGAAGCTGGGCAGAGGGAGCGGTCTGGGCCGGGGGCGGTGTGAACTGCCCCCTCCCGGCAGGCTCGATGTGACATGAGGCCCGTACGGGCACTCCTCAAGCACCCGAACCCATGTCGAGATCGGGCCTCGGCGGGGAGGTTGCGGGTCCGTTGGCCGCGGTTCTCCGGGACGGGTGGATCGTGACAGAAACGGACAAATGGGATTCGTTTGTGGTGCAAGGGATCACCCCGGGGGCTTTTGTCACGGTGACGATGACGGCCCGTGTCCAATCGGACACGGGCCGTCAGGGTTTGGTGAGAGGTTCTAACGGGATACTGCGCGCTCGATGAGGCCGGCGTAGATGTCGCCCAGGGACTGGCCGGCGGCTTCGACGGCCATCGGGAGGAGCGAGGTTTCCGTGAGGCCGGGTGAGACGTTGACTTCCAGGAAGTTGACGGTGCCGTCCGGGGCGACGATGGCGTCGGTTCGGGAGACGTCGCGGAGGCCCAGGAGGCGGTGGGCGGAGACGGCGAGTTCGCCGACCGCTTGGGCGGCCTTCTCGTCGAGGCGGGCCGGGGCGTGGAAGTCGGTCAGGCCGGCGGTGTAGCGGGCGGTGTAGTCGTAGACGCCGTTCTCCGGGACGATCTCGACCGGCGGGAGGGCGTAGGGGCCGTCCGGGCCGTCGACGACCGCGACGGCGACCTCGATGCCTTCCACGAAGCGTTCGGCCAGGACGGTGTTGCCGTAGGCCAGGCAGCCGACCATGGCGGCCGGGAGTTCGGCCGCGTCGCGCACGACTCGGGCGCCCAGGGCCGAGCCGCCTTGGTCGGGCTTGAGCATCAGTGGCAGGCCGAGTCGGTCGACCATGGCGTCCAGCACGGGTTGGGCGCCGAGTTCGCGGAACGTGGCGTGCGGCAGCACGGCCCACTCCGGGGTGGCCAGGCCGGCGCGGGCCAGTTCGCCCTTCGCGGTCGGCTTGTCCCAGGCACGGCGACAGGCGCGGGAGTCCGTGCCGACGAACGGGACGTTCATCAGCTCGAGGATGGTCTGCACGGAGCCGTTCTCGCCCTCGCCGCCGTGGAGGGCCACCACGACGGCGTCGGGACGGTGCTCCTTCAGCCGGGTGAGCAGGTTGCCGTCGGCGTCCCACTCCTCCACGACCAGGCCGACCGAGCGCAGCGCGGCGGACAGCCTGCGACCGGATCGCAGGGACACCTCCCGCTCGTGCGAAAGGCCCCCGGACAGGACTGCGACCCAGCGGTTGGACAACGTGTGCTCCTGATCAAGCGGTGTCGGGCGAAGGGCTGTGCGGGCCGGAGACGGCGCGGCCCACGGTCGGGCCGAACGTCTCGTGCAGCTCGATCTCGTCCTTGATGACGTTCGCGAGCCGTCGCACGCCCTCGCGGATGCGTTCTGGCGTCGGGTAGCAGTACGAGATGCGCAGCTGGCGGCTGCCGAGGCCGTCGGCGTAGAAGCCGGTGCCCGACGCGTACGCCACGCGCTGCGTGATGGCGCGGGGCAGCATGGCCTTGGTGTCGATGCCCTCGGGGACGGTCACCCAGACGTAGAAGCCGCCGTTCGGCTTGTTCCACGTGGAACCAAGCGGCATGTGCTGTTCGAGCGACGAGATCGCCGCGTCACGACGTTCCCGGTAGGCCTCGCGGTAGGTCTTGATCTGACCCTGCCAGTCGTGCGTCTTCAGGTAGCGCGACACGATCAGCTGGTTCAGGGTCGGGGGGCAGAGGGTGGCCGACTCGGCCGCCAGGACGAGCTTCTCGCGGACGGCGTGCGGCGCCAGGACCCAGCCGACCCGGAGGCCGGCGGCGAAGGTCTTGGAGAACGAGCCCAGGTAGACGACGTTGTCCGGGTCGGTCGCGCGCAGGGCCGGGTACGTGACGCCGTCGAAGCCCAGCAGGCCGTACGGGTTGTCCTCGACCACCAGGATGCCGTGGGTGCGGCAGATGTCGAGCACCTCGGCACGGCGCTGGACGGCGAGGGTGACGCCGGCCGGGTTGTGGAAGTTGGGGATCGTGTAGAGGAACTTGATCCGGCGGCCGGAGCGCTCCACCGAGGCGATGGCCTCGCGCAGCGCGTCGGGCATGAGGCCGTCCGCGTCCATGCCCACGTGGACGACCTGGGCCTGGTAGGCGGCGAAGGAGCCCAGGGCTCCGACGTACGACGGCCCCTCGGCCAGCACGACGTCACCGGGGTCGCAGAAGATGCGGGTGACCATGTCGAGGCCCATCTGGGAGCCGACGGTCACCACGACGTCGTCCGGGTGGGCGTTGATGCCCTCCAGCGCCATCACGTCGCAGATCTGCTCACGCAGCTCGGGCACGCCGTGCGCGCTGCCGTACTGGAGCGCGACGAGTCCCTCCGTGGCCACGACGTCGGCCACCTCCGCGCTGAGGGACTCCAACGGCAGTGCTGCCAGGTGCGGCATCCCTCCCGCCAGGGACACCACCTCAGGCCTGCTCGCCACCGCGAAGAGCGCCCGGATCTCCGATGCCGTCATGCCCGCCGTGCGCGCCGCGTACCGGCGCAGGTGGGGGTCGAGGCTTCTGGCTCCCTGCATAGGGGGCAATCCGGGTAGGTTCACGGGAAACTCCGTAGGTGGGGCGTTACCGGCGGGTTTGTTCCCGCCCGAGTGTAACGGCCGTCCCGTTCGGGGCATGTGCCTTCCGGGCGGGGGTCACATCGGCCTATCCTCGTGGGGGGATGTGTTCGGGGGCTTGGAGGTCGGGGTGTCGCGTCGTGTCGTTGGCGTCACCTTGGACAACCTGGAGCACCTCTCCAAGCACAGTCGGACCTGCGTGTTCTGGGAGCTCGCGCCCCACCTGAAGGAGCAGGCCGAGGAATTCGGGGACACCGAGTTCGAGAAGGAGGCCTGGGTCTCCAGCGTGCTGTTGGAGTGGGGTTCCTGCGGTCGGATCATCTACCTCGACGGGATTCCCGCCGGATCCGTGTTCTACGCGCCTCCGGCGGCCGTGCCGAGGTCGTTGGCGTTCCCCACCTCCCCCGCCAGCCCCGACGCGGTGCTGATGACGGGGCTCGAGGTGTTGCCGGAGTTCCGCGGTGGCGGTCTCGGGCGGGTGTTGGTGCAGACGGTGGCCAAGGACCTCACGCGTCGCGGCGTGAAGGCGATCGAGGCGTTCGGCGACAACCGGCCGGAGGTCGACGGGCCGAGTTGCGTCACGCCGACCGACTTCCTGCTGCAGGTCGGCTTCAAGACGGTGCGCCCCCACCCCCGTTGGCCGCGGTTGCGGCTGGAGCTGCGCAGCGCGTCGTCGTGGAAGGAAGACGTGGAGGCGGCGTTGGAGCGCCTGCTCAGCTCGGTGACGGTGTCCGCCGCACCCCCGGAGCCCAGTTTCAAGCCTGTGTGAGTCCTGCGGTGACGTGCGGGTCCTTCGCCACGGGTTGACATGCAGGTAATTGCCTGCATAACGTGCCGTGTGGACAAGGTGTTCAAGGCCCTGGCCGACGAGACCCGCCGCTACCTGCTGGACCGGCTGTACGAGGAGAACGGCCAGACCCTCGGCGAGCTGTGCGCCCGACTGGGCATGACCCGGCAGTCCGTCACCCAGCACCTGGCCGTGCTGGAGGCCGCGAACCTCGTCAGCACCACCCGCCGTGGCCGGGAGAAGTTGCACTACCTCAACCCCGTGCCGCTGCACGAGGTGCAGGAGCGGTGGATCGACAAGTTCGAACGGCCGCGGTTGCGGCTGCTCAGCGACGTGAAACGACGAGCGGAGGAACCGGTGAAGCCGGAGTTCGTGTACGTGACGTACATCGAGAGCACGCCTGAGCGGGTGTGGGAGGCCCTGACGGACGCGGACGTGACGGCGCAGTACTGGGGCCACCGCAACGTCTCGGACTGGCAGGTGGGCTCGGCGTGGGCGCACCGGCGCGTGGACGGCTCGGAGGTGGACGACGTGGTGGGCCAGATCGTCGAGGCCGACCCGCCGCGCCTGCTGGTGACGACGTGGGCCGACCCGGCGGAGCCGGCCGTGACGTCGACGGTGGCGTTCCGCATCGACGCGTACGGCGAGATCGTGCGGCTGACCGTGACGCACAGCGGTCTGGCCGACGAAGCGGAGCGCGCGCAGGCGGCGTCCGGCTGGGCGGCCGTGCTGTCGAACCTGAAGTCGCTGCTGGAGACCGGGCACGTCCTGCCGGCCATCCCGTGGGAGATGCCCGCCCGCTAGAAGCGGTCGACGTCGCAGTTCTCCAGCGTGCCGGACTGCAGGAGGTCGAGCGCCTGCTCGCTGACGACGAGCTGGCCCTGGTCGGTGACGCCGAGGTCGTCCACGCCCGCCTGCCCGGTCACTTCCAGCCAGTGGAAGGTGGGCAGCTCCTTGCCCTCCAGCATCTCCTGCGCCTCGTCGGAGAGGGTCACCGTGGCGCGGCGGATGCGGAACGCGTCCAGGCCGCTGTCGACCAGCGTGTCGGCCAGGTCGTCGGTGACCAGGTAGACGGGGAACGCCTCGATCAGGTCGTCGCCGGCCCAGTCGGTGATCTCGTAGTGCACCGCCTCGATGCGCGGCGGGTGGGCCGCGGCGTCGATCACGGTTCCTTCGCCCAACGCGCCGGCGACCTCGGGTTCGAGGCGGTAGAACTCCATCGTGCTCCTCACCGGCGGGCCGGCCAATAAGATCGACTCGTGGACGTGGGTGTCGAGATCCAGGGCAAAGTACTCGCGATCATCGAGGGCTCGCGGGACTTCGTGAAGATTCGCACACTGCTCGACGGGTGGCAGGCCGAGGGCATCCCGGCCGAGCAGCTGGTCGACGAGCTGACCGACCTGATGCTGGACCTGCGCGCCCAGAACCGGGCGGACGACGAGGACGCCGTGGCCGAGGTGCTGGACGTGCTCACGGGCTGGTAGACGCCCTACTCGGTCGCCTTCGGGTGGCCCGTGCTCGCCGTCACGACCCGGACAACGCGCTTGTCCGGGTCGGGGCAGAACCAGATCCGTCCACCGGCGGTGACCTCGTACTGCCACTGGACGAGCGTTCGCCCACCGACTTCCCTGGTGGCGAAGGCGCCCTTGAGCCTGTGGTGTCGGGCTGGGTTCTCCGGCGTGGTCGGGCGTTCGGTGAGCACGATCCACGCCTCCCAGGCGTTCGACCGGACGGCTTGGCATAGATCTTCCCAGCCCTTGGCCGCCTCGGACGTGGCGAAGCGAGCTTCCCAATGTCCGGGGCGGCCGGGCGGCGCTACCCGATCACCGCGCTTCGCGGGCACCGTCGGGGCTGGGACCTGGCCGAAATCGTCGTCCAGCGGGCCGGAGAGCCGGGCGGCGAGGGTGGGGTCCGCGTGGATGGCGGCGGTGCTCCGCCACTCCCTCACCGCCTGGGCCAACACCGACCACTCGCCGAGTTCGGCGGACGCCTGGAACGCACGGGCGAAATCCGCCACGAACTCGGACTTCTCGTTGTCCGGGAGGACATGGCAAGCGAGTGGACCCCGCAGGGTGGTCAGCGGAGCTTGCCGGTGGCCACCTCGTGCCGCAGCAGGTCGTCCATGGTGAACGTGCCGGTCGGCTGGTCGTCCTTGCCCAGCAGGTACAGGCGTTTCACCGCGACCAGGATGCCCTCGGCGACCACGTCGCGGAACGACGGGTTGGCCAGCCGCTGCCGGTCGCCCGCGTTGGTCAGGTAGCCGACCTCGACGCGGACCGCGGTGCAGCGGGTCATCCGGAGCATGTCCCACGTCTTCGGGTGCGTGCGGCAGTCGAGCATGCCGGTGCGCGCGACGATCTCGCGCTGGATGAACCCCGCCAGCGCCTCGCCGACCGTGGACGACGTGCCGTTGCCCGTCCCGAAGTGGAACGTCGCCACCCCGGACGCCAGGGGCGAGGAGTTGCGGTCGGTGTGCAGGGACAGGATCAGGTCGGCGCCCGCCTCGTTGGCGAACCGGGCCCGTTCGCCCTCGTCCGGGTTGTGGTTCGGCCCACGCGTGAGCAGGGCCTCCATGCCGGTGGCGGCCATCTTGCCCTCGAGCAGCCTGGCCAGGTCGAGCATCACGTCGGCCTCGGACACGCCGTCGACCACGACACCGCGGTCCTCGCCGCCGTGACCGGGGTCGATGATGATGCGCTTGCCGGACAGCCTCGGCCCGGCCCGGCGGACCCGCTCCTGCTCGCGCAGGAACACCGGCCGGCCGCCGCGCACCTTGGGCTGGAGCTGGCGCAGCGCGCGGACCGTGTCGGGGCCGCACATGCCGTCGACGATCAAGCCGTAATCACGTTGGAAGCTCCGCAACGCCAGCTCGGTCTGCTGACCGAACTCGCCGTTGGCCCGGCCGGCGTCGTAACCCAGCTCCAGCAGGCGCTCCTGCAGCGCGAACACGTCGTCACCGGTCACCGGCTGCGCCATGAGGAACGCGATCGGGCGGTCTCCGAGCCGGTACGTCGCGTCGCGCAGGGCGCGGTAGGTGGCGGGGCCGACGACACCGTCGGTGATGAGACCCCGCTGCTGCTGGAACGCGCGCACCGCGTGCTCGACCGGCAGGTCGAACACCTGGGACGGCTGCGGATCGGACAGCAGACCGAGCTTCGTCAGCGTTGCCCTGACCTCGGCGACGTCCGGACCGAAATCCCCGCGGCGGAGTAGCAGCATGCACCCCTCGCTCACTAAGGCGTCGACATCCGTCGACGCGAACTTGACGACCTATTGTGCCTTGCTCGCGCCGATGCCACGGACGGGGCTACTGCGAGTGGTTGCGGGTCCACAGACGAGTGACCCGTCCGCCTCCTCTGAAGACGGACGGGCCACTGGTTCGGTTGCACTCAGAGGACGTCGGACAGGTCCTTGAGCAGCGCGGCCTTCGGCTTGGCGCCGACGATCTGCTTCACCGGCTTGCCGTTCTGGAACAGGATCATCGTCGGGACCGACATGATCTGGTAGTCCCGCGCGATCGACGGGTTGGCGTCGATGTCGAGCTTCGCGATGGTGATCTTCTCGGGGTTCTCGGCGGCGATCTCCTCGAGCACCGGCGCGACCATCTTGCACGGGCCGCACCAGGTCGCCCAGAAGTCGACCAGAACCGGCTTCTCGCTGGTCAGGACGTCATCGACGAACGTCTTGGCGGAGGTGACCACGGGGGTGCCTGCCATGTCGTGTTTCTCCCTCGGAAAGGTGGGTTCAGCTGGTGGAGACGGGCTCGCCGTAGCCACCGCCCACGTGCTCGGCGGTGACGGCGGCCTCCGTGGTCCCGTGTTCGGCGAGCCAGCGCTCCGCGTCGATCGCGGCGGCGCAGCCCGACCCGGCGGCGGTGATCGCCTGGCGGTAGGTGTGGTCGACGAGGTCGCCCGCGGCGAACACGCCGTCCACGTTCGTGTGAGTCGTGCGGCCGACGACCTGGACGTAGCCCTCGCCGTCCAGCTCGACCTGGCCCTTGACCAGTTCGCTGCGGGGGTCGTGGCCGATGGCGACGAAGAAGCCCGTGAACGGGTGCTCGGTCACCTCACCGGTGCGGGTGTCGCGGGTCTTGACACCGGACACGGAGCCCGCCGCCTGGCCCAGCACCTCGACGACCTCGGCGTTGAGCAGCCACTTGATCTTCTCGTTGCTCCGCGCGCGCTCCAGCATGATCTTGGAGGCGCGGAACTCCTCGCGGCGGTGGATGATCGTGACGGTCCGGGCGAACTTGGTGAGGAACGTCGCCTCCTCCATCGCCGAGTCACCGCCGCCGATCACCGCGATGTCCTGGTCGCGGAAGAAGAAGCCGTCGCACGTGGCGCAGGCCGACACACCGCGGCCGAGCAGCTCCTGCTCACCGGGAACGTGCAGGTAGCGCGCCGCGGCGCCCATGGCGAGGATCACCGAACGGGCGGCGTACCGCTTGCCGTTCGCGGTGACGTACTTCACCGGGCCGTCGAGCTCGACCTGCTCGACGTCCTCCGCGCGCAGCTCGGCGCCGAAGCGCTTGGCCTGCTCGCGCATCTGCTCCATGAGGTCGGGGCCCATGATGCCGTCGCGGAAACCGGGGTAGTTCTCGACTTCGGTCGTGGTCATCAGCGCGCCGCCGTACTGCGAGCCCTCGAACACCAGCGGTTCGAGCTGGGCACGCGCCGCGTAGACCGCCGCGGTGTACCCGGCGGGCCCCGATCCCACGACGATCAGGTTCCGAACGTCCGACACCCTCGACCTCCGTTAGTCACTCCCGGGCCCGGATCACCCGGCCCGGCACTTGGCACAACGGATCGTAGGGTGCGGTAATTCCGCACCGTCGAGGTGAGTTGGGCTACGCGGCCCCGCTACGGCTCGATCGTGCTGTTCGCCAGGACGCCGTCGGGGTTGTCCGGGCCGCAGGTCTGGGGGTCGACCACCACGATCCGGTACGCGCCGGGGGCGCCGGCGGGCAGGATCGCCATCACGGCGGGCTTGTCGTCCAGCGTGATGGGGCTGACCCCGAGCGGCTTGCCCGCGGTGATGTTCGCCCCGCGCAGGCAGTCGGCCAGCTGGTCCTGGTTCTCCAGCGGTCCGTAGTTCTGCGCCTTGAGCACGTCGCCGAACACCGGGCCGAAGTTCTCGCCGCGCACGGCGGGCATCCGGTCGGTGCTGCCGGGCGGCACGGCGCTGCCCGTGACCGGCGCGTTCGTGGTCTTGTCCTCCTGCGCCACGTTGTCACCGGCGGTGTTGTCCCGGGGGATCGCCACCACGGCGACGCCGACGGCCACCGCGGCCGCCGCGAGCAGCCCCGCACCCCAGCCGAGGCGCTTGGCGCGACGGGCCTTGGCCTGCGCGAAGTCGACCACCGGCGCGACCGGGCGCGCTTCCTCGGCGAGGGCCGCGTCGATCCGCTCGGCCACGTGGCGCGGCATGGGGATGGGCGGCAGGTTGTGCAGGTCGTCGAGCGTCGCGTCGAGGGCGGCGAGGATCTCGCGGGCCTCGGGGTCGTTCTCGACCAGTGGCCGCAACTCGGCCTCGGTCCGCGGGTCCAGAGCCCCCGCGTGCAGATCAGCCAGCAGGTCGACGGACCACGGCGGCCCTGAACGCCGCGCATTGCCGGTCATCGTTCCTCCAACTGACGTCCCTGTTGCACCTGCACATCGTTCAGTGGGACGTTCGCATCTGCACTCTGGTTCCGGAGGTGTCCCAGAACTTTGGCGAGCTTGGCCCGCCCGCGGGCGCACCTCGACTTCACCGTGCCCTCCGCGATGCCCAGCAGCTGCGCCGTTTCGGCCACCGAGTAGCCCTCCACGTCGACCAGCACGATCGGGGCGCGCTGCTCTTCCGGCAGCTCGTTGAGGGCGGCCTGGACGACCAGGCGGGTCTCGCGCTCGGCCATCGCGTCCCTGGGCGCCACCGGCTCACCGGGGCCGGCCTCGGGCAGGGGGACGGTCGGCCTGGTTTGTCGCCTGCGCATCCGGTCCAGGCAGGCGTTGACGACTATTCGGTGCAGCCAGGTCGTGACCTGGGACTCGGCCCGGAAGCTCGCGGCGGCGCGGAAGGCCGAGATGAACGCCTCCTGCAACGCGTCCGCGGCCTCTTCCGGGTCGCGCAGCGTGCGCAGCGCGACGGCCCACATGCGGTCCCGGTGCCTGCGCACGAGTTCGGAGAAGGCGTGCGGATCACCCGCGGCGTGCGCCGTGATGAGGTCTGCGTCCGAGCTGGCTGCGGCGGTCACGCGCGGAGCCTATCGGGCCTGGGCAACCCCGCTCCGATCACCTGCACGGGCGAGTGCCTCGGGCACCGGCACTCGCCCGCCGCGACCGCGCGTCACAACTTCACCCATTCGACGAGCTGGACGACGACGCCGTTCGGGTCGGTCACCTGGAACAGGCGCTCACCCCACGGTTCCTCGCGCAGCGGCATGGTGATCCCGACGCCCGCCGCGCGGAGCCGGTCGTGCTCCGCGGCCAGGTCGGTGACCGTGAAGGCGACGATCAGCCCGGCGGCGTGCTGGTCGCGGAAGCCCTCGGGCAGCACCTCGGTGCCGCGGCGCAGCAGGACGAGGTCGACCGCGTCGTCGTGGGCCAGCGACGCGAACCCGTCGGCGGCCATCTGCCGGGCGTAGCCGAAGTGGGTGGTGAAGAAGTCGCTGGACGCGGTGACGTCGTCGACGTTCAGCGACAGCGTGGACTTGGTGATCAAGCGGGTCTCCTCGGTGTTCGTGCGTGGGTCAGTACGAGCGGCGGCGCGGCACACCCTGTGCCCGCGTCGGCCTGGTCGGTTGCTGCTTGCCGCCGAACGGCTGGTGGTTGATCCGGACGGGGCGGCGGCCCTGGTGCTCTCGTCGCAAGGTGTCTCCTCCGTTGTGCTTGCTACGAGAGTAATTATAGTCCGGTAGTACGAAACGTCAAGGAGAAGTTTGCCCTCGACGTAAAACTCTGCCAGGCTAAGCCCATGACCAGCACCAATACCGGCCTGCGCGAGCAGAAGAAGCAGGAGACCCGGCAGGCGATCTCCGACCACGCCACCCGGCTGTTCATCGAGCGGGGGTTCGAGGAGACGACGATCGCCGACATCGCCGACGCCGCGCGGGTGGCCAAGAAGACCGTCACCAACTACTTCGCGCGCAAGGAGGACCTGGCCCTCGACCAGCACGAGGAGTTCACCGCCGGCCTCGCCCGCACGGTCGTCGAACGCGCGGTCGGCGAGTCGGCGCTGGCCGCGCTGCGCGCCGCGTTCCTGCGGGCCGCGGCCCGGCACGACCCGGTGATCGGGTTCTCCGGCCTGCCGTTCGCCCGGATGATCGTCGACAGCCCCACCCTCACCGCGCGCCTGCGCGAACTGCACGAGGCCCGCGAGGAGGCGCTGGCCACCGCTCTCGCCGAGGCCACCGGCGCCGAGCCCGACGACATCACGCCGAGGGCCGCCGCCACCCAACTGGGCGGCGCGAACCGGCTGCTGTTCGGTGAAGTGCTCCGGCTGACCGTCGAGGGGCACGACAACGACCACATCGCGGCCGCCGTGACGCGGTCCGCACGGCGCGTCTTCGACCTGCTGGAACCGGCGCTGGGCGACTACGCGACCCGCGCCTGAGGGCTACTGCGCGCGGGTGTAGACGAGTTCCGCGATCTCGGAGCGGTTGTTCTTGCCGCTGCCCGAGAGCTTCGTGATCCACACCAGCAGGTGCTGGGTCGGGTCGTGGTCGGTCAGCTGGATCTGGGTCTGCCCGGCCGACAGGGTCGCGGTCGCGATGACCTTCGTCTCCGGCAGCGGCGCGCCGGGCGCGCCCGCGACGCGGATCTCCACCACCGTGCCCTCGCTCGGCGACGTGATCGTCACCGACGACAGCTTCACCGGCTCGGCGAAGCCCGCCATCAGCCCGATGCCCGGCTTCAGCGCGGGGAACGGCTGGAAGTAGTTCTCCGTCTGCCACACCGTGGTCGGGTTGTTGTCGACCGCGCGGTTGGCCCGGTTGGCGTTGTCGGGCTGGTTGGTCACGTCGTACACGCCGACGGACGCGGGCTGCACGGGACCGGCCGGCTGCGGCGCGGGCGGCGCGGGCTGGCCGCTCTGCCCCGGCGGGGTGGACTGGCCGATCACCACGGTCGGCCCGCCGCCGCCGGTCGGCTCGTCGCTGAAGAAGCTCACGATCTGCACGCCCAGCCAGACGATCACGGCCAGCGTCGCGACCGCGAGCACGGCCACGCTGATCATCAGCTTCCGCTTGTGGTCCTTGTCGCGGACCGGCCGTTGCGTGGTCCACACCGCGCCGTCGTCCGCCGCGTCCTCCTGCACCGGCTGGATCAGCGCGGTCTGCGCCTCCGACTGGGCGATCTGGTCGAGCACCTGCAGGATCGCCGCGCTGGTCCGGATGCCGCCGACGCTGGTGTCCTCCAGGCTGCGCACGGCGACCGACGACAGCTCGTGCGGCACGTACGGGTGCAGCGCGCTCGGCGCGAGCACGGAGCCGTCCGGACCCGTCGGCGCGACGGGCACGCCGTCCGGGCCGTTCGGCAGCGCCCACTTGCCGGTGAGCAGCAGGTAGAGGATCGCGCCGAGGCCCTTGACGTCGTCACGGGCGATCGCGTCCGGCCGGGGTCCGGGGAACGCGAGCCGCAGCCTGCCGTCCGCCGTCACCCGGATGCGCTGCGGGTGGTCCGCGCCGAGCACGAGACCGGCGTGGTGCGCGCCCTCGATCGCCGCGCCCAGCGGCTCCAGCAGCCGCGTCGCGGCGCCGGCGGGCAGCGGGCCCTCGGCGATCAGGTCCAGCAGGTCGGTGCCCTGGGTCCACTCGGCCACGATCACGCCGAGGATGCCCTCGTCGGGCCTGATGCCGGCACCGGGCGTCAACACGTCGATCACCCGGGACACACCCGGGTGGGTGAAGCTGGCGGCGTGCATCGCGCGTTCGGCGGTCCGCTTGGCCCGCGCCGCGGCGGCGTGGTCGGCCGGGTCGCCCACCAGGACGGTCAGCGCCACGTCCCGGTTGAGCTGCCCGTCCCTGGCCCGCCACAGGTGCGCGTCGCACCGCCGGTCCACACCGGACCGGGCCAGCAGCCGGTACCGGCCGTCGCCGATCACCCCGCCGGGCACCAGCGAGGCGTTCTGGATCGGACCGCTGCTCACGGGGCCGAGGGTACGTGACCGCGTGGTGTCACAGGTGTCATCGGCGACCCACCAAACGACTGATCTTGGCGATCGCGGGCTTCACTTCGGGTACCCGGAACAGGGCCAGCAGCAGGAAGCTCAACGGCAGCCCGACGACCGTCTGGATCACCACTTCGACCCAGGCACCCGTCACGCGGGACTCGATTCCCACCACCCGGACGGCGAGCCACGCGAGCCCGGTCGCTGCTCCGAACGCGATGGCGGACGCCACGACCGTGAGGCAGATCGTCCACGCTGTGTAACCGGTGCGCAGCCGACCGAGCCTCAGCCGCAGCCACAACTGCCCGACCAGGGCGCCCACGACGAAGCTCAGCGACATCGCGATCGACACGCCGACCGCCAGCTTGTCCGGCGGCGAGATCGCCAGGAACCCGTACAGCAGCCCGATCCGCACCACCACGATGATCCCCTGGATGAGCGTGGGCGTCCGGGCGTCCTTCAACGCGTAGAAGACCCGCAGCTGCAGCAACGTGATCGCGTAGGGCACCAGCCCGAACGCCGACAGCGCGAGCGCCGTGCCGATCGCCTCGCCGCCACCGACGCCGGACCGGCCGTGCGCGAACAGCGCCAGGCCGATCGACACGCCGGACACCGTCATCAACGCGCTGAACGGCATCAGCAGGATCGACGACATCCGGTTGCCGAACGCCAGGTCGCCGACCAGCGCGCCGGTGTCGTGCGCCGCCGCCGCGCGGCTCATCTTCGGCATCAACGCGGTCAGCAGCGACACGCCGAGCACCCCGTAGGGCACCTGGGCGATCAACCACTGCATGTTGTAGACCGTGATGGCGCCGTCGTGGTGCGTGGCGACCTTCGTCAGCACCACCATGCTGGCGAAGCCGAGCGCCACGTACAGCAGCACCCAGAACGCCAGTCCGCCGAACTCCGACAGCCGCCGGTCCCAGCCCCACCGCCACCGGAACCGGAACCCGGTCCGGCGCAGCGCGGGCACCAGCACCGACGCCTGCAGCGCCACGCCGAGCATCGTGCCCAGGCCCAGGACCAGCAGCTTCGGCTCGCCCATCCGCACCGGGTCCAGCGAGATCTCGCCCGGCATCAGCCAGTAGACGACCAGCGTGAGGATCACCACGAGGTTGTTCAGCACCGGCGCCCACGTGGGCAGGCCGAACACGTGCCGGGTGTTGAGCACCGCGCCGATCAGCGCGGACAGCCCGTAGAACACGATGCCCGGCAGCACCAGGTACGCGAACGCGGTGACCAGCTCGGGCTTGGCCGTGGGCGAGTCGATGAACAGCGCGGTCAGCAGCGGCGCGCAGGCGACCGCGATGATCGTGCCGACGCCGAGGATCACCGCGGACATCGTGATCATCCACTGCGCGTAGGACTCGCCGCGGTCGCCGTCCTCCTTCTCTGCGCGCACCAGCAGCGGGATCGCCACGCTGGTCAGCACACCGCCGAGCAGCAGCTCGTTGATCATCGTGGGCAGCGTGGTGGCGACCTGGTAGGAGTCGTTGAGCGCGTCGACGCCGAGGATCGTGATCAGCAGCAGCTTGGACAGCAGTCCGGAGGCGCGGCTGACGATCGTGGCGATGGCCATCGAGCCGCCGGCGCGCGCCAGCGACGGGCCCTGCGGCTGCTCCTGCGTCACCGTGGTTGTTCCGCTCAACTCGTGCTCGACCTCTCCGGCGGCGTGACCCCACTCGCGTCGTTCGGCACCTGCGCGGAGGCGGCCCGGGCGGCGCGCACCCGACGGTAGATGCGCCTGGCGGACAGCAGCACCAGCGCGGCGCCCGCCAGGCCCGTGATGACGACCGTGATCGTCCCGTACGCCGAGGACGACACCTCGAGCCGAGCCCGTTCGCCCAGCTCGACGCCACTGGTGGTGACCAGGCGGATGTGCACCGGGAACCGCCCGGACCGCTGCACCTCCACCGGCACCCGCACTAGCCGGTCGCCGCGCGCGGGCAACTCGATGTCGGTCAGGTCCCTGGCCACGATGCCCGGTGTGTCCTCGATCACGATCCGCACGGTGACCCGCACGTCGAGCCGGTTCTTGATGGACAGCGGGATGGGGCTGTCGCCCGAGCCGAGCAGGATCGGGCTGTTCGGCTCGGTCACCGTGACCTGACCGCGCAACCCGTCGATCTGCTCACGGCCGGTCGCCAGCGCGGCCCGCGCGCCGTCCTCGTTGCCGCGCCACGCGCCCGACACCGCGCGCAGGAGCGCCAACCGCAGCGGGTCGATCAGGTCGCCCGGCTCGGCGGACGCCGCGTCCGGTTGGCTCATCGACTCCGACAGCTGGTGCAACCGGGCCCACGACTCGGCCACCGAGGCGGTCACGGACGGCGGCACCTCGCGGGCCCCGGCCTCGACCGGGTAGCTCAACGCGGCCGTCTGCTCGGGCGGCGCCGCCAGCAGGGTCTCCAGGCCGACGGGGGTCGCGAACCCGTCCGCGACCAGGGACTTCGCCGTGCGCAGCAACGTGTCGACCTCGCCGGTCGGCGCGTTCCACCGGCGTGGCGGCGCGATGACCACGTTCTGGCCGGTGCTCTGGAACCCGGCCCGGAACGTGAGCGCGGCCAGCGCGTTCTGCACCGACACCGGCCGGGTCTCGCTGGGCGTGGTCACGCCCGCGACCGGCTTGGCCGTCGCCGCGCCGTGCAGCGCGTCGGACACCATGCCGTCGACGCGCACCGCCGTGACCGGCTTGCCCTCGGCCACGTCGAACCGGACCGGTCCGGTGCCGGGGGTGCCGGCGACGGCCGACTGGTCGAGCACCAGGGACGTGACGCCCCGAGCGGTCAGGTCCGACAGCGTCGGCTGGTCGAGCACGCCGTCCTCGGGCCAGGTCAGGCCCTGCGTCGGCTGCACCCCGAGGACGTCGCGGACCACCTCGGCGCCGTTGAGCGCGAGGTCGGTGAGGCCGGTGAGCCGGGCGCGGGACAGCGCGACGAGGTCGGCGTCGGCGTCGGGCAGCGCGATCACGCACCGGCCGGCGGCCAGCAGGCGCAACCGGTCGCGCCACAGCTCGGCCGCGCTCCTGCCCTTGCCCGCGCCCTGGCCGCGCACCTCGTAGCCCTGGGTCATCGCCTCGACCGTGCGCAGCAGGTCGGGGTCGACGGCCAGGCACACGCCGGTGCCCAGCGGGCCGGTCAGCGCCGACTCGTAGGCCATGAGCAGGCCGTAGAGCCTGCCGCCCATGGCCAGCGAGCCCGCCAGCTCGTCGTCGGTGAGCACGGTCGGGTTGGCGGTGACGACGCGCGGCCGGTCGGCCAGCGGCCACAGCAGGGTGAGCTTGGCCGGGTTCGCCGGCGGGGACGGCGCCTGCCCGCCGGGCATCGCGAGCACCGGCAGCAGGGTGCTCAGCGCGGCCAGCCGGGCCCGTCCGCCGTAGGCCGGGACGCCGTTGATGTTCGCCAGGATCGGGTAGATGCCGGGTTCGGTGATGCGCAGCGAGGTCGGGTCCGTGCCGCGCAGGGGCACGGTGAGCTGGAACGGCTTCGACTCGTTCTGCTCGAGGCGGTCGGTGACGGGGGTGAAGTTCGGCTGGACGAACTCGGCGTCGGTCGGCTCGCGCAGCGCCTCGCGGACCTCGTCCTCGCCGGTCAGCGGCTGACCGCGTTCCAGGCGCAGCTCGATGTCCTCGATCGGCCGGTCGCCGACGTTGACCACCTTGCCGGAGATCGTGATCGAGTCCGGCCCGTCCGCGGTGATCACGCGGGGGGTCATCTCCTCGACGTCCAGGCGCAGCCACACCTGCGACTGCTGGCCCGGTTGGCTGGACAGCGCCATGGTCGCCCACACCTGCGTGGCGGGCGCCGGTCGGACGGGCAGCCTCCCGCTGTCGGTGGGCGCGGCGGGCGCCGCGGACGCCGTGGTCACGAGGAGGACCCCCGCCGCCGCCAGTGCGGACAGCAGCCGTTTCACGCGGACTCCGCTCCGTCCGTCTGGTACTCGGAGAGCAGTTCGGCGGCTCGGCGCACGAGTCGACGCTCGTCCGCGTAGGCGAGCCGGTCGTCCAGCTCGCCAAGGGGCACCCACGCCACCTCGGTGACCTCCACGTCTTCGTCGGAAAGCTCGCCGCCCAGCGCTTCCAGGAGGAAGTGGTGGACGGTCTTGTGCACCCGCCGGTCCTCGGCGACGAACCAGTAGTCGATCGAGCCGAGCGGGCGCAGGACCTTGCTATGAATACCGGTCTCCTCGGCGACCTCGCGCACCGCGGTCTGTTCCGCGGTCTCACCGGCCTCGATGTGACCCTTCGGCAACGACCACAACAGCCTGCCGCGCCGGTCGAGCCGCCCGATGATCGCGGCGACGTGCTGCTCGAAGTCCAGCACCAGTCCTCCCGCCGAGGTCTCGTCGACGGTCCTCAGCCGCCGACCCCGACGCCGGTTCCGGCGCCTCGGCTTGGGACCGCCGGAGCGACCGGACGACTGGGGCATGCCCTGATGGTAGTGGCGACCAGCGGGTACCGGACGTGACCGCCCGGTGGCGGGTGGTGATCAACTCCTCGCCAGACTCGTTCGAGCAGGACCACGCCGACCAGTAGGCTGGCTCTTCGTGTCCGGACCCATCGCCTCCACCACCACTTCTCCTGGGCAGGACAATGCCGTGGTGGAACTGCTGAGCTCGCTCCCCGTCGCCGACGACCTGGCCGCCCGCTTCGCCGCGGCCGGTCATCGCCTGTACCTGGTGGGCGGCAGCGTGCGGGACGCCATGCTCGGCCGGTTGTCCGGCGACCTCGACTTCACCACCGACGCCCGGCCGCCGCAGATCATGGCGCTGCTCAAGGGCTGGGCGGACGCGATCTGGGACACCGGCATCGCGTTCGGCACGGTCGGCGCGACCAAGCACGGGCAGACCGTCGAGGTCACCACGTTCCGCGCGGACAGCTACGACGGCGTCACCCGCAACCCCGAGGTGACCTTCGGCGACAGCATCGAGGGCGACCTGGTGCGCCGCGACTTCACCGTCAACGCGATGGCCTACGACGTGGTGAACCGGCAGCTCATCGACCCGACCGGCGGGCGCGACGCGCTGCGGGCCAAGACCCTGGACACCCCCGCGACGCCCCAGGAGTCGTTCTCCGACGACCCGCTGCGGATGCTGCGCGCGGCCCGGTTCGTGTCCCAGCTGGGCTTCACCGTCGCGCCACGCGTGCTCGACGCCATGGCGGCGATGGCCGGTGAGCTGACCCGCATCACCGCCGAACGCGTCCAGGTCGAGGTGTCCAAGCTGCTCACGGGCGCGCACCCGCGGGCGGGCGTCGAGCTGATGGTCGACGCGAAGCTCGCCGACGTGGTGCTGCCCGAGCTGCCCGCGATGAAGCTGGAGATCGACGAGCACCACCAGCACAAGGACGTGTTCCACCACTCGCTGGTCGTGCTCGACCAGGCCATCGACCTGGAGGACGGGCCGGAGCCGGACCTCGTGCTGCGGCTGGCCGCGTTGCTGCACGACATCGGCAAGCCGGACACCCGGCGGTTCGAGGAGGGCGGCGGTGTGTCGTTCCACCACCACGAGGTGGTCGGCGCGAAGATGGTCCGCAAGCGTTTGCGCGCCCTGAAGTACTCGAAGGAGATCGTCGAGGACGTCGCCCAGCTCGTGTACCTCCACCTGCGGTTCCACGGCTACGGCAGCGGCGAGTGGACCGACTCGGCGGTGCGCCGGTACGTCACCGACGCCGAGCACCTGCTCCCCCGCCTGCACAAGCTGGTCCGCGCCGACTGCACCACGCGCAACCGGCGCAAGGCCAACGCGCTGCAGCGGACGTACGACGACCTGGAGCGCCGCATCGAGCGGATCGCCGCCGAGGAGGACCTCAAGCGGGTCCGGCCGGACCTCGACGGCAACGAGATCATGCGGCTGCTGGGCCTGCCACCGGGGCCGGTGGTCGGCAAGGCGTGGAAGTTCCTCAAGGAGTTGCGCCTGGACCGCGGCCCGCTGGACCACGACGAGGCGGTCGCGGAGCTGCTCGAGTGGGCGCGCGCGGAGGGTGTCCAGCCCCCTGGTGACTAGCACCAAGTGACCAATCTCGTGCTGTGGCCTTGGCCAGTGACAGCCTGTTGCGGGACCATGACTGTGTGCGTCAGACGCGCACTGGGGGTGGTGTCGTATGAACGCTTGGGGATTGTCCGAGGGGGGCACCCGGGCACAACAGGGGTTGGACGAGCTGTCCGACCGGCAGCGGGCCGTGCTCCGCTGCCTGGCCAGGGGGCTCGCGGACCACGAGATAGCGCGGGTGCTGGCGCTGAGCCAGCACCAGGTGGGGGCGGTGGTGTCGGAGATCCTTCGCGCGTTGAACCTGCGTGATCGGATGGCGGCGGTGGTCTACGCCCACGAGACGGGCATCATCAGATTGCCGCTGCCCCGGTGAACTGCCGCAGCTCCGCAGACCGCGGCGCGGTCGCCCGGAAGTCGACCGTCCGCGGGCGGGGCGGTGGTCAGTGGGTGGCGGCCGTCGTTGATCGCTTGACCAACAACAAGTAGCTGAGCAGACCGAGCAGGTAGGACACCGTCGCGGCGACCACGAGGCCCGGTGACCGACCGTCCAAGGGCACGACGGCCGCCGCGGCGGTGACGGCTGCCACCTGCGTGACGTTGAACAACGTGTCGTACAGGGCGAACACCCGGCCGCGGACCTCGTCGCCGATGTCGCCCTGCACGGCGGCGTCCACGCAGAGCTTCACCACCTGGCCCGCGAACGTGAGCACGAACGACGCGGCCAGGATGGTCGGCAGCAGCATGGGCAGGCCGAGGCCGAGCTGCGTGGCGGCGGCCAGCACGAGCGCGCCGCAGACCGTGCCGCGCCGGCCGAGCACGTCGACCACCCGGTCGGTCACGAGTCCCGCCAGCAGGATGCCCGCGCCACCGGCGACGGCGACCTCGCCGAGCCCCGCCATGCCCGCCTTGAGCGGGCCGTAGTCGGTGAACGAGTTGCGCATCAGCAGCAGCGTGAGCAGCAGCGACGCGCCGAACGCGAGCCGGTGCGCGAGCAGCGCCACGAGGGCGGCGGCGACGCTGGGCGCCCGCCACGCGGCCCGTGCGCCGTCCAGCAGGCCCAGGGCGACCGCGGTGACCGTCCGGCTGGGCTCGTCCACCTCGTCGGGTCCGAGCGCGCCACGCGCGAAGCGGGAGGCCAGGAAGGCGGCCCCGAGCGAGCCCGCGACGGCGAACGTCGTGGTCCACGCCGAGCCGCCGTCACCGGAGCCGAGCACCGACCGCAACCCCACCGCGCAGCCCGCCCCGAGCACCGCGGTCAACGCGCCCAGCGTGGTGACGAACGCGTTCGCCTCCACCAGGTGGTCGCCGTCCACCACGTGCGGCAGGGACGCGGACAGGCCGGAGCCGACGAACCGGCTCACCCCGGTGACGAACAGCGCCGAGGCGTACAGCGGCACGCCGGCGAGCCCGAGCCCGACAGCCGCCGCGGTGAGCAGGATGAACACGGCACGGGTGAGGTTCGCCACGACCAGCACCCGGCGGCGGTCCCACCGGTCGAGCAGGGCGCCCGCGAACGGGCCGACGACCGAGTACGGGAGCAGCAGCACGGCGAACCCGGCCGCGACGGCGAGCGGGTCGGCGTGGCGCTCGGGGTTGAACAGGACCGCGCCGGCGAGGCCCGCCTGGAAGAGGCCGTCGCCCCACTGGGCGGCCAGCCGCGAGGCCAGCAACCTGCGGAAGTCCGCCAGCGCGAGGAGTCTCCGGACACCGAGGTGGTGCTTCGCCGCGGTGGTGCCGGCAGTGGTCACGGTGATGAGCCTATGCCTCCGGACCTCCGAACCACGAAGGCCGGACCCGCGTGGGGTCCGGCCTCCCTGGCGCCAGGCGCCCGGTCGCCTCTCGGCGGGTGGCACTACGCGGCTCCAGCCGGACGGTATTCCGCGTAGGCGTTTCAGTGGGCCCGGGGGACTCGATGGCGCCTGACGTTCACTACAACGAACACGGTAACCCGGATGTTCCGCCGACGACGTGCCCGCCGCGTCCGCGCGGTGTGCGCTGGGTCGCCTGGACCGCGGCCGTCGTCTGGGATCATGCGTGGTGTGCGCCCTGATGCCGACGTCGAACCGGGTTCTCTGCTGGTCGCGGCACCGACTCTGATCGACCCCAACTTCCGCCGGACGGTGGTCTACGTCATCGACCACCGGGACGAAGGCAGCCTCGGCGTGGTGCTGAACCGCCCGAGCGAGGTCGCCGTCCACGACGTGCTGCCCGCGTGGGGACCGCACGTGAGCAGGCCGCAGGCCGTCTACATCGGCGGGCCGGTGGAGCAGAAGACGGCGCTGTGCCTGGCCGCGCTGCGCACCGGCGAGGACCTGGCGTCACTCGACGGCGTGGTCGGCGTGCACGGACCGGTGGCACTGGTCGACCTGGACGCCGACCCGGACGTGCTGGTGGCGAAGGTGCGCGGGATGCGCGTGTTCGCCGGCTACTCCGGCTGGGGAGAGGGCCAGCTGGGCAACGAGGTCGCGCGCGGCGACTGGATCGTCGTGAAGGGCCTGCCCGACGACGTGCTCACGCCGCCGAACGTCGACCTGTGGGGACGGGTGCTGCGCCGTCAGGGCATGCCGACGGCGCTGATGGCGACGTTCCCGACGGACATCCGCCGGAACTAGGGCCGTGAACTAGGCGCGGGTCAGGACGCTGCAGCCGCCACCACCGCACGCGCAGCCGCCGCAACCGGCGGGGGCCGCCGGCTCGGGCACGGCCTCGGCGGCCCGGTGGCCGAGCACGCCGCCCGCGCTCGCGACCACGACGCTGCCGATCAGCCCGACCAGGCCGATGACCAGCGCCAACGCCGGGTTCACGGCCGCCGCGAAGGCCGCCGCGAGGGCGATCGCGCCCGCGGTCGCGGTCGGCACGCCGGCGATCTTGTTGGCCAGCGCGAACGTCTCGTCGTCGCGCAGCGTGGCCTTGGTGCGCACACCGAAGAAGCGGTTGCGCCGCAGTCGGCCACGCACGCCGAGCAAGCCGACGGTCGCGAACGCGACACCGATCAGACCCAGCACCACAGGCAGCACGATGTTCACCCTGACGAGGGTAGGCCGGGCCTCCGATCTTGGTCGGGCCGGCCCCGGGTTCGCCCGGTCGTGGCCGCACGGGTGATCCGGCCGGTCGGCGAGCCGGGTGGTTCAGCCTGCGCAACGCGCTTGCGCTGCGCTGATACCGTTGACGACATGAGCAAGGCCCGCCTGCTCCTCAGCTAGCCGCGCAGACCCCGTCAGCCGGGTCCGCGCGCAACCCCTCATGCCCTTCCGGGCTGGGGGGTTTCGTCGTGTCAGGGGCAGGTACCGATGGAGAGGGACATCCCGATGAGCACCGACGCGGCGGACGCGACGCCCGCCTACCGCTACACCGCCGAGCTGGCGGGCGAGATCGAGCGGCGCTGGCAGCAGCACTGGGAGGAGGACGGCACCTTCCACGCGCCGAACCCGGTCGGACCGCTCAAGGGCGACGTGCCCGCGGACAAGCTGTTCGTGCAGGACATGTTCCCCTACCCGTCGGGCGCGGGCCTGCACGTGGGCCACCCGCTGGGCTTCATCGGCACCGACGTGTTCGCCCGGTACCACCGGATGAACGGCCGCAACGTGCTGCACACGATGGGCTTCGACGCGTTCGGCCTGCCCGCCGAGCAGTACGCCGTGCAGACCGGGCAGCACCCGCGCAAGACCACCGAGGACAACATCCAGACCTACCTGCGGCAGATCCGCAGGCTGGGCCTGGGTCACGACGAGCGCCGCCGGATCGCCACCACCGACCCGGGCTACTACAAGTGGACCCAGTGGATCTTCCTGCAGATCTTCAACTCCTGGTACGACCCGGCGGCGGGCAGGGCGAGGCCGATCGTCGAGCTGGAGGCGCAGTTCGCCTCGGGCGAGCGGGCCACGCCGGACAAGCCGTGGGACGGGATGACCCGCCCGGAGCGGGAGGAGCTGCTGGGCCGGCACCGCCTGGTCTACCTGTCCGAGGCGCCGGTGAACTGGTGCCCCGGCCTGGGCACCGTGCTGGCGAACGAGGAGGTCACCGCGGACGGCCGCAGCGAGCGCGGCAACTTCCCGGTGTTCCGGCGCTCGCTGCGCCAGTGGGTGATGCGGATCACCGCGTACTCCGACCGGCTGATCGACGACCTGGACCGGCTGGACTGGCCGGACAAGATCAAGGCGATGCAGCGCAACTGGATCGGCCGCTCGCGCGGCGCCAGGGTCGAGTTCGCCGTGGCCGGGCACGACGGCGTGGACGTCGAGGTGTTCACCACCCGGCCGGACACGCTGTTCGGCGCGACGTACGTGGTGCTGGCGCCCGAGCACCCGCTGGTGGACGTGATCGCGTCCGCCGAGCAGGCCGAGGCGATCGCCGCGTACCGCGCCGAGGTGTCGCGCAAGTCCGAGCTGGACCGGCAGGAGAACAAGGAGAAGACCGGCGTCTTCACCGGCGCGCACGCGGTCAACCCGGTCAACGGCGCGCAGATCCCGGTGTACGTGGCGGACTACGTGCTGATGGGCTACGGCACCGGCGCGATCATGGCGGTGCCCGGACAGGACCAGCGCGACTGGGACTTCGCCAAGGCGTTCGACCTGCCGATCATCCGGACCGTGCAGCCGCCGGTGGACTTCGACGGCGAGGCCTACACGGGCGCCGGCCCGGCCGTGAACTCCAGCCACGTGAGCAGCGTCGACCTGGACGGCCTGGACGTCGACGAGGCGAAGAAGAAGATCATCGCCTGGCTGGAGGAGCAGGGCCGCGGCGAGGGCGCCGTGCAGGTCAAGCTGCGCGACTGGCTGTTCTCCCGGCAGCGGTACTGGGGCGAGCCCTTCCCGATCGTGTACGACGAGGACGGCACGCCGATCGCCGTGCCGGAGTCGATGCTGCCGATCGAGCTGCCCGACGTGGACGACTACTCGCCGCGGACGTTCGAGCCGGACGACGCGGACTCCGAGCCGTCGCCGCCGCTGTCGCGCGCCGAGGACTGGGTCACCGTCGAGCTGGACCTGGGCGACGGGCCCAAGCGGTACCGGCGCGAGACCAACACGATGCCCAACTGGGCGGGTTCGTGCTGGTACCAGCTGCGGTACGTGGACCCGACGGAGTCCGAGCGGTTCGTCGACGCGGAGAACGAGCGGTACTGGCTGGGTCCGCGCACCGCCGAGCACGGCCCGTCCGACCCCGGCGGCGTGGACCTGTACATCGGCGGCGTGGAGCACGCGGTGCTGCACCTGCTGTACGCGCGGTTCTGGCAGAAGGTGCTGTTCGACCTGGGCCACGTGTCCGGCGACGAGCCGTACCGGCGGCTGTTCAACCAGGGCTACGTCGAGGCGTACGCCTACCGCGACTCGCGCGGCGCCCCCGTGCCCGCCGAGGAGGTGGAGGAGCGCGACGGCAAGTACTTCTTCGAGGACGAGGAGGTGCGCCGCGAGTACGGCAAGATGGGCAAGAGCCTGAAGAACGTCGTCACACCGGACGAGATGTGCGAGAAGTACGGCGCCGACACGTTCCGGCTGTACGAGATGTCGATGGGCCCGATGGACGTCTCGCGGCCGTGGGCGACCAAGGACGTCGTCGGCGCGCAGCGGTTCCTGCAGCGGCTGTGGCGCAACCTGGTCGACGAGACCACGGGCGAGCTGCGCGTGACCGACTCCGACCCGGGCGAGGACGCGCTGCGGCTGCTGCACAAGACGATCGCGGGCGTGCACGACGACTTCGCGAACCTGCGCTACAACACGGCGGGCGCGAAGCTGATCGAGCTGAACAACCACGTCACCAAGCACTTCCCGGGCGGCGCGCCGCGCGTGCTGGCCGAGCCGCTGGCGCTGATGCTGGCGCCGTTGAGCCCGCACGTCGCCGAGGAGCTGTGGGCCAGGCTGGGCCACACCGAGTCGCTGGCGCACGGCCCGTTCCCGGTGGCGGACGAGAAGTACCTGGTCGAGGACGCGGTGGAGTACCCGATCCAGGTCAACGGCAAGGTGAAGGCGCGCGTGGTGGTGGCGGCCTCGGCGTCGGCGGCCGAGGTCGAGGCGGCGGCGCTGGCGGAGGAGAAGGTGGCCGAGCTGATGGACGGCGGCGCGCCGCGCAAGGTGATCGTCGTGCCGGGCCGGCTGGTCAACGTGGTGCTGTAGCGGGGTCCACGGACACCGGGTTCACGGGCAGCGGTTCACGGACACCGGGTTCACGGACGGGGCAACTGGGCGGCCACTTCGGTCATCGCGTCGAGCAGGTCCGGCTCGACGTGCCCGGTTGCCGGTTCGGACTCGGCGATCGTGATCGTGGTGTCCTTGATCTCCGACCAGTAGTGCGTGGCGGTGAACCGGACGTCCGGCATGCCCACCACCCCGCCGGGGAGCGGTTTCACGTCGCCGGAGCCCGCGACGTCGACGACCCGGTCGAACTGCCGGGCCTGGTTGCGGCCCGGGAACGTCACCCACACCACCGACACCAAGGCCGCGTTGCCCGCCTGGTCGCCGACGGCGAGCAGGAGGCGGTCCAGCGACGTGCACGGGGTCTGGGCGAGGAAGTCGCGCACCTGGCCGAACGAGTTCTCCACGCAGTCGAGCTCCTGCTTGACCGCCTGCTTGCTGATCCCGACGCCGAGGTGGCTCATCGCGCCTTCGGCGTCACCACCGCGCGCCGCGCGCTTGGCGTCCCACTTGCGGACGCCGATGCTCTCCACCGGTCCCGCCGCCCCACCACCGCCGCTCGCGCCCGAGTTCAGCGCCGCGCCACCGGCCCCGCCCGCGCCCGCGAGGACGACGAGCACCGCGGCCACTAACGCCACGCCGCCGGATCCCTTGTCGGAACTCTTCCCCGCCACCATCCCCCCGCCCCGAGACGTTCTCGCCGTGCGGCCACCACATGCAACCCCGCCCGGGTGCCCCCGGTTGTGCCGCGAACGCGAAAAGCCCTCGAACGGCCCAGCAGGTATGCCCGGAAGTCGCAGCTCACGGACGCGCCAGGTGACGAAAACCCATCTCTCCGAGGATCTGGGCCAGCATCGAGTCGAACATCGGCTCGGGGTTGGACACCGCGAACGGGAAGCGGCCGAAGACCTCCAGGGCCACGTGGCCGTAGATCCGCACCCACGACTGGGTGATGTGGTAGACCGCGCCGAGCGGCAGCACGCTCTCGTCGACCGCGACGCCGCGGTCGTTCACGGTGGCCAGCAACACCTGCTGGAACACCGCCAGGTCGGCGTGCAGGTTCTCCGGCGCGTCGTGGCCGAGGTCGTCCGGCAGCGGGTGGCTCGCGATCAACCTGCCCGCGACCTCCAGGAACACCCGGCCGAACTGGTCGCCGACCTGGCCGCGGTCGTCCGGGGAGCAGGAGCCGAGCGCGTCCTCGGTGGACGCGAACACCAGCGTGAACTCCTGCGGGTGCGCGAGCGCCCAGCGCCGGAAGCCCCGGCACACCGCGTAGACCTGCGCGCTGACGTCGTCGGAGTCGATGCCGTCGAGGTCGGCGTCGAGCTCGGCGGCCAGGTCCGTGCAGATGTCCTCGGCGAGCCTGCGGAGCAGGTCCTCGCGCGAGTCGTAGTACCGGTACAGCGCGGGGGCGGTGATGCCGACTTCACGTGCGATCGCACGCAGAGTGACGGCGTCCCGGCCGTGCTCCACGAGCAGGGCACGGGCCTGTCGCCGGATGTCACGCTCGGTCTCAGCGCGTAGCCGCTCACGGCGAGTGGCCTCGGTCATAAGTCACCCAATCAGGTTGTAAACAGTGTTCACCCGGGTATAACTTCGGGGCAGGTGAGTGAACACCGTTTACGAAGTTGACGCCATTCACCCAACCGTAACCCACCTGCCTGGGAGGACGCGTGTTCGCGAAGTGGGGATCGCTGGCGTACCGCCGCAGATGGGTGGTGCTGATCGCGACGGTGGCCCTCGCGGTGGTCGGCGGCATCTGGGGGCTCGGCGTGTTCGACCGGCTCAGCCAGGGCGGTTACGAGGCGCCGACGAGCGAGGCGGCGCGGGCCAACCAGGTCGCGCAGGACGCGTTCGGCCGACAGGGCGGCGACGTGCTGGTGGTCTACAACACCACCGACCCGGTCAAGCTCCAGCAGATCGCCGGCGAGCTGTCCGACCTCCCCGCGGACGCCGTGCTGAAGGTGCAGCCGCCGTTCCCGTCGCCGCAGAGCGGCAAGTCGCTCGTCGTGATCACGCTGACCTCGGGTGACTCGAACACGCAGCTCAAGCAGTACGACCAGATCGCCGACCGGCTCCAGGTCGACGGGCTGGACGCGCAGGTGGGCGGCCTGGTGCCGACCCAGAAGGCGATCAGCGACATGTCCGCCTCCGACCTCACCAAGGCCGAGGCCGTCTCGCTGCCGATCGTGCTCATCCTGCTGGTGATCATCTTCGGCGGCCTGGTCGCGGCGTCGCTGCCCGTGCTGGTGGGCGGCCTCGCGATCATGGGCTCGCTCGGCGTGCTGCACGCCGTCTCGCTGGTCGCCGACGTGAACTCGTTCGCGGTCAACGTGGCCAGCCTGCTCGGCCTCGGCATGGCGATCGACTACGGCCTGTTCATGGTCGGCCGGTTCCGGGAGGAGCTGGCCGCGGGCCGCGCCACACCGGACGCCGTGCGCCGGACGGTCATGTCGGCGGGCCGCACCGTGATGTTCTCCGCGACGCTGCTGGTGATCGCGCTCGCCGGGCTGCTGCTGTTCCCGCAGGGCTTCCTGAAGTCCCTGAGCTACGGCGGCATGTCGGCGGTGGCCATCGCGGCGGTCGTGTCGCTCACCCTGCTCCCCGCGCTGCTGGCCGTCCTCGGCCACCGCGTGGACAAGCTCGCCATGCCGTGGCGCAAGAAGAAGGCGCCGTCCGAGGGCGGCTGGCGCCGGCTGGCCGGTCGGGTGATGAAGCGCCCGGTGCTGTTCGCGCTGCCGATCGTGCTGCTCCTGCTCGCGCTCGGCTCGCCGTTCCTCGGCGTGAAGTTCGGCGAGGTCACCGAGAAGGTGCTGCCCGAGGGCAACCCGGCGCGCGTCGCCGCCGAGACGGTCAACCACGACTTCGCCGCGCTGTCCAACGCCGGCTTCAAGATCGTCATCACCGGTGACCCGTCGCAGGCCGAGGTGCAGGAGTTCCTCGGCGACGTCGGCGCGGTGCCCGGTGTCGGCGAGGCGCAGATCGCGGCCGAGCCCGCCGGCGGCGTGTGGCTGATCAACGCCGGGCTGGACCAGGACGCGCTGAGCGACGAGTCCAAGCAGGCGCTGCGGGAGGTGCGGGCGCTCGCCGGACCGGGTGACGAGGTGCTCGTCGGCGGCAGCACGGCGATGGTGACCGACAGCCTAGACGCGATCGGCGAGAAGCTGCCGCTGATGATCCTGCTGCTGGTGGGCGCGACGTTCGTGCTGATGTTCCTGGCGTTCGGGTCCGTGCTGCTGCCGATCAAGGCCGTGGTGATGAGCGCGCTGAGCCTGTCCGCCACGTTCGGTGTGCTGGTGTGGGTGTTCCAGGACGGGCACGGCGCGTCGCTGCTCGGCGTCACGCCCGCGCCGCTGGAGTCCGGGATCGTGGTGCTGATGGCGGCCGTGGTCTTCGGGTTGTCCACGGACTACGAGGTGTTCCTGCTGTCCCGGATGGTCGAGGCGCGCGGTCGCGGCGCGTCGACCGAGGAGGCGGTGACCGCCGGTCTGGCGAAGACCGGTCGGGTGATCACGGCGGCGGCGCTGCTGCTGATCGTGGTGACGGGCGCGTTCGCGTTCTCGCAGATCACGATGATGCGGTTCGTCGGTGTCGGCATGATCCTGGCGCTCGCCCTGGACGCCACCGTGGTGCGGATGCTGCTGGTGCCCGCCGTGATGAAGATGCTCGGCGACGCCGCGTGGTGGGCGCCGGGGCCGCTGCGGCGGATCCAGGAGCGGATGGCGATCCACGAGGACGCGCCGGTGGAGGACGAGAAGCTGCCGCAGCCCGCCTAGGCGGTCGTCCTCTCAGGAGCGGTCGACCGGTTCGAACGCGATGACGGTGGCCGTGACGCCGCGGCCACCGTCGTCCAACCCGCTGAGCTGGAACGTGTTCAACACCCGGTTGTCGGTGCTGTCCAGCACGGTCGCGGTGTTGCCGCTGGACAGGAACACGCGGCGGTCGCCGGGCGCGATGGCCAGCGCCTTCGCCTTGAGCCGCAACACCTTCGTGGCGCGGGTCGTGGTGTCGACGACGGCCACGCGGCGGTTGAGCGCCACGTAGACGCGGCGACCGTCCGGGGTGACCGCGATGCTGCCCGCGCCCTTGCCGACCCGCGTCGACCAGCGCAGCTCGTCGGTGCGCGTGTCGATCACGGAGACGGTGCCGGTGCCCTCGCCGACGTCGAGCGAGCTGACGTAGACCGCATTGCCGTCCGGGCTGACCGCGACGTGCTGCGGCATGCCCTCGACGTCGATCGTGGTCCGGGGGCTCGCGGTCTCGGTGTCGAGCACGCTCACCGTGCCGTCCTGCGCGTTGGCCACGTACAGCCGGCGGCCGTCCGGCGTGACCGCGATGCCCTGCGGCTGGCCGCCCGCCCTGATCGCCGCGACCAGGCGGAACGTCACCGGGTCCACCACCGCGACCGCGCCGCTGCCGGTGACGTAGAGGCGCCGGCCGTCCGGGCGCAGCACCGCCTGCGCCAGCTGCGCGCGGGCGTCGATGCGGCCGACGACCTTGCCCGCCACCGGGTCGACCGCCGTGATCACGCCCGCCCAGCCGTTGACCACGTACACCCGCCGGCCACCCGGCTCGACCGCCGCGCCCGTGGTCCACGCGCCGGTGTTGGCGGTCGCCACGACCCGGCCGTCGGTGGTGTCGAGCACCTGCACCCGGCCGTTGTGGGTGATCACGTACGCCTTGGGCGCGCGCGTGCCGGCGGCGGTGACGACGTGCGACCGCTCCTGGCCGGCGGCGGAGAGCGCGGCGGCGAGGAGGACGGCTGCGGTGCCCAGGGCTGCGGTGCGTCGTCGTCCCCACATGGCTGGATGGGAACACCGCCGCGCGGTCGGGTTCCACCCTGGTCCTACGGACGGGTGCCTTTTGTGCCGGACCGGGTGATGGGGGCTGGCTGCCGCCCGCGGCGGCGGGACGGGCGGCAACGGCGGCGCCTCGGCGGCGGTGCGCCCGGCGCCGGTCGCTCGGGGGGCGAAACGACCGACGCCGGACCCCTGCCGGTGCCGGAGCACCGGTGGTCGTACCCCGACGACGTAGACCTCTACACCAGGTTGACGCAGTCCGGGCCGTTTTGGATCCCGAGAGCTACGAATCAGCCGAAATTCGTCGAGTTGCCACCAGCTTGGCGTAACGCGTGCCCGCCGTCAGGAGGACGAGGCCGGCGCCGATGAACGCGAGCACGCGGGCGATGCCGTCCAACGCGGACATGTCGAACAGCAGCAACTTCGCCACCGCCGCGCCGACCAGCACCAATCCGGCCACCCGCAGGGACTTCCGGTCGATGCCGCGCACCAGCAGCACCAGTGCGGCGACCGTCCACGACACCGTCACGATCGAGTGACCGAAGAGGAATCCGGTCACGTCCTGCGACACCAGCAGCGCGCCGCACAACACGACACCGGCCGCCGCGTACAGCAGCACGACACCCGTGACGATCCACGGGAACGGGTGCCTGCCCAGGACACCCAGGCCCGACGCGACCCACGGCAGCACGACCACGAGCACGCCGAGGACCAGCGCGGTCAGCATGCCGGACACCAGGAACCCCGAGGTGTCCACGCGCCACGGTTCGTCCAGCAGCAGCCGCGGCGGCACGGCTTGCGCGGTGGTGAGCAGAAAACCGATGGCGCCGAACACGAGCGAGCCGAGCAGCGGACCGCGCGACTCGAGGACCTTGGCCAGGAACGCCAGCGCCAGGGCCTCGGCCAACACCACCGCGGCCCTCGTGCTGCCGTCCAGGGCGATCGTCGTGGCCTGGAACAACGCGAACACGCCGACCGCGCCGACCGCCGCGGTGAAGTTCTTCGGCAACGAGCGCCGACCGGCCGCCCACAGCGCGAGCATCAGCACCGCGACGGCGCCGGCGACACCCGCGCCGAGCGTGCGGTCCAGGACGGCGGTGGTGAGCAGGGCCGGCAGCGGCGAGCCGACGGCGAGGGCGAGCGCGGTGACGTCGCCGGGTCGGGCGTTGATCGTGAGCACGGCGGCGGCCACGCCGATCACGGCGGCCAGCAGGGAGATGCCGGCCAGCGTGAGCTCGTCCGCGCGGCCGATCACCAGGACCGAGGCGAGCAGCGGCGGCACGCCCGCGGTGACCGCGAGCCACGGCCAGTCGCGCTTGAGGTGCACGGGGCTCGCCGCGATCTTCAGGACCAGCAGGAACGCCACCAGCAGCGGCGTGAACCCCTGCGTGAGGACGGGGGCGCACACGGCGCAGGCCGCGACCACGCCGATGGCGAGGGCGGCCGAGTCCCAGCGCAGGGCGAGCAGCAGCCCGCCGCCCGCGATGAGCAGGCCCGCGGCCAGACCACCGCCTTCGGGCAGGTACTCGTAGATCGAGGTCGCGGCGATGACGTCCAGGTACAGCACGGCGATGCCGGTGGCGGCGAGGGCGAACGCGCCGGTGCGGCCGGCCGGGGTGCGGTGCAGCCACAGGCCGAGGCCGACCAGCACGCCGCCGAGCGCGGCGCCGCCGAGGACGCGGGGCAGGGGGCCGAGGTAGCCGCGTTGCACGGCGAGGACCAGGAGGAGGACGACACCGAGCAGCGTGACCGCGCCGCCGACCCAGGCGAGGAGCTTGCTGCCCGCGCCGTCCTTGGCGAGGCGGTCGAAGAGGGTGGGGCCGGGCGGCGGCGGAGGGGTGGGCGGCCAGTACGGGGCAGGTTGGCCCCAGCCCGGAGCCCCCGGCGGCGGGCCCTGTGGTGGCGCGTAGCCCGGATGGGGCGCGGCGTAGGCCGCCGGGCCGTTCGGGTGGGCGGTCGGACGGGGCGCCGTCGGGTAGGGCGGTGGGGTCGGCTGAGCCGGGGCTTGCGCGGTCTGGGCCGCCGCGGCGACGGGCTGGGCGGGTGCGGGTTGAGAGGCGACGGGCTGGGCGGGGGCCGGCTGGGCAGGCTCGGACTGCCGTGCGGCGGGCGCGGTCGGCTCACTCGCGGGCATGCCCGATGTCGCTCCGGCCGCCGTGCCCGTGGCGGGCGGTGCGGTCGACGTCGTCACCGCCTGGGTGCTGCCGACCCGGTGCAGCTCCTGACCCACCGCCTCCAAGCGGCGGCCGAGGTGCCCGAGTTCATCAGCGAGCCTTGTCAGGGGGTCCAGCCCAGTACCGGTCATGTGACCAGCGTCGCCCGGATCCGGTGTATCCGGAATCCGTACCACTACTCAACCCGGTACCGAACCGGTCACGCCGGGACCTGGCACAGTGCCACCGTGACTGTTCTCGTGCTCGGTTCGGCCAACGCGGACCTCGTCGTCTCGGTGCCACGCCGACCCGCCGGCGGTGAGACGGTGCTCGGCGGCGACACCGTCGTCCTGCCCGGTGGCAAGGGCGCGAACACCGCCGTGGCCGCCGCCCGGCTGGGCGCGTCGGTGGCACTCGTCGGCGCGGTGGGCGGGGACCAGTACGGGGAGCTGCTGTTGGGCTCCCTGTCGTCGTCGGGTGTGCGGACCGATTTCGTGCGCACGTCGTCCCGGCCGACGGGCTTGGCTTACATCACCGTGACGCCGGACGGTGAGAACTCGATCGTCGTCGCCCCCGGCGCGAACTCGGACCTGGGCGTGTCCGATGTGGACGCGCTGACCTGGGACGACGTGTCGGTGCTGGTGTGCTCGCTGGAGGTGCCCGTGCCGACGGTGTCGCACGCGGTGCGGGTGGCGGCGTCCCGCGGCGTCCGGCCCGTGCTGAACCTGTCGCCGGTGGTCGAGGTGCCCGCGGAGGTGCTGGCCCTGCTGGACCCGCTGATCGTGAACGAGCACGAGGCGGCGTCGCTGGCGGGGTCGTTCGACGGTCTGCTGGCGCTGGGGCCGAAGTCCGCCGTGGTGACGTTGGGCGCACGCGGCGCGGCCGTCGTCACGCCGTCCGGTGTGGTCGAGGTGGGTGCTCCCGAAGTGTCCGTTGTGGACACGACGGGCGCCGGTGACGCGTTCGCCGGCGCGCTGGCGGTCGCCCTGTCGTCCGGCTCGTCACTGCCGGAAGCCGCCGCTCTCGCCGCCCGCGTGGCCGCCCTGTCGGTGACCTCGGCCGGGGCACAACCGTCCTACCCGACCCTGGCCCAGGTGCGGCCCGGCTGAACCCGCGCCCGGCAGGGCATGTCGTCCCCGGGACAGCGGGTCCGACCGCGTGCAGACCAGCGGCCAACCGACTCGGCGATCGCGACACCGGGCACCAGGCAGGAGGGCGGGGCGGGCACGGCACTCCTAAGATCATGCGACTGGGACACCCGCAGGGCCCTTCCGCCCGAGTCGGGGTCGGGCCGCCAGGCCGGGCTGCCGGTGTCGCCGGCCGGGTAGCGGGCTCGGGGCGGGTGTCGTTGGCTTGTCCTTCACGTCCCGTCGACCTGAGGGTATGGTCTAGACCATGTCGAGTGCGCGGCTGAGTGGTGTCGGGGTGAGTTCCGGGCGGGCGTCCGGGCCGGTGGTCCGGGTCGCCGAGCCCCTGGGTGAACCGCCGGCCGGACCCGCGCCGGCGGATCCGGCGGCCGAGGCGGCGCGGATCAGGCCCGCGGCGGACGTCGTCGTGGCGCGGTTGCGGGAACGGGCCGCCGCCGCGAGCGGTGACGCGAAGGACGTGTTGGAGACGACCGCGGCGATGGCGGCCGACCCCGCGTTGCTCTCCCAGGCCGAGAAGCTGGTGACGTCGGACTCCCTGCCCGCCGCACGGGCCGTGCACCAGTCCGCCGCCGGCTTCATCACCGCACTCGAAGCGGCGGGCGGGTACATGGCCGAACGGGCCCGCGACGTCCGCGACGTCCGCGACCGGCTGGTCGCCGAACTGCTCGGCGTGGCCGCGCCCGGTGTGCCGTCGCTCGCCTCGCCGTCCGTGCTCGTGGCCCGCGACCTGGCGCCCGCCGACACCGCCGGGCTGGACCCGGCCAAGGTGTTGGCGCTGGTCACCGAGGAGGGCGGACCCACCTCGCACACCGCCATCCTGGCCCGGTCGCTCGGCATCCCGGCCGTGGTGGCGTGCCGCGGCGTGCTCGACCTCGACGTGCCCGCCCTGCTCGTGGACGGCGACACCGGCGTGGTGCAGGCCTCGGACGGCACGGTCCGCGCGGCGCACGTCGCGGGACGGGCGGAGTGGAACGGCGTCGGCGTGCTGCGCGACGGGTACCGGGTGAAGGTGCTCGGCAACGTCGGCTCGCCCGCGGACGCGGTCGCGGCGGCGGCGGGCGGCGCGGAGGGCGTCGGCCTGTTCCGGACCGAGTTCTGCTTCCTGTCCGCCGCGACCGAGCCGTCCGTCGCCGAGCAGCGCGAGGCGTACGCGGCGGTGCTCGCGCCGTTCGCGGGCAAGCCCGTGGTGGTCCGCACGCTGGACGCGGGCGCGGACAAGCCGCTGCCGTTCCTGGCCCCCGAGCCGGAGCCGAACCCGGCGCTGGGCGTGCGCGGCCTCCGGGTCGCCTTCGACCGCCCCGACGTGCTGGAACGCCAACTCGAAGCGATCGCGCTCGCCGCCGCCGACACGGATGCCGACGTGTCGGTGATGGCGCCGATGGTCGCCACCGCCGCCGAGGCCGCGTGGTTCGCGGAACGGGCGCGTGCGGCCGGCATCCGGCGCGCGGGCGTGATGATCGAGGTCCCGGCGGCGGCCCTGAGCGCCCACGAGGTGCTGGCCGTGGTCGACTTCGTCTCCATCGGCACCAACGACCTGGCCCAGTACGTGTTCGCGGCGGACCGGCAGGTCGGCGCGGTGGCCGCGCTCAACGACCCGTGGCAGCCCGCGCTGCTGCGGCTGATCAAGCTGGTCGGCGACGCGGGCACGGCCGCGGGCAAGCCGGTGGGCGTCTGCGGCGAGGCCGCCGCCGACCCGCTGCTGGCGTGCGTGCTGACCGGGTTGGGCGTGACGAGCCTGTCGATGAACCACACGGCCCTCGCGGGCGTGGGCGCGAAGCTCGCCTCGACCAGCTTCGACCTGTGCCAGCTGGCGGCCGGCGGCGCGGTGGCGGCGGCGGACCCGGCGTCGGCGAAGCTGGCGGCCCGCGCCCCTCACTGACCGACGGCGTCCAGCAGGGCGTCCCGGACCAGCCCGATCAACGGGTGGCCCTCGCTGCCCGCGCGCACCGCCGCGACCACCCGCCGCAACGGGGCCGTGCCGCGCACGGGCACACCGCGCACGGCGTTGCGGGGCACCAGAGCCACCCCCGCGCCCGCCCGCACCAACGCGCCGATGGCGCGGAAGTCGTCGGACGTGTGCGTGATCCGCGGCGCGAAACCGGCGTGCTCGCACGCCAGCTGCACGACGTCGCGCACCGGGTTGCCGGGCAGCGTCACGACCCAGTCGTCGTCCGCGAGGTCGGCCAGGTCCACCTCCGCCCGACCGGCCAACGGGTGCGCCGGCGGCAGCACCACGTCGAACGGCTCGGTGTAGAGCGGGAACCGGGTCAGCCGCCGGTCGTCGGTGCGCAGCCGGTACTCCTCGGTGATCGCCAGGTCGATCTCGCCGTCGAGCAGCAACGGCACGCTGGCGTGCCCCTCGACGTCGCGCACCCGCAGCGTCACGCCCGGCGCGGACACCCGCAGCGCGGCCAGCGCGGGCGCGACGACCTGCGTGATCGCCGACGCGAAGCTGCCGACCTCGACCCGACCGGTCGCGCCGGAGGTGAACGCGGCCAGCGTCGCCTGCGCCCGCTCCAGCTCCGCGGCCACCGCGTTGGCGTGCCGGACCAGCAGCTCGCCGGCGGCGGTCAACGACACCCGCCGCCCACGCCGCCGCAGCAGCTCGTGCCCCACCTCGGACTCCAGGGCGGCCAGCTGCTGCGACACCGCGGACGGCGTGAGGTGCAGGGCCTGCGCCGCGGCCGTCACGGTGCCGTGGTCGGCGAGCGCGCGCAGCACCCGCAGCCGTCGTGGGTCGATCACGGACCCATTGTCACGACGTGCACGGCAGGCCCGCGTGCGGTAACAAGAGCCATGCGTTCGCTCCGCGCCACCGAATCGGTCATCGCCGGTCTCGGCCTGCTCGTGCTGGTCGTCTTCGGCTTCGTCGTGCCCAGCGCCCGGGCCGGCGAGTTGGAGATGAACGGCGTCGTCGTGACCCTGTCGATCCTGGTGTCCGCGATCCTGCTCGTGTTCGCCGGCATCTGGGGCCCCAGCGGCAAGAAGTGAGGCATCACATCCGGTCGCGGGCCGCGATGAACGCGTCCACGGCGCGGTTCACGTCGTCGGTCGAGTGGGCCGCCGACATCTGGGTCCGGATCCGCGCCTTGCCGTGCGGCACGACGGGGTAGGAGAAGCCGATCACGTAGATGCCCTGCTCCAGCAGCAGGTCGGCCATCCGGGACGCCTCCGCCGCGTCCCCGATCATCACCGGGATGATCGGGTGCTCGCCGGGCAGCAGGTCGAAGCCCGCCTCGGTCATCCGGGAGCGGAACAGCGCGGTGTTCTCGCGCAGCCTGGTCAGCAGCTCGCCGGACGAGCTGAGCAGGTCGAGCGCGGCGATCGCGGCGGCGGTGATCGACGGCGCCAGCGAGTTGGAGAACAGGTACGGCCGCGACCGCTGCCGCAGCATCTCCACGATCTCCGCCCGCCCGGACGTGTAGCCGCCGGACGCGCCGCCCAGCGCCTTGCCGAGCGTGCCGGTGACGATGTCCACCCGGTCCTGCACGCCGAACAGCTCGGGCGTGCCGCGACCGTTCGGGCCGGTGAAGCCGACCGCGTGCGAGTCGTCGACCATCACCAGCGCGTCGTACCGCTCGGCCAGGTCGCAGATGTCGTCCAGCGGCGCGAGGTAGCCGTCCATGGAGAACACGCCGTCGGTCGCGATCAGCCGGTAGCGGGCGTCGGCGGAGTCCTTGAGCTGCCGCTCCAGGTCGTCCATGTCTCGGTTCTCGTAGCGGTGGCGGCGTGCCTTCGACAGCCGCACGCCGTCGATGATCGACGCGTGGTTCAGCTCGTCGGAGATGATCGCGTCGTCCGCGCCGAGCAGGGTCTCGAACAGGCCGCCGTTGGCGTCGAAGCACGAGCTGTAGAGGATCGTGTCCTCGGTGCCCAGGAACTGCGAGAGCCGCAGCTCCAGCTCCTTGTGCGGTTCCTGCGTGCCGCAGATGAACCGCACCGACGCCATGCCGAAGCCCCACCGGTCCAACGCCTCGTGCGCGGCCTCGACCAGCCGCGGGTGGTCGGCCAGGCCCAGGTAGTTGTTGGCGCAGAAGTTCAGCACCTCGGCGCCGGAGCCGACGCGCACGGCGGCGTTCTGCGGTGTGCCGATCACCCGTTCCGCCTTGTAGAGCCCGGCCGCGCGGATCTCGTCCAGGCCGGTCCGCAGGTCCTCTCGCATCGCGCCGTACATCAGTGAGCTCCCGTCCAGTCGAGGATGACCTTGCCGCACTTGCCCTCGCGCGCCGTCGCGAACGCCTCGGCGAAGTCCGCGTGGTCGAACCGGTGCGTGATCACCGGCGTCAGGTCGAGGCCGCGTTGCAGCAGCACGGACATCGAGTACCAGGTCTCGAACATCTCCCGGCCGTAGATGCCCTTGATCTGCAGCATCTTCAGCACGACGCTGCTCCAGTCGACCGCGAACTCCTCGGCGGGCAGCCCGAGGATCGCGACCCGGCCGCCGTGCGCCATGTTGCCGATCATCTCCTGCAACGCGACCGGCTTGCCGGACATCTCCATGCCGACGTCGAAGCCCTCGGACATGCCGAGCTCGGCCTGCGCGTCGGCGATCGTGCGCTCGGTGACGTCGAGCGCGAGGTCGACGCCGACCTTGCGGGCCAGGTCCAGCCGGTGCTCGCTCACGTCGGTGATGACCACGTTGCGCGCGCCCGCGTGCTTGGCCACGGCCGCCGCCATGATCCCGATCGGGCCGGCGCCGGTGATCAGCACGTCCTCGCCGATGACCGGGAACGACAGCGCGGTGTGCACGGCGTTGCCGAAGGGGTCGAAGATCGCCGCCACGTCCAGGTCGACGGGCGCGCGGTGCACCCAGGCGTTCTGCTCGGGCAGCACCACGTACTGCGCGAACGCGCCGTCGCTGTGCACGCCGAGGCCGCGGGTGTTGGCGCACAGGTGCCGGCGGCCCGCCTTGCAGTTGCGGCACGTGCCGCAGACCAGGTGGCCCTCGCCGCTGACCAGGTCGCCGACCTCGACCCCGGTCACCGCCGCACCGGTCTCCACCACCTCGCCGACGAACTCGTGCCCGAGCACGAGCGGCGCGCTGATGTTGTGCGCGGCCCACTCGTCCCACGAGTCGATGTGCAGGTCCGTGCCGCAGATGCCGGTGCGCAGGACCCGGACCACCACGTCACCGGTGCCGGGGGTGGGGTCCGGGACGTCGGTCAACGACAACCCCGGCCCGGCGGTCGCCTTGACCAGTGCCTTCATGCGGGCGAGTGTGCTCCCACCCTCTTGTGCAGTCCATCAGGACTTTCTGAATTCACTCGTAAGTTCAGCTTCATTGGCGATGTTGCGCGCCATGCCGCCGAACACCAGCCCGTGGAACGGCCACACCAGCCACCAGTACACGTGCCCGGCGAGCCCTCGCGGCACGAACACCGCCCGTTGGCGGTACGTCGACCCACCGCCGTCCGCCTCCGAGACCCGGAGCTCCAACCAGGCCAGGCCCGGCACCCGCATCTCCGCGCGCAGCCGCAGCAGCCGGCCGCGGTCGAGCTCCTCCACCCGCCAGAAGTCCAGCGCCTCGCCGACGTGCAACCGCCGGGGATCGCGCCGCCCGCGCCGCAGCCCGACGCCGCCGACCAACCGGTCGAGCCACCCGCGCACCGCCCAGGCCAGGGGGAACGAGTACCAGCCGTGATCGCCGCCGATGCCCTCCACGACCTGCCACAGCCGTTGCGGTGACGCGGCGGTCCGCCGTTCCCGCACGTCGACGTACGACGAACCGCCGGACCAGTCGGGGTCGGTCGGCAGCGGGTCGGCGGGCGCGCCCGGCACCGACGCGCCCGACCAGCGGGTCTCCACGTCCGCGTCGCGGACCTTCGCCAGCGCGAGCGCCACCGCCCGGTCGTAGCCGGTGTTCTCCCCCGGCAAGTACGCCTCGATGTCGTGCTCCCGGCACACCACCTCGTGCACCAGCGACTCGATCAACGGCGCGGCGATCGAGCGCGGCACGGGCGTGACGAGGTTGACCCAGTGCGCGGAGAGGCGCGGCGTGAGCACCGGCACCGGCAGGACGCGCCGCCGGCGCAGCCCGGCCACCTCCGCGTACCGGAGCATCATCTCCAGGTAGGTCAGCACGTCCGGGCCGCCGACGTCGAACGCCCGGTTGACGTCGGCCGGCAGCCCCACCGCGTCGACCAGGTACCGCAGCACGTCCCGCACCGCGATCGGCTGGACCCGGTTGCGCACCCAGCGCGGCGTGACCATGACCGGCAGCCGTTCGGCGAGGTAGCGCAGCATCTCGAAGCTCGCCGAGCCGGACCCGATGACCACCGCCGCCTGCAGCACCACCGCGGGCACCGGGCCGCGCAGGAACACGTCTCCGACCTCCTTGCGCGAGGCCAGGTGGGGTGACAGCGCCGCACCCGGTGGGTGCAGTCCGCCCAGGTAGACGATCCGCCGCACGCCCGCGTCCGCCGCGGCGCGCGCGGTGTTCTCCGCGGCGCGCCGGTCCGCGTCGACGAAGTCCGGATCGCTCAACGAGTGCACGAGGTAGTGCACGACGTCGACGTCCCGCATCGCCGCGTCCAGGGAGGCCGGGTCGAGCACGTCGCCGCGCACGACCTCGACCTGCCCGACCCACGGCACGTCCCGCAGCTTGCGCGGGTCGCGGACCAGGCACCTGACCCGGTGGCCCGCCGCGACCAACCGGGGCACGAGCCGTCCGCCGAGGTAGCCGGTCGCGCCGGTGACGAGGCAGTGCACACCACGATCCTCACCGCGCGACGGCGGGACCGCACGACGGGGTCAGGCGTGCCGGAACCAGCGGGACTTCTTCTTGATCTCCACGTTGCCCGCGCGCACGAGGCCGTGCACGACGAAGTGCGGTCGGCCGTTCACGCCCGTGCCCACCTTGTCCTTCAGGTGGCTCGCGGCCAGCTCGACGCCGTCCGCGTTGACCGTCGCGCCCTCCGGCAGCACCAGCTTCACCGAACCGGCGGTCACGTCCAGCTCGATGTCCACCACCGCGTGCGGGATGGACGCCTCGCGGAAGTCCAGGTCCGTCGTCCCCATCCGGCTGCGCACGACGAGCTGCCGGGGCACCGTCCAGTTGCCCTTGCGGTTGACCGTGGACATGGTGGCCTTCAGCTCCTGCCGGTCGGCGGGCATGGCGACCACCTGCTCGTTGTGCACCATGCCGGGCAGGTCCAGCAGCACGGCGTTCAGCTCGCCGCGGGTCCGCGCGGCCAGCGCCGTGTCGGTGCGCTCGGTGAACTCGTCCAGCGTGATCAGGCCGCGGCCGATCGCCTTCTGCAACAGGCCGACGACGTGCTCCCGCTCGGCGTCGGACACCCGGAAGTCCTTGGGGTCGGTCATGGGTCAGCCCTCCGGCTCGACGTCGAGCCCGTGCTCGATCGCGTACCGCGCCAGCTCGACGCGGTTGTGCAGTTGCAGCTTGCGCAGGGTGGACTGCACGTGGTTCTCCACCGTGCGGTGCGAGATGACCAGCCGGTTCGCGATCTGCCGCGCCGTCAGCCCCTTGGCCACCAGCCGCAGCACCTCGGTCTCGCGCTCGGTGAGCTGCGGCTTGTCGTCGTCCGGCGTGGCGGCCATCCGCCGGTACTCGCCGAGCACCAGCCCCGCCAGCCCGGCGGTGAACACCGCGTCACCGGCCGCCGTCCGGTTCACCGCCTCCACCAGCTCCTCGGCCGACGCCGACTTCACCAGGTAACCGGACGCGCCCGCCTTCACCGCCTCCAGCACGTCGCTGTGCTCGCCGCTCGCGGACAGCACCAGCACCCTGGTGCCCTCCAGCGACCCGGTGATCAACGTGGTCGCCTCCACCCCCGTCGTCTCGCCGAGGTTGAGGTCCATCAGCACCACGTCCGGCCGCACCGCGCGGGCGATCCGCACCGCCGACGCGGCGTCGCCCGCGGTCGCGACCACCTCGAAACCGCGTTCGGCCAGGTCGCGCGCGACGCCGTCGCGCCACAGCGGGTGGTCGTCCACCACCATCACGGAAACGCTCATCGGTAGACCCGCACCTCCCATTCGGCGCCCTCCCCCGGCCCCGTCTGCAGCTCAAGGGTGCCACGCAGCGCCTCGACCCGGCCCCGGATGGACTGGGCGACGCCCATCCGCCCCTCCGCCTCGGCGGAGGCCAACCGGCCCTCGGGGATGCCGGGGCCGTCGTCGCGGACGCTGATCACGACCTCGTCGCCGAGGTCCTCCAGCAGCACCCACGCCCGCGCGTCCGGGCCCGCGTGCTTGTCCACGTTGGACAGCGCCTCGCGCACCACGGCGGTCAGCTCGAACGCCGTCGCGGCCGGCACCATCACCTGCGTGGCCGGTGTGGACACCTGGAACCGGGACGTGGCCAGCAGCTGCAGCGCCGGCCGCAGGTCCGCGTCGCCGTCCACGGTGGACTCGGTCGGCGCGGCGGCCACCAGGGACCGCAGCGCGACTTCCTGCTCACCGGCCAGCTCCGCCAGCTCCGCCGCCTCGCCGCCGAGCTCCGTGCCGCGCTTGCGCACGCGCGCCAGCACTTGCAGCACACCGTCGTGAATGGACCGCGCCAGCCGCTCGCGCTCGGCCGTGGCCGCCTCGGTCCGCAACGCCTGCGCCAGCCGCACCGCCGAGCGGCGCGCCGTGGACGACGCCATGCCGACCACGAAACCGGCGCCCGCCAACAGGACCACGTCCCGCACCAGGTCCACGGTGAGCCCGCCCCGGTTGAGGTAGGTGCTCAGCCCGACCACGAAGCCGGACACCGCGCCCGCGACCTGCCCGCCGAGCGCGCCCGCCGCCACCGGCGGTCCGGCCGCCCAGATCGTGGTGATCAGCGGGACGTTGAACAGGAACTGAGCATCCGTCATGATCAGTGGTGACAGGGACATCAGGCCGCACGTGATCGCGACGTCCGCCACCACGACCCACGGCCGCCGCCCGTCCTCCCGGCTGTACGCCTGGATGGTGAACACCGACCAGAGGGCCATCGCCGCGATCGTCGCCCACGCCAGCCACTGCCGCTCGTAGTAGTTGTGCTGGACGATCGCGTTGCCCAAAGCGAACAGGAACGTCACTACGCGTAGCGCTACCGTTCCCCGCCAGAGGTGTGCGACCGGGTCCTCCATGGCCGCTGTCCCCTGGTCGGATGGCTTTGTGTGCACGGTGTGCTCCCTTCACGCCCAATCTTGCCGTGTCGGAGTGGCGCAGCTAACCCCCAGGTGGCCGTCTGTTCCGATACCGACACATGTGGAAGGCTGGCGGGAGTCACCGAGCGTGATCTCACGGGGCCTGATCGCCTCCGGGGGTGAAGATCACGTCCGCGGACTGCTGCGGCGAGGGAGGGCCGAGCGTGCGCCATTGGCCATTGTGGACGCTGAAGCGCTCCGCGCTGGCCTACTGGCTGCTCGTGGACCTGCTCGCGCTGGCCGTGGTGGTCTACGCGATCGTCACGTCGCCGCAGCCCTCGCCCGGCGAGGTCGGCCGGTTCGCGGCCATCGCGGGCACCGCCGGCGCGGTGATCATCGGCAGCTCGATCCACAGCCACCGGGTGGGCGAGGCCGCGCGCAACCCGTGGGCCGCCCACCTGTGCTACCTCACCGCGGGCCTGGTCGCCCTGCCGTGCAACCTGCTCGTCCTGCTGCTCTTCGGCCCCGCCCTGCACGGCGTGCTCACCCAGCGCCCCGAGTCGCACCGCTGGGTGTTCACCCTGTCCGCGACCACGCTGGCCGTGTTCGCGACCCGCTACGTCATCGGCTGGGCCGAGCCGCGCACGGACCTCGTCGTCATGGTGCTCGGCGCGACCGTGCTGCTGGTGCTCCGCGCCGGCGTGATCGCGATCGGCCTGAAGCTGCGCAGCCCGCGCGCCCGCGGCGAGGAGGTCATCGGCGAGCCGATCGACGTGGTGCTCGGCATCGTCGCGGTGAGCATCGGCGGCCTGATGGGCTTCGTCGCCATCACCACCCCGGTGCACGCGCTGATGGCCGGACCGCCGCTGGCCCTGCTGGAACGGGCGGCGCAGCTGCCGCAGTGGCGGCGTTCCGCCCAGCGCGACGCGAAGACCGGCCTGGCCAACGCCGTGCACTGGGACGGCCGGGCCAGGTACGAGCTGTCCAAGGCACGGGTGCGCGACCGGCCGATGGCCGTGATGCTGCTCGACCTCGACCACTTCAAGCGCGTCAACGACGAGGTCGGCCACCTCGCGGGCGACTCGGCGCTCAGCGCGGTCGCCCTGCTGCTGACCGGCACGGTCCGGCGCGGCGACCTGGTCGGCCGCTTCGGCGGCGAGGAGTTCGTCGTGCTCCTGCCGGACGCGGAGCCCGCCGTCGCCCGGTCCGTCGCCCAACGCGTGCGGCACGCCATCGCCGACCTGGCCGTGCCCACCGTCGGCACGGACGGACGGGAGCACCTGCTCACCGGCCTCACCGTGAGCATCGGCGTGGCGACCACCCAGCGGTTCGGCTACGAGCTGCCGGACCTGCTGGTGGCCGCCGACGCCGCGCTGCTCGCGGCCAAGGGCTACGGCCGCAACCTGGTCGAGATGGCCTGACCGCTACTGCCTGCCGCTGTGCTCCGCGGGCGGGCCCTCGGTGTCGGTGTCATCCGAAAGAGCGTCCTGCATCCGATTGACGAGTCCGTCGTCGTCGACACGATCCCCGCCCGTGTCGACGGGGCCGCTCTCCTGCGGCTCCAGCACGTCGACCTGGCGCGGCTCCACGTCCCGGTCCGACTCCGACAGCAACGACCTGATCCCCGAGTTCAGCACCGCCAGCAGCGGCACGGACAGCAGCGCGCCCGCGATGCCGCCCACGACGAGACCGGTGGTGATCGCCAGCACCACGGCCAGCGGGTGCAGCTTCACCGCGCGCCCCAGCAGCAGCGGCTGCAGCACGTGGCTCTCCAGCTGCATCACGCCGATCAGCACGGCCAGGATGATCAGCGCCTCGATCGGCCCGTTGGCCACCAGCGCCACCAGCACCGCCACCGCGCCGGTGATCACCGCGCCCACGATCGGGATGAACGCGCCCAGGAACACCAGCGCCGACAGCGGCACCACCAGCGGCACGTCCACGATCCACAGGCCGATGCCGACGCCGACCGCGTCCACGACCGCCACCAGCGCGGTCGCCCGCACGTACGACACGAGCGAGGCGAAACCACGCCGGCCCGCCACGTCGGCCCGACCGCGCACGTCGCGCGGCACGATCCGGATCAGGAACCGCCAGATCGCGTCGCCGTCGTGCAGGAAGAAGATGAGCGTGAACAGGGCGAGGATCAGCCCGGTCAGCAGCTCGCCGACGGTGGCCGCCGTGGTGAGCGCCCCCGAGGTGATCTCGGTCTGGTTCTCCTTGACCGTCTCCACCACCCGGTCCAGGTACTGCTGGAGCTGCACGTCGCTCAGGTGCAGCGGCCCGTCCTTGAGCCAGCCGCGGATGGTGTCCAGGCTCGCGCTGACCTGCTCCTGCAACTGCGGCAGGCCCTTGGAGAACTCGGTGATCACGAACGTCAGCACGCCGCCGACGACCGCGATGCCGCCGACGAGCACCACGCCCGTGGCCACGCCGCGCGGGATGCCCGCCCGGTTCAGCTGCGACACCGCGGGCGACAGCAGCGCGGCCAGCAGCAGCGCCACCCCGGTCGGGATGACGATCGTGGCCATGAACCCGACCACGTGGAACACCACGTAGAGCGCCGCGACCACGGCCACGAACCGCCAACTCAGCGCCGCCGAGACGCGCAGCATCCGCGGCACCCTCTCGCTGATCTCATCGCTCCCCGTCACGCGGATCACGGTAGTCGGACCGGTCGCCGGGAGTGGGCCGGTCGGAGGCGGTCGCTGGCATGTCGAAACCCACGTTTCGGATTCCGGCAAACCCTGGCGGAACCGGCACGGCGGGTGATCGGATCGCAGGCGTGACCGCCGAGGAGACCGTCGAGGACGCCGTCCGCGCCGCCTTCGCCGCCGGACGCCCCCTGCGGTTCGACCCCAGGACGCCCAAGCGCGAGCGCACGGTCCGCGGCGAGGTGCTGTCCGGGCTGCTCACCGGCGGCAGCCCGCGGACCGCCTCGCTGAAGCTGATCGGCGCGAACGTCGTCGGCTCGTTCGCGCTCGAGGGCGCGCGGGTCCGCCACGTGGTCGACTTCCTGGACTGCTCCTTCGAACGGCCGCCGGACCTGCGCATGGCCCGCCTGGTCGGCCTGCGGATGCGCGGCTGCAAGGTGCCCGGCCTGTGGGGCCGCAACCTGCGCGTCGGCAGCGACCTGGTGCTGGAGGCGGGCTTCACCAGCGACGGCGTGGTCGACCTGACCGACGCCTCGGTCGACGGCACGTTCCGGCTGGCGGGCGCCGTGCTGCGGAACAAGGGCGGCGACCACGCCCTGCTCGCCGCGCGCATCCGGCTGTCCGGCTCGTTGCAGGCCGTCGCGTTGCGCGCGGGCGGCGAGGTGCGGCTGCGCGGCGCGGACGTCGGCGGCAACGTGCACCTGGGCGGCGCGCGCCTGCTCAACGCCGGCCAGAACGCCCTGGACGCCACCGGCGTGGCCATCGCGGGCACCCTGTTCTGCGACGCCGAGGGCGGCCGGTTCACCGCCGAGGGCCGCATCCTGCTCGACGGCGCGCGGATCGGCGGCAGCGCCGTGTTCTCCGGCGCCCGCCTGCACGCCAGCGTGGTCGACCGACCGGTCCTGGTGATCCCGCGCGGCACCGCCGACGAGGCCGCCGCGCTCGTCGCCGACCGGATGCGGGTGGAGGGCAACGTCGAGCTGGACGACGGCTTCACCTCCTCCGGCACGGTCCGCCTGCCCAACGCCGAGATCGGCGGCTACCTGCGGCTGTCCGGCGCGGTGATCGGCCGCCGGGACGCGGTGGAGGACCCGCCGGAGGCCGCCGGCGAGGTCGTCCAGCGGATCCCGGTCGCCCTGCACGCGGACGGCATCCAGGTGCGCGGCGACCTCGAAGCGCGCGGGGCGGTCAACGGCGGCTTCCACGGCGACGGCGAACGCGACGCCGCGTTGAAGGCCTACGGCCAGGTGCGCCTGGTGGACGCGCACGTGCGGGGTAGCGCGTCCCTGTCCGGCGTCGAGCTGCACGGGCCGGGCATCGACGTCCTGTTCGCCGACCGCCTGCGCGTCGGCGGCACGCTGTTCCTCCGCGACCTGCGCGCCCGGGGCTCGCTGCGCCTGCAGAACGCCGGGATCGGCTCCACCCTCGACTGCTCCGGCGCGTCCCTGCTCTCGCCGCGCCGCCGTCCCGACGGCACGGTGAAGCCGTCGCTGGACGCCCGCGTGGCCACCGTCGGCAAGGACTTCCTGTGCAGCCACGGCTTCACCGCCGCGGGCGGCGTGCGGATCCGGCTCGCCGAGGTCGGCAAGATGGCCACGTTCGCGGGCGCGCGCCTGGGCGGTCCCGGCAGCGACATCGCGCTGAACGCCTACGGGCTCACGGTGGGCCAGCTCGTGCTGCGGCTCTCGGAGGACCGGATCCCGGTGGGCCGGGTCGTGCTGACGCGGGTCGGCGCGGCGACCGTGATGGACGGGCCGGGGCTGTGGGCCGCCACGGGCGGTGTCGACGTGGAGGACTTCACGTTCAGCTCGATCTCGTCCACGCCGCACGTGGACGTGCGCACCCGGCTGCGCTGGCTGCGCGAGGTGCAGCCGGACTTCGCGCCCGGACCCTACGAGCAGCTGGCCGCGGTGTACCGCGACGGCGGCGAGGAGGAGCTGGCGCAGCTCGTGCAGCTGGAGAAGCAGCACCGGCGCTACTCGGAACTCGGCGTCGCCGGCCGGGTCTGGGGCTTCCTGCAGCGCTGGACGGTCGGCTACGGCTACCGGCCGTGGCTCGCGATCGCCTGGCTGACCGCGTTCTGGTTGGCGGGCGCGGGCTGGTTCCTCGGGCACGAGATGCCGAAGCTCAACGAGGACGAGTCGCCGTCGTGGAACGCCTGGCTGCTGTCGATGGACCTGCTGATCCCGATCGTGGACCTCGGCCAGGACGGCAAGTGGAAGTTCAGCGGCGCCTCGCAGTGGATCTCCAGCACCCTGATCGCGGTCGGCTGGATCCTGGCGTCCACGGCCGCCGCCGGCGCGGCCAGGGTGCTCAAGCGCGTCTGATCACTCACCGTCACGGTCAGAAGCACAGAGTGTTCGTCACACGATCCGGCGAACCAGGTGTGGATGGAGTGCGCCAGCGCCTCGCCTACTGGCAGTCTCTCGTCGTCGGCTTGATCACCTCGATCACGTCGCCGGCGAATCCCAGAGCTCTTCGGCGGAGGTTCCAGCGATGTCGTGCGTTGACCAGCGAGTGGGAACGGGGGCGGGCCGCGTTCGGCGGCTGCTCTCCCGCGCCCTGCTGGTCGTCGGCGGCACGCTGGCAGGCACCGCCGCGGCCTGGGCGTTGTCCGCCACGGCGGCGTCGGCGCAGATCCCGGTCGTCGACCCGGTCACCGAGATCGCGCACGACTCGCTGCCGCCCCGTGCGGCGGAGGGCTCGGTCGAGGCCGCGTTGGCCCCGGTCGGCCGGGCCGTGCACGACCTCGACACGGCGCTGAGCACCCCCCGGGTGCCCGAGCCGAGCCCGCCCGACCTGCGTCGGGTCGCGGAGGACATCCGCGGCACCGTCGGGGGCGTGCGCGACTGGTTCCGGCGCCCCGCGTCCGAGCAGGCGCCCGTCGACGTGGTCGTCGGCGGCGCCGTGACGCGGCACGTCACCGAGACCACCCCGGCCGCCACCGCCGTGCCGGTTCCCGCCGGCACCCCGGTGGTGCACGGGGTGTTCGGCAAGCTCAGCCGGTCCTGGCTGGACGCGCCGCGGCCGCAGGTCGTCGCGCTGTCCGGCGACGGCGGGTCCTCCCTGCCGGGAGACCCGTCCGGTCTGCCGTCGATGCCGTTCGCGCCGCTCGGCGCGCCGGCCCACTGCTCCTGCGGTGGCGACGGCTCCGGCTCCTCCGGCGGCGGCAACGGCCCGTTCACGGCCGTCTCCGCCGACCGCATCGACTCCGCGGTGGCCCGGGCTCTGTTCCCCGCCACCGAGCGGAACACCGTGACGCCGGGCAAGCAGCCCGGCATCACGCCCGACTGACCACAGCGCGCGGTCCGCGGCAGCTCATCGACGAGCTGACCCGGTGCTCGACCGTCGCGCCGCTCGCGTGCGCTCCCACACCGGTCGAGACGCCGCGCTCCCCCTGAAGAAGAGACCCGGGTGGTCGTCCTCTCCGACGCGGTCGCCGCGTCCGACCACCCCTCACCTCCCGCAAGGGACACCGGAAGAAGGAGAACCCATGCAAACCTGGGCCAAGCGCGGTCTCCAGACCGCACTTGTCACTGGTGGTTTGCTGATGCTCGGCACGGGCATCGCTTCAGCCCAGGAGAACGTCAACCCCGACGCGAAACCGAACCCGCTCGACGCGAAGGTGCGCGTGCCGGTCGACGTCGACCACAACAACCTGGGCACCCTGGTCGGCAACCACGACCTGCCGACCATCCACGAGGAGATCGGCACGCCGAGCGCGGCCGACCTGCCCGTGCGCGACGTCGCCGTCCCGGCCAACCCCCTGGTCCGCACCGCGCAGGAGCGGACGGCAGGCGTCGAGGCCACGGGCCTGACCCGCGGCAACACCGCCGACGCCGACGTGGTCGTGCCGGTCAGCGTCTGCGGCAACGCGATCGCCGCCGGGGGCAACGCCTACAGCGACGGCGTGTGCACCCAGTCGGCCACCAGCGCCGGCGAGATCAGGACCGACGGGTCGCGCGGCACGCTGGCCGGCAACGTGGCGCACGCCGCCGCCGCCGTCTCGCCCCAGGTCAACGGCAACGCCGTCGCGGTCCTGGCCAACGCCGAGTCCCACGCCGCGTCCTACCAGCGCGCGGTCGCGGGCGACCGGGTCCGGACCTCGGGCGAGGACGGCTCGCTGTCGGGCAACATCGCCGCCGTCCAGGGCGCGGTGCCGGCGCAGGTGACCAACAACGCGGTCGCCGCGGGCGGCAACTCCTTCAGCGGGGCAGCGTCGTCGAACGACGCCCAGGCCACCGGCTCGCTGAGCACCACCGGCGAGCGCGGCACCGGCACCGGCAACGTCCTCGGCGCGCCGGTCGCGCCGGTCCTCGCGGTCACCGGCAACGGCATCGGCGCCGCGGGCAACGCGGACACCGCCACCGAGAACCGGGCGTCCGCCGACGCGGGCACCACCCAGCGCGACCGGACCGACCTCCCGATGTGGTCGTCCACCTCGGGCAACGACGGCACCCTCGCGGGCAACGTGGTCCAGCCCGCGTTCGCGGGCCCCCTCGCCGCGGGCGGCAACGCCCTGACGGGCGGCGGCAACGCGCAGGTCGACAACGCGATGGCGCACGACGCCGAAGCCGGCGGCAACAGCTACACCTCCGGCCAGGACGCGGTGCTGTCCGGCGCCTTCGCCGACGCGCCCATCGCCCTGCCGGTCTCCGGCGCGGGCAACGCGCTGTCCGGCGTGGGCACCACGTCGGCCCGGCACGCGAACGAGGCCACCGCGGTCTCCGGCGGCGACACGTACACCAACGGCGACCGCTCCGTGCTGTCGGCCAACTCGGCGAACCTGCCGCCGGCCGGCGCGGCCGACCTGTGCGGCAACGGCATCGCCGGCGGCGGCATCGCCGACGCGGACTGCCGCAACGACATCGTCGCGGACTCCGGCGGCTACAACGGCACGACCGGCAACGACGCGGTCGGCTCCGGCAACGTCGGCCAGGTGCCGCTCGGCGCGCCCGCCGAGGCGTTCGGCAACGGCCTCGGCGCGGCGGGCACGCCCACCGGCCGGGCCACCGAGAACAAGACCCTGCGCTCCGGCAAGGTCGCGACCAGCGTCGACGACAACGGCACCGGCTCCAGCAACGTGGTGTCCGCACCGACCGCGCTGGGCGGCCAGGTGTTCGGCAACTCGGGCGGCGCGGTCGCCAACCCGACGTCGAAGACCGACAGCGACACCGAGATCGACCTCGGCAACGCGCCCACGGCCAACGGCAAGCACGGTTCCGTCTCGGGCAACATCGTGCACGTCCCCACCTCGAACCCGGCCCAGGTCTTCGGCGACTCCGCGGTCGCGGTCGGCAACGGCTCGTCCGAGACCGACAGCAAGCTCGACTCCCGCTCCGGCGGCGCCGCCACCACCACCGGTGACGAGGGCTCGCTGTCGGGCAACGTGCTGTCGCTGCCCGAGGCGTCCTCGCCGCAGGTGTTCGGCAGCGCGATCGGCGCGGGCAGCAACGTCGAGTCGGAGAGCCGCAACCAGTTCGGCTCGCACTCCGGGGGCGACGTGCAGACCTCCGGCGACGACGCGTCGTTCTCGGGCAACGGCATCGGCGCGCAGCCGTCGATCCCGCTGCAGGTGTTCGGCGACGCCGTCACCGCCGCGGGCAACGGCGAGTCCCGGACGGACAGCCGGACCGGCCTGATCGCCGGTGGCCGGCACCTGACCTCCGCCGAGGACAGCGCCTGGTCGGGCAACCTGCTCACCGCGCCCGCCGCGGTCACGCCGTCGGTGCACGGTGACGCCGTGACCGTCGCCGGTCTCGCCGACGCCGCGACCGCCAGCCGGTCGAGCAGCAGGTCCGGTGGCGTGACCACCACCGAGGGCAGCGGCTCGGTCACCTCGTACGACATCGAGGTGCCGACCGAGGCGTTCGCCCGCATGTTCGGCATCCCGGTGGACGTGCTCGGCACCGCCACCACGAACGCGCAGGACAGCAACGACGTGCGCACCGGCGACGACCGGGACGACACCAAGCCGGTCGCCGACGCGAACCGGGGCATCCAGCTCCCGGCGAGCCTCGACAGCCTGCTGCGGGTCACCGAGCTGCCGACGCTGGACCTCGTGAGCGGGCTGGCCGGGTACACCGTGCCGGTGGGCCTGCCGGGGATCGGCGAGCTGCGCGGTCTGCCGCTCGACCGCCTCCACCAGGTCCAGCTGCCGGGCAGCGGCCTGCTGGCCAGGGCGGTCCCGAAGCCTGAGGCGCCGGAGCTGGACGTGCCGAAGCCCGAGCTGCGCAAGCGGGAGCTGTCGAAGGCCGCCGCGCCGGTCTCCGCCCTGTCGCAGGCCGAGCTGCCCGAGGCGAGCGCACCGATCGGCGCGCTGTCCAAGGCCCAGCTGCCCGAGCCGGCCGCGCCGGTCGGCGCGCTGTCGCAGGCCGAGCTGCCGACCCAGCAGCTGCCGCGGCTCGACAACATCGAGCGGGCGCTGCGCTACGGCCTGCCCGCCGTCGCCGAGGCGACCCGCGCCGCCCTCGGCACCGTGCCCCTCGCGGGCGTGCTGACCCGTTCGGTGCAGTCGGCCTCGGACGAGCGCTCGTTCGGCGGCAGCCTGCCGCTGGTCGGTGACCTCACCGCGACGCAGGGCCTCCCGGTCGTGGAGAGCCTGCCCGTGCACGACGTGCCCGCCGGTCTCACCCCGGCCGGTCGCGCCGTGTCGTCGCTGCCCATCGCGGCGCCGGCCGGGTTGCCGTTCGTGCTCCCCGTGCCCGGTGTGGCGCAGCCCCGCAGCGAGTCCCCGATGGTGCCGCCGCTGGCGCTGAGCGGTCTGAACGTCAACCCGGTGCAGGGTGGCGTCGGTCCGGCGCGGTTCACCGAGGCCCAGGCGCCCGCCCTGGCCGGCATCGACGCGCAGAGCGTCTTCAGCCCGCTCGAGGACACCACCGTGATGCCGCGGATCTGACCCACCGATCCGCACCTCCCGCGACCGGGCCCCTGGCACCCTCGGTGCCAGGGGCCCGGTCCCGTTCGCGGTGCGCGGCTCAACGCCGCAGGCGTTCCTCGACGTGCGCGATCACCGAGTGCAGCGGCGCTTCACCGTCGCTGGTCACCCAGCACACCCGGACCCCGGTGCGCACGCGTTCGCCGCCGAGCCGCACCGCCCGCCCGGTCAGCTCGCGCACCCGTGCCGCGACCGCCTCGCCGCTGCCGTTCGGGTGCTCCGCGACCACGGCGAACGAGTCGCCGCCGTACCGCGCCACCGTGTAGTCGGCCCGTAAACCCTGCCGCAGCCGTTTCGCCAGCACGGTCAGCAGCTCGTCGCCGCGCTTGAAGCCGTGGGCCGCGTTCACCGCGGCCATCCGGTGCACGTCCGCCAGCACGAGGGACGCCAGCGTGCCCTGGGTGCGCGCCCGGATCAACGCCTGGTCCAGCCGGTCGAGCAGCAGCGCCCGTCCCGGCAGCCCCGTCAGCGCGTCGAGCAGCCCGGCGCTGTGCGGCACGTCCGCCTGCACCGGCCGCAGCAGCACCAACACCTGCCCGCGCCCCCCGATGGGGTAGTACTCGGCCCACACCTTGGCGTGCGGCAGCACCACGGGGATGGTCAGCGGTGATCCGGTGCGCAGCACCTGCGCGGCCAGTTCGGCGCAGCTGGGCAGCGGGGCGCCGGAGTCGTCGCGGGCGCAGGCGTCACCGAGCAGCGACGACGCCATCGGGTTCGCGGCGAGCACCACGCCGTTCTCGTCCTGGAGCAGTACCCCGACCGGCAGTTCCGAGACGAACTCGTCCCACACCGCACGGCAAGCCGTTGTCTGCACGGTACTCATAGGACTCGTGCCTTCCGCTGAGGCATGGCCTGTCCGTGAAGAGCCTCCCCGCAGGTAGCGGGCTTTTCAATAGGCTCGACGCCACCCGGTCCGGTGATCTTTGACCGGCGGTGTAACACCGAGCAGGTCCAGCATCCCGGCGAAGTCCTCTTCGGACACGATCGGCACCCGGTACGCCCGCGCCCGCCGCGCCTTGCTCGACAGCGTGAACGGGTCGGCGGCCACGACCAGGCGGGTCGCCTTGGTCACGTGCCCCTGGCTGACCAGCCCGGCCGACGCGGCGCGGTCGACCCACTCCTCTCGCGGCGCGTGCATCTGGCCGGTGAACACGACCCGGTCACCGCGCACCAACGTCACCAGTTCCGGCCGGCGCGACACCGGAGCCGTGCCACGGCGCACCTCGACCACGTCGCCGGCCAGCGGCACGCGCGGCACGGGCTCGGCCTCCGGCACGCCGAACCCCAGGTAGTGGGCGAACAACCGGGCCGTGGCGCGGGCGTCGTGCAACGCGGAGTGCGCCGAGTCGAGCACCACCCCGACCGCCTCGCAGCACGCCGCCAGCGATCGACCGGCCCGGCCCGGCAGGTACCGGTCGGCCAGGCGCATCGTGCACAGGCCCGTCACCGGCAGGTCCACCCCGGCGCGGGCGAACTCGGCGGTCAGGAACCGGGCGTCGAACGACAGGTTGTGCGCGACCACGACCCGTTCGGCGAGGCGCGCCGCCAGCGCGCCCGCGGCCTGCGCGAACGTCGGCGCGTGCCACACGTCGGCCGCGCGGATCCGGTGCACGTGCTGCGGCCCGAGGTCGCGCCCGGGGTTGAGCAGGGTGCACCACTCGTCGGTCACCCGGCCCGCGCCGTCCAGCCCGACGACGGCCACCTCGACCACCCGGTCCGCACCGCGCGCGGCGAACCCGGTCGTCTCCACGTCGACCACCGCGTACCCCATGATCGACGAACCCTACCGATCATGGTCACGTGCTCAGCGCGCGGAGCACGAGATCGACTACCGCGTCGACGAAGTCGCCGGTCAACGGCGCCGTCCGCAAGAACCACCGCTGGTAAACGGGTCCCAACAACAACTCCACCGCCGCCGACACGTCGACGTCCGGCCGTACGTCCCCCAACCGCCGGGCCGCGTGTAATCGCTCCTCCAGCGCCATCCGGCGCGGCATCAGCAGCAGCGTCACCAGGTCCGTGCGGGACTCGTGCACCAACAGCCTGCACCTGGTCGAACCGCCGTTCGGCCAGCTCCTCGGCCGCGGCCCGCAGCTCCCGCTTGAGGTCGACCGCCAGCACGCCGCTGGGCAACTCGTCCGCGCCGGCCGGCCCGAACTCCAGGAAGGCGTCGAACAGCAACGGCCCCTTCGACGGCCACCACCGGTAGATCGTCTGCTTGCCGACCCCGGCCCGGGCCGCCACCGCCTCGATGGTCAACCGGGAGTGGCCGAGCGCCTCGACCAACTCCAACGCGGCCAGGAGGATCGCCCGCCTCGAACGGTCGCTGCGCCGCGCCGCGTCGGGTGGCATCCATCGATCGTATGCGCAGTTCGGAAGTGGGGGAATGACTCACCACGGGCGCAACCGGTGGCCTCGGAGCACCCGGAACACCGACCGCGGTGTCGGTAGTTCGCCTGACACCGCGGCCGTCGTGGAGATCGTATGGTGCCGAAGTCGCCCGGCTGCCCTACCCGCACGCCGTGAACCCCAGGGGGATCGCAGCTTGTCCTACCAGCCTCAACGTCCTCAGCACCGCCCGCAACCGCCGTACCCGCAACCGCAGTTCCCGCCACCGCACCACCCGCAGCCGCACCACCCGCAGCCGCCGGCGCAGTGGACCGGGGCGCCGACCGGCCCGCCGAAGAAGCGCACCGGCCGGTTGGTCGCCGTGATCATCGTGGTGCTGGTGGTGCTCGGTGGCGCCGGCGGCGTGTGGTTCTGGCAGTCGGGTGGGGGCTCGTCGGCGGTGGGCGAGGACCTCCCGAAGAACTCGGCGCTGGGACAGCTGGCGTTCCCCGACCTGGGTGCCCTCCGGCACGGCGAGGGGGTCGACGCGCTGTGCGGCGCGGTGGAGAAGGCGATGACCGGCCGCGGTTACCGGCCGATCTCCGGGGCGGAGACGGAAGGCGGGATCAACTGCCGCTTCATCACGCCCGGCCTGTCCTTGTTGACCGACGGCGCGATCATGATGAGCTCCGACATCGCCGGCTGGCGGGGCGACGCGGACGACCGCTACCAGCGCTTCTTCGACCTGGCGGTGCGGCAGCGGGACGCGCAGCTGAAGAACCCCGGCTACGCGTCGAGCAAGATCGAGCACTTCCCCGCCGGCGACGGCGGGTACATCTTCCACCGGGTGACGAAGGCGGTCGGCGCCACCGGCGCGCGGACCGACACGGAGGCGGTGTTCCGGTCGGGCGAGGACCTCATGTGGGTCGCGCTGTGGGGCAACGTCCACCGTGCCGCCAAGGACGGCGAGCGCGTGTTGGCCGACCCGCTCACCGAGGAGGTCACCTACGGGGAGATCTCCGACATCGTCAAGTCGCTCAGCGGCGACGGGCAACCGGGCGAGCAGCGGATCACCAAGCCGGAACTGGCGCAGCACCCGACCCTGGCCGCGACGAAGGCGAACCCGGTTGCCGGTGGGACCACGACCACGGACGTGTGCGGGAAGTTCGACGCGGCGGCCGGCCGACTGGGTGTCGCCCCCGTGCCCAAACGCGGTGGTTGTGTGTACGACCCGCCGGACGGTGCGTCGTACGCCGAAGGTTCCGTGCACCGCACCGTCGAGATCGCCGTCGGAGTGGAGGAGGAGGACTCCAACACCCCCGCCGAGGAAGAGCTGGCGAGGGAGCTGAGGAGCCTGCTGGGACGGACGTCCGACGGGACGCACGGGTTCGGGAAGGTGTACGACCTCCCGGTGGGCGACACCGGTTACGCCGTCTACTACACCGTGAAAGGTGGCGGGGGCAGCAGCTCGGGTTACGTGCAGGCCGGTTACGTGGTCGACGGGACGACGCACGTCCTGGTCAAGCTCACCAGCAGGGTCAAGAAGGGCCGTGACCTGGTCGCACCGCCCGAGGAGGTCCTGGTCGGGGACCTGGTGACCGTCCTGACCGCGATGGGCGGCTGAGGCAGAGCGGTTCGCGCCCGCTCGGCGCGCCGCGCCACCAGGTACGCGTACGGGGACTTGCCGTAGGCGTCGCGGAACTCGCGGCTGAGGAGTCCGGCGGGCAGGTCCACGGCGCGGGCGAGCGCCACGACGTCCAACGGCCGCGCGTGCTCGCGGTCGATCCGGTCGCGCACGCGGCGCAACCGCGCCAGGTCTTCGAGTCGCTTCGCCTCGGCGCGTGCGCGCGCCCACGCGGGGTGGCACATGGCGGGACCTTCCCGTTCAGCGGAGCTCTTGGATGCGGATCAGGTTGCCCGCGGGGTCGCGGAAGGCGCAGTCGCGGACGCCGTACGGCTGCACGGTCGGCTCCTGGACCACCTCGGCGTCGCCCGCCTGCACCTTCTCGAACGTCGCGTCGAGGTCCCGGGTGGCCAGCAGGATCCAGCCGTAGGTGCCCTTGGCCATCATCTCGGTGATGGTGCGGCGCTCGTCGTCGGTGACGTTGGGGTCGGCGGCGGGCGGCGCCAGGAGGATGGACGTGTCCGGCCGGCCGGCCGGACCGACCGTGATCCAGCGCATCCTGCCCTGGCCGACGTCGCTGCGGACCTCGAAGCCGAGGGTGTCGCGGTAGAAGGCGAGGGACGCCTCCGGGTCGTCGTGCGGGAGGAAGCTCGTGTTAATCGTGAGGTCCATGGCGGTCAGCCTAAGCATGCCTCTTGACCTGCGCTTCTCGATTCGTGATCGCTCCCGGGCGAGCTGGTTCGCCGGTGGCGCCACCGCGACTCGGCTACCCCGCGTCGGCGGCGGCGCTTAACATGATCACCAGCCGGCACGCCCGCGCCCTGACCCGCGTCGGGCCGACCGACGGCTTCTTCGACCGGAGGGGGACGGTGCCGTGGAGACCGGCATCCTGTCGCTCGGGCTGCACCCGAGCGCGATCGACTACAGCCGGTACCCCGGCCTGGACGAGGAGACGTTGACGGCCCGGATCGCGGCGGGCGAGGCGGCGCTGCGCGAGGAGGGGTTCGACATCGTGCCGTGCCAGGTCTCCGCCGACCCGGACGAGGCCGAGCGCAAGGTCCGCGAGTGCGTGGCCGACCACCCGGTCCGGGTCGTGATGATCGGCGCGGGCGTGCGGATGGCGCCGGAGCACACCCTGCTGTTCGAACGCCTGGTGAACCTGGTCAACCACCTCGTGCCCGGCATCGTGTTCTGCTTCAACACCTCACCGGAGACCACGGTCGACGCCCTGCGCCGGGCGGTCCGCCCCACCCGCTGACCGTCGCCGCCGGGACGACCGACGGGCGGGGTCAGCCCTGGGCCAGGTCGGCGAAGCGGCTGTAGTGGAGCTGGTGGGCGACGGTGATGGTGGCCGTCGGGCCGGCGCGGTGCTTGGCGATGATCAGGTCCGCCTCGCCCGCGCGCGGGTCGTCGCGTTCCCAGGCGTCCGGGCGGTTGATCAGGATCACCATGTCCGCGTCCTGCTCCAGCGAGCCGGACTCACGCAGGTCGGACAGCTGCGGGCGCTTGTCGGTCCGCTGTTCCGGGCCTCGGTTGAGCTGGCTGATCGCGATCACCGGCACCTCGAGCTCCTTGGCGATCAGCTTGAGGTTCCGGGAGAACTCCGAGACCTCCTGCTGGCGGGACTCGGTGCGCTTGCCCGACGACATCAGCTGGAGGTAGTCGACCACCACGAGCCGCAGGTCGTGGCGCTGCTTCAACCGGCGCGCCTTGGCCCGGATCTCCATCATGGTCAGGTTCGGCGAGTCGTCGACGAACAGCGGCGCCTCGCTGATCTCGCTCATCCGCCGCGCCAACCGGGTCCAGTCGTCGTCGCTCATCCGGCCACCGCGCATGTCGCCGAGCCGGATGCGGGCCTCGGCGGAGAGCATGCGCATGACGATCTCCGTGCGCGACATCTCCAGCGAGAAGATCGCGCTGGTCAACCCGTGCTTCACCGAGCAGGACCTGGCGAAGTCCAGTCCCAGGGTCGACTTGCCGACACCGGGCCGGGCCGCGACGATGATCATCTGACCCGGGTGCAGCCCGTTGGTCAGCTCGTCGAGGTCCGCGAAGCCGGTCGGGATGCCGAGCGACGAGCCGCCGCGCGAGGCGATGGCGTCGATCTCGTCCATGGTCGGCTGGAGCAGCTCCTCCAGCACCACGTAGTCCTCGGTGGTGCGGCGCTCGGTGACCTCGTAGATCGCCGCCTGCGCACGGTCGACCACCTCGTCCACGTCCGCGCCCTCGGCGCCGTTGTAGCCGAGCTGCACGATCCTGGTGCCCGCCTCCACCAACCGCCGCAGCACGGCCTTCTCCGCCACGATCTCGGCGTAGTAGGAGGCGTTGGCCGCCGTCGGCACGGTGGCGATCAGGGTGTGCAGGTACGGCGCGCCGCCGACGCGCAGCAACTCGCCCCGGCGCTCCAGCTCGGCGGACACCGTGATCGGGTCGGCCGGCTCGCCGCGTCCGTACAGGTCGAGGATGCAGTCGTACACGGCCTGGTGCGCGGGCCGGTAGAAGTCGTTGGGCGCCAGGACCTCGACCACGTCGGCGATCGCGTCCTTGCTCAGCAGCATCCCGCCGAGCACCGACTGCTCGGCGGCGAGGTCCTGCGGCGGCTGCCGTTCGAAGCCGGGCTCGGCCATGCCCCGGTCGTCCACCAGCGCCACCGTGAGCTCACCCCAATCTGCTGCCGTGCGGATGTTGTACCTCGTGGGTCCGACAAAGTCCGCCACGCCACGCCCCGTGGTCCAGCGACGCTAGAGCCACCTGGATGGCGTAGGCAAACCCACCTGTGGACAGGTCGGTGGACAGCTTGGGGATGGCCGCGCCCAGCTGACCACAGGCCTGGGGAAACCTGTGGACAACCTGGGTACAACTCAGGCCCAGACAAAAGTTCACCCAGGTCAGACCCTGTGGATAAGTTTGTGGAAAAGTAGTGCGTCACACCTTCGGCGTGTCGCGTGTAACCGGCGGCACGGCGTGTCGCGCACAACGTGTCACAAGAGTTGTCCACAGCCGGACGTGCGAAAGCGCCGCCCGACCAGAACACCTGGTCGAACGGCGCTTCCGGGGTGGAACGTCAGACCGCGCTCGCGACCTCGACCGAGAGCGACACGGTGACCTCCGGGTGGAGCCGGACGTTCACCGAGTGCTTGCCGAGGGTCTTGATGTGGCCCGCGATCTCGACGGACCGCTTGTCCAGCGTCGGGCCGCCGGCCGCGCGCACGGCCGACACGACGTCGGACGAGGTGACGGAGCCGAACAGCTTCTTCGAGCCGGCCGCGGACTTGGCCTTCAGCGTCACGGAGCCGAGGCCCTCGAGCGTGGCCTTGATCTCCTTGGCGTGGTCCAGGTCGCGCACCCGGCGGGTGTCCTGCGCCCGGCGGATGACCTCGACCTGCTTGGTCGCGCCCTTGGTGGCGACGATCGCCAGGCTGCGGGGCAGCAGGTAGTTGCGGCCGTAGCCGTCCTTGACCTCGACGATGTCGCCGGGGCCACCGAGGCCGGTCACGTCAGCGGTGAGGATGAGCTTCACGATGCCGTCCCCTTTCTCAGCGAGCCGTCGAGGTGTAGGGCAGCAGCGCCATCTCGCGGGCGTTCTTGACGGCGACCGCGACGTCGCGCTGGTGCTGGGAGCAGTTGCCGGTGACCCGGCGGGCGCGGATCTTGCCCCGGTCCGAGATGTACTTCCGGAGCAGGGTGGTGTCCTTGTAGTCGATCAGGTTGGCGTTCTTGTCCTTGCAGAACGCGCAGACCTTCTTCTTGGGCTTGCGCACAGGCGGCTTGGCCATGTGTGAACTCCTGGGTATTACGCAGTGAAGTGTGGAGTGGACCGGTGCCGGGTCTAGAAGGGGGGCTCGTCGGCGAAGCCACCGGAGCCGGCCGGGGGCGCGGAGCCCCACGGGTCGTCGGCCGGTGCGCCGCCGCCGCCACCGCGAGACTGACCGCCGCCGCCGAAGCCGCCGCCGCCGTCTCCACGGCTCACCTTGTTGACCTTCGCGGTCGCGTAGCGCAGCGAGGGGCCGATCTCGTCGACCTCAAGCTCGATGACGGTGCGCTTCTCGCCTTCCTTCGTCTCGAAGGAACGCTGGCGCAGTCGCCCGGACACGAGCACGCGCGAACCGCGGGTGAGGGACTCGGCCACGTTCTCCGCGACCTGCCGCCACACGTTGCACCGCAGGAACAGCGCTTCGCCGTCCTTCCACTCACCGCTCGCCCGGTCGAACGTGCGGGGGGTGGAGGCCACGGTGAAGCTCGCCACCGCGGCGCCGGACTGGGTGAAGCGGAGTTCGGGATCGGCGGTCAGGTTCCCGACCACCGTGATCGTCGTCTCGCCTGCCATGGTTTGGGCTCCTAGGCCTTGGCCGCGGCCTTGGCGGCGATCCGGGCCGCGGTCTTCGCGGCCTTGGCGGGATCGCGCCGGATGACCTTCGTCCGGAGCACCGTCTCCTGCAGGCCGAGCTGGCGGTCCAGCTCCTTCACCGCGTCGGGGGTCGAGATCAGGTCGAGGACGGCGTAGATGCCCTCGGCGCTCTTGTTGATCTCGAAGCTCAGCCGGCGCTTGCCCCAGACCTCGACCTTCTCCACGTTGCCACCCGTGGTGCGGATGACGTTGAGGAACGTGTCAAGGGACGGCGCGATCGTGCGCTCGTCGAGACTGGGGTCGAGGATGACCATCACTTCGTAATGACGCATGAAGACCACTCACCTCCTGTGGACTCGGCGGCCACGGACGTTCCGTGGCAGGAGGGTCGTCGCGTCAGCAACCCGTGAAGGGTAACAGGCCGCCGGGTCGCACCTCCCGGCGGCCTGTTCGCACAGGTCAGAGGCCCCAGCTGAGGAGGTTCTGGCGTACCTCTTCGATGATCCGCGTGCCCCGGTTGTGGGAGGTGTAGCCGTACGTGTGGATGGCCACCGCGCAGGCCGCGGAGCAACCGCTGTCGTAGACGGGCGAGCCGCTCTGCCCGCCGATGGTGTCCAGCAGGTAGTGGAGCTGGCGGGCGTTGGTGGCGGTCACGGTGTTCGAGGTGTACCACTGCGTGGCGTGTGGCTTGTCCTGCGGGTAGCCCCGGGTGGTGACCGTGGTGCCGTCGAGCGAGGCGGTGGACGTGCTCAGGCCGAACCAGCCCGTGGTGTCGCCGATGGTGCAGGTGAGCTTGAGGGTGGCGTAGTCGTACTCGGTGTTCCGGTCCTGGGTCCACCCGGTGGTGGCGTAGGCGTTGGACACGCCGCAGCTGCCGTACGGCGACGAGTCGCCGTTGCGGCCGGGGTACACGGTGAAGTTGGTGTTCCACGCGGCGGCGTCGAGGTTGTAGACGCAATGGGCCGCGGTCGCCACCGCGTCCGCCTCGTACAGCCACCCCGTGCACCAGCTCGTCGTGCCGGTGGGCTTGGTGTAGGTGAAGCGGACCGTGGCGCGGGCCGGGTAGTCGAAGGTGTAGGTGGCCTGGACGCGCTCGTCCGGGGCGATGATCGACTGGACGGAGAACTCGTCGGGGTCCACCGTCGCCGGTTCGGGCCCGGTCACCCGGCGCACGCCCTCGGCGTCGGCCAGGTCGCCGGTGCCGGCGAAGCCGTCGCTCGTGCCGGGATGGCCGGCGGGTACCCGTTTGATCGCCGAACCCACGCGGCCGTCACTGGAGACCGGGGTGTTCGGGTCGAGCGCGAGCGCCGCGGTCGCGGTCTGGACCGAGGTCAGCGTCAGGGTCAGGCACAGCGCGGACAGGGCGGAGACGATTCTGCCGATCATCATGCTGGGAACGCTTCCAGCGCCGCGGACCGCCGGGCAGAGAGCAGACGCACGAAGAACGCGGCCACGGTTCCCCCTTACGGGGACTTACGTGACTCAGGCCACGGCCCGGCGCAGCACCCAGGTGCGCACGAGAGCGCCCATCACGCACGACAGCAGCAGCACGGCGAGCAGCACGGGGGCCGCCACACCGCCGCCCATCCGGCCGGAGCCGGGCAGCGCCTGGGCCCGGCCCGCGGTCTGCACGCCGTCGGAGTCGTCGGCGTTCGGCACGCCGTAGCCGGGCCGGTAGCCGCTCACGCCGCCGCCGTAGCGCACGCCGGGCGACGGCGCGTACCGGCCCGGCACGGCGAACGGCAGGGCGCCGTAGCTGAACAGCGGCACGCGGCCGAAGTTGCCGCCCCACGGGTTCGAGCCGTACAGCGGCACGTCGAGCCCGCCGCCGACGCCGCCGACCGGGCTGTTCGCCGGCTGCTGGTCGTTCGGGGTGGCGCCGGGGTTCGAGGTGCCGGGGTTCGTGCCCGGCTGACCGGTCTGCGGCGGCTGGTTCGGCGACGGCTTGTCGCCGGGCAGGCCCGGCAGTTGGCCGGTGGCCTGCTGGGAGGCGTCCGCGAGCGCCTTCGACCCGTCCTGGACGGGCGCCGCGGCGGCGTTGACGCCCTGCACGGTTATGCCGCACAGCTTGGTCAGCTCCGCGCGCACCCCGGTGGAGAGCGTGACGATGATCGGCCCGAGCAGCGGCAGCTTGGCCAGTTCCGCGTTGACCTTGTTCGCGATGTCGCCGCCGGTGATGACGCCGGAGCCGGTGGGGATGGCGCCGATCGCGATGGGCGGCAGCGCCGAGAACGCCTGGCGGAACGGCTCCGCGAGCGGCGGGCCGAGCAGCGGGACCGCCCGGATCAGCTGCACGATCGGGTCGAGGACCGCGGCCGGGCTCAGCGCCACCGGTGTGCCCGGCGCGCCCTGCACGGTGGTCGCGCAGCTGCCCACCACGACGGGTTCGGCGGCCGCGGCCGAACCGGAGCCGGCCGCGGCGCCGGCCGTGCCGACCGCGAGCACGACGGTCGCCGCGCTCACCAGCCGAATGAGCCGGATCCGCATGTCTGCCCCCCTGGCTTGCCGACCGCGCTTCCCGTTCCTACTTGCAAGTAACGAGCGTAGGTGCTCATGGTGACGTGGGCCATCCCCTCAACGACATATTTCCTATCGGCGGTGGGCGGCGGTGTGTTTCGGCGCCCGACTACCCTCCACCCATGCGCATCGGGGCCCACGTCCGCGACGACGACCCGCTCGGCGCCGCCGTCGACCGCGGCGCCGACGTCGTGCAGTTCTTCCTGGCCGATCCCCAGGGGTGGAAGGCGCCGAAGCCGCACCCGCAGACGGAGGGGTTGCTGGCCTCCGACCTGGACGTCTTCATCCACGCGCCGTACCTGGCCAACGTCGCGTCGCTCAACAACCGCATCCGCATCCCGTCGCGGAAGATGGTGCTCCAGCACGCCGAGGGCGCGGCCAAGGTCGGCGCCAAGGGCCTGATCGTGCACGGCGGTCACGTCGCCAAGGGCGAGGACCCGAACGACGGCATCGCCAACTGGCGCAAGATGTTCGAGCGCCAGGCCGACAGCGGTGGCTTCGCGGTCCCGATCCTGATCGAGAACACCGCGGGCGGCGAGAACGCCATGGCGCGGACGTTCGACATGCTCGGCAGGCTGTGGGACGCGGTCGGCGAGTTCGGCGCGGGGTTCTGCCTGGACACCTGCCACGCGTTCGCCTCGGGCGAGGACCTGGTCGGCATCGTGGACCGGGTGAAGGCCATCACCGGGCGCGTCGACCTGGTCCACCTGAACAGCTCCCGCGACGAGTTCGGCTCCTCGCGGGACCGGCACGCCAACATCGCGTCCGGCACCATCGACCCCGAGCAGCTGGTCGCGGTGGCCGGGGCCGCCGGTTCGCCGGTGCTGGTCGAGACACCGGACGAAGGGCAGGCGGCGGACATCGCGTTCCTCCGCGAGCACTTGGGCCGCTGAGCGTGACGCGGGAGGTGGTGGCCGTGCCGGAGCGCGCGGACGCCGGGTCGTCCCCGCCGCGGTTCGGCCGGGTGGCGCTGGCCGCGGTCGTGCTCCTGTGCGGGCTGACGATGTTCGCGGGCTTCCTCAACAAGGACCGCTGCACCGGACCGGAGTTCGACCAGTGGGGCCGCAGCGCGCCGGACTACGAGCGGCGCAACAAGGCCGAGGTCTGCTACTCCGACATCCAGCACCTGTGGATCGGGCGTGACATCGACCGGCACGTCTTCCCGTACGTGAACGGCAGCATCAACAGCAGGGGCGTGCTGGTCGGCGGGGTGGTCGAGTACCCGGTGCTGACCGGGCTGACGATCTGGGCGGGCGCGATCCTCGCGGACGACGACGCCGGCTTCCTGCTGTTCTCGGCGCTGCTGATGGCGCCGTTCGGGTTGGCCACCGGGTGGCTGCTCGGGAAGCTGAGCCGGTGGCGCGCGCTGATCTGGGCGCTGGGCCCGCCGGTGGTGCTGTACGCGTTCCACAACTGGGACCTGCCGGTCGTGCTCTGCGCGGTGGCGGCGGTGTACGTGGTGCACCGGGGCTGGGGACGGAGCGAGCGACCACTGGTCGACCGCGCGGTGGTCGCGTCCGTGCTGCTGGGCCTCGGGTTCGCTTTCAAGATCTACCCGGCGATCTTCGTGCTGCCGCTGTGCCTGTACGTGCTGACCGGCGGTCCCGGCGGGAGGTCGCTGCCGCGCGGCGTCCGGTACGACCTGGCCGGTGCGGTGAAGGTGGCGCTGGCGGCCGTGGTGACGGTGGTGCTGGTCAACCTGCCGTTCGCGGTGGTGGGGCTGGAGGGCTGGAAGGCGTCGTTCGCGTTCCAGGGCCTGCGGCGGGTCGACATCACCACCAACTCGATCTGGTTCTGGTCGATGCGGCCGTTCATGGCCGACGACGTCATGCAGGCGCTGGTGGCCGTGCTGTCGCCGATCGGGATCCTGCTGTCGTTCGGGCTGGCGTGCCGGATCGGGTGGCGGCGGTACCTGAGCGAGGGCAGCTACCCGTGGGTGCCGGTGTCGGCGGCGATGCTGTGCGGTTTCCTGTTGCTGCACAAGGTGCACTCGCCGCAGTACACGCTGTGGCTGGTGCCGATGTTCGTGCTGCTGCGGGTGGACTGGGGCTGGGTGGCGGCGTACTTCGTGGCGGACCTCGCCATGGGCGTCGGCATCTTCCGCTGGTTCTACGCGATCGAGTTCGGCGAGCCGTCCGGGATCTACGACGGTTTCGCGGCGCAGGCCGTGGTGATCGGGGTGTGGGGCCGGGCGGCGCTGCTGGTGGCCTTGTTCTTCGTCTTCCTGCGCTCCGAGGTCACCTTCACCGACCGAACTCCGACCCGCCGACGTCCGGCGCCCACGACCTCCGCGTAGGTCAGCCGCCCACGCCGGCGGGCACCGGCGCGTCGTCCCGGCGCCGTCGGCCGAACCGCAGCGCGAACCGGTCCGGCGCGCCGTCGATGAAACCGCCGCACGGGTCGTCGTCGCCGGTCTGGCGCACCTTGTCCAGGGCCGGCCGGTAGATCTCGCGCACGATGAACCCGCACACCACGATCACCGCGATGTCGCGCGCCACCACCGCGCCGAGGAACCAGTCGATCGGCAGGCCCTTGTGGTCCACGCCCAGGTAGAAGAACATCCGGGGCACCCAGACCAGCGCGTCCACCGCCATCCACGCCAGCAGCAGCTTCCACCGCGGCAGCGCCAGCACGGCCAGCGGCACGAGCCACAGCGAGTACTGCGGGCTCCACACCTTGTTCGTCAGCAGGAAAGCGGCCACCACGAGGAACGCCAGCTGCGCGAACCGCGGCCGCCGCGGCGCGGACATGGCCACGAAGCCGACCGCCGCGCAGCACACCAGGAACAGCACCGCGCTGACCGTGTTCAACACCTCGGGCGCCTGCCCGTGCGCCAGCCCCGGGTCGAAGCCCTGCCACCCGGTCCACTGCGCGACCACGTTGTAGAGCGAGTCCGGGTCGACGCCGCGCTCGGTGTTGAGCCGGAAGAACTCGCGCCAGCCGTCCGGGTAGAGCCACGCGATCGGCGCGTTCACCAACCCCCACGTGGCCAGCGTCGCGCCGAGCGTGGTCCACCCGGCCCGCAGCTTGCCCGCCCGCCAGCACAGCAGCAGCAACGGCCCGAGCAGGAACAGCGGGTACAGCTTCGCCGCGCCGCCCAGCCCGAGCAGCACGCCCGCCAGCACCGGCTTCTTGCGCGCCCACGCGAGCATGCCCGCCGTCGCGAACGCCGTGGCGAGCGTGTCGAAGTTGGTGAACGCGTGCACGACCACCAGCGGTGAGACCGCCACGAGCACCGCGTCGTACGGCCGTCGCCTGGCCAGTTGCGCCACCGCGAACGCGGTCACCAGCCACGCCAGCGCCAGCCAGATCGCGGTGATGTTGAAGTACACGATCACGGTCATCGGGTTCGGCAACCACCCGGACGAGGCGATCACCGTCCAGCCCTGCGCCATGCGCGCGTTGAGCAGCTGGAACATGCCCGTCAGCACGGGGTACTCCATGTACCGCACGTGCGCCGTCGGCTTGCCCTCGTCGTCCACCCACGAGGTCTTGTAGGGGAACGTGTCCGGCTTGTCCAACCGCTCCGCCGTGTACAGCGGCACGGTGTCGGAGTAGCACATCGCGGTGAACTGCTTGCTGCCGCGCCAGTCCAGCTGCACCACGCCGTTGTCGTCCACGTACTGCTGCACGCACGGCGACTTCTGGAACCACGCCAGCGCCAGCGTCACCACCGCGAACAGCAGCACGACCCGCAGCGGCGTCCAGAACCACTGCCGCCCGACCGACGCGTGCCGACCGACCGGTCCGCCGAGCGGCTTGCTCGCCGCCCGGGCCAACGGCTCGGTCCACGTCGGGTTGACCCGCTCGTCGGGGCCGAGCGAGTCGGTGTCGTCGGCGTTCGCCTGCGCGCCGTCGGGGGTCGCCTGCGAGTGCTGCGATGGGCTGGCCACGGTGACGGATGCTACGGGCCGGCGTCAACGGAAGTTGTGAGGTCTTCGCGAACCCGCGCCGGTTCGTCGCGACCCCGCTGGGGGGACGGGCACGCGAAGAGGGGCCCGGCGCGTTGCCGGACCCCTCTTCACGTGCGTCGACCGCGGGCGCTAACCCGTTGGTCTGCTACCGCCGCCGCCGATCGGGTCGGGGCCGTTCTCCGGCGTCGTCGTGGTGGTGGTGGGCGGGCAGGCCAGGCCCACGCACGGACGGGTCGAGGTCGTCGGCTTGGTGGTCGTCGGCTTGGTCGAGGTCGGGTCGGTCGTCGTCGACCGGTTGTCCTCGTCCCGCTTCTGCGTGGTGGTCGTGGTGGTGGTCGTGGTGGTCGGCTTCGGGTCGTCGAACTGGTTCAACTTCCTCGGCTTCGGGAACGGCTCCGGCGGCGTCCCCTCCAAGGCCCGGTCCATGAACTTCTTCCAGATCTGACCGGGCAGGCCACCACCGAAGATCGGCCGGTTCTGCGCGTCCTTCAACGCCACGTTGCCCTCGTCGCGACCCAGCCACACCGACGCGGCCAGCGACGGCGTGTAGCCGACCATCCAGGCCTTCGAGTTCTGGTCGGCGTGGTCGGGGAGCTCGTGCGTGCCGGTCTTGCCGGCGCACTCGCGGCCCGCGCAGGCGAGGCCGGTCGACGGCTTGACGACGGGCTTGAGCGCCTCGGTGACGTTGTCGGCGATGTCCTGGTTCTTCTGCGGGTCCGGGTCGAACGCCTGCCGCGACACGTCGACGTGCTGGTAGACGGCCTTCTCCTCGGAGTTGGTGATCTTCGAGATGAAGAACGGCTCGTGGTAGATGCCGCGCGCGGCGAACGTGGCGTAGGCCGAGGCCATGTCGAACGGCCGGACCTGCGCCTCGCCACCGCCGATCGCGATACCGACGTTCGGCGGGCCGCCGTTCTCGTTGACCAGCAGGTCCTTCTTCGCGCCCTGGACCTCGACCGACTTCGGGATGCCCGCGGCGTGCGCGGCGTCGGCGACCGGCTGGGTGCCGATCTGGATCACCATCTCGTAGAACACCGTGTTCAGCGACAGCTCCATCGCCTTGCGGATGGGGCACTTCTCGCCGCAGGTGTCGTTGGGGTCGGACGCGTTGCGGATCGTGATCCTCGTGCCGCCGAGCTCGAACGTCTTCGGCGACCGGCCGTCGTAGGTGGAGCCGAGGCCCTTGCCCGCCTTCAACGCGGCGACCAGGTCGAACGCCTTGAACGACGAGCCCGCCTCCTGGAGCGTCTCGGTGGCGTAGTCGAGGCCCGTGCCGTCCGAGCCCGCGTAGTACGCCCGCACCGCGCCCGACTGCGGGTCGATCGCGGTGAGCGAGGACCTCAGCTCCTTGGGCTGGTTGCCGAGGACGTCCTGCACCGCCTTCTCGGCCGCCAACTGCTTCGGCGGATCGATGGTGGTGTGCACGGTGACGCCGACCGACTGGGACTTCTTGACGTCCCACCCGACCTTGTCCATCTCCTTGAGGATCTGGTCGCGGATGTGCAGGCGCGGGCCCTCCAGGCCCGAGTCGTCGGTCTGCTCCACCGGCGTCGGGAACGGCTCGCTCTGGCGGTAGGACGGCTCGATCCACTTGTACTCGAGCATCTGGTCCATCACGTAGTTCCAGCGCTCTTGCTGGTACGCGGGCTGCCAGTCGCGGCCGGGGTTCTGGACCATGCCCGCCAGCAGGGCGGCCTGCGAGTAGGTCAGGTTCTTCAGGTCGTCGTGACCGAAGTACGCCTTCGCCGCGGTCTTGATGCCGTACGCGCCCTTGCCGAAGTAGATCGTGTTCAAGTACGCGGTGAGGATGTCCTTCTTGTCCTGCTGCTGCGACATCTTGTACGCGGTGACCGCTTCGGTGAACTTGCGGGACAGCGTCATGTCGGTCTGGTCGGTGGCTTCCTTGACGTACTGCTGCGTGAGCCCCGAGCCACCGCTCTGCTCGCCCTTGAGCTGGTAGTAGGCCGCGCGGGCAATGGCCTTGAGGTCGAAGCCGACGTTCGTCTCGAACGTCGGGTCCTCCGCGGCGAACAAGGCGTGCTTGATCGACTCCGGCAGGTCCTCGTACTTGACCATGGTCCGGTTCGCCTCGCCGGGGGCGTACTTCGTCATCACGGAGCCGTCGGCGTAGAGGATCGTGATCGCCTTGCCCTGCTCGGCCGCGAGGGCCTCGGGGTTCGGGACCTCGACCACCTGGTAGGCGATGGCGAACGCGACGACCGGCGCCAGCAGCATCAGGCCGAAGGCCACGTAGGTGGTGCGGCGCACGCGGCGCCAGATCTTCTTGCGGCGCACGGCGCGGGCCTCCTCCTCGGTCAGCTCCTCGTCGTACTCGTCGTCGTAGAACGGCTCGAGCTCGACCTCGTCCTCGCGGTGCGTGAGGAGTTCGGGCTCGCGCGGCGTGGTCTGGTACACGGGCGGCAGCAGGTCCGTCGGCTCCTCGCCGGGACGCCGCTGCGGACCACCCGGACCGGCCGGACCGCCGGGTCTGCGCGGACCGCCCGGACCACCGACCGGTGGCCGGCCGCCGGGCGGCACGGGACCGCCGGGTGCGCGCAGGCCGCCGGGAGGCGTGTTCGGGCGCTGGCCGGGGCCGCCGGGGACGCTGCCCGCGGCGGCGGGACCGGTCGGCGGGCCGCCCGGCCTGCCGCCGGGGCCGGGTGCGCCCGGACCGGCCGGTCGCCGCGGCGGCGGGCCACCGCGGGGGATGCCACCGGGAGGCGTGCCCCCCACCGGCCGGCCTCCGCCGGGCGGCGTGCCGGGGCGGGAGAACCCGCCCGGCGGGGTGCCGTGCCTAGGGCCGGGGCCGTCGAGCGGAGAGCGCGCGAAACCACCTGGCGGGGTGTTCGGACGCTCCGGCTGATCCCCGGTTCCGTGGCGCGGTGGGTGCCCGCCGCCGTCCGGGTCCTCCCCGGTCGGCCATTGCGGCTCCGCGCCACGATGCCTGTCGTCATGCTGGTCGTTCACGAAATGGCCTCCCAGACCGGCGTGCCGTTGCACGCGGTTCGGTGGTCGTACGCCGCTGCTCCTCGCCGGAGCGGCGCCCGTGGTCGGAGCAGGTTCACTCCGCCGCGGTCCTCCTGCGCGGCTTGCGAGAGTTCAGGCCGCGCGTTCCCAGGACGTATGACTGCACCAGGTGGTTCCAACTACATGTGCGGCAAACTTCGACCACGTACACGGTGAACTCCTCGAAGAGGGTCGCCATGCGGGCCAGCTCGTCGGCGGTGCGCGCGGACCCGGCCGCGTGCTTGAGCTCGTCGCCGTAGACCCAGGACACGTGGGTGAGCGGTTCCTTGCGGCACACCGGGCAGGTCACATCGCTCGGTCGGCCGTGGAACTTCGCAGCTCGCAGCAGGTACGGGCTGGCGTCGCAGACCTCCATCGTGCCCACTCGGCCCGCGTAGACCTCCGCCAGCAGCGCACGGCGCTGCAAGGCGTAGTCCACGACCTGGCGTTGGGTCGACACGACGACCAGAGTACGTGCCGCCCCAACCGCGTCGATGGGCCGTTCAGGGCAGTGGACCGAAGGCAGGGGTCGCTGTGTGCCACGTGACACAGCATCGGCGTGCGTGGATGTATCGCACCGATATACTGAGCACACCCATCGGCGCTCAGCGGAGCGAGGAGGTGCTCGTGCTGGAGTTCGCGGTGCTCGGCTTGCTGCACGAGGCGCCAATGCACGGCTACGAGCTGCGCAAGCGCCTGCACGAGTTGCTGGGTGCGTTCCGCGCGTTCTCCTACGGGACGCTCTACCCCACGTTGCGCAAGCTGCAACGCGGGGGCCTCATCGTCGAGGAGGTGCCCGAGGACGACTCGGCCCGGTGGGGCCGTCGGGCGCGCAAGGTCTACAAGCTCACCGCGGAGGGCAAGGAGAGGTTCGCCGAACTGCTGGTCAACGCCGGGCCCCAGACCTGGGACGACGACTCGTTCGGCGTGCACCTGGCGTTCTTCTCCCGGACTCCGGCCGAGATCAGGATGCGCATCCTCGAAGGCCGCAGGCGTCGCGTCGAAGAGCGCCGCGAGGGGTTGCGCACCTCGTTATCGGCTACCAGCGAACGCATTGACCGGTACACCCGGGAGCTGCACAGGCTCGGGCTCGAGAGCACCGAGCGCGAAGTGCGGTGGTTGAACGAGCTGATCGCCCATGAACAGGCCGAACAGCGCGAGCGGGACCAATAACCCCCGGAACACGAGCACGGAAGAACTAAGGAGGACTCGGCATGGGCGACAACCGCCGCACCGTTCGAGTGGCCATTGTCGGGGTCGGCAACTGCGCGGCGTCGCTGGTGCAGGGCGTCCACTACTACCGCGATGCCGACCCGAGCACCCGCGTGCCCGGTCTGATGCACGTCCGGTTCGGCGACTACCACGTGCGCGACATCGAGTTCGTCGCCGCGTTCGACGTGGACGCCAAGAAGGTCGGCTCGGACCTGTCCGAGGCCATCGGGGCGAGCGAGAACAACACGATCAAGATCGCCGACGTGCCGCCGCTGGGCGTCACGGTGCAGCGCGGTCACACCCTCGACGGGCTCGGCCGGTTCTACCGGGAGACCATCGAGGAGTCCGACGAGCAGCCGGTCGACGTGGCGCAGGCGCTGCGCGACGCGTCGGTGGACGTGCTCGTGTCCTACCTGCCGGTGGGCTCGGAGGAGGCGGACCGCTTCTACGCGCAGGCCGCCATCGACGCCGGTGTGGCGTTCGTCAACGCGCTGCCGGTGTTCATCGCCTCCGACCCGGAGTGGGCGGAGAAGTTCCGCGCGGCCGGCGTGCCGATCGTCGGCGACGACATCAAGTCGCAGGTCGGCGCCACCATCACGCACCGCGTGCTGGCCAAGCTGTTCGAGGACCGCGGCGTCCAGCTCGACCGGACGATGCAGCTCAACGTGGGCGGGAACATGGACTTCCTCAACATGAAGGAGCTGGAGCGGCTGGAGTCCAAGAAGGTCTCCAAGACGCAGGCGGTGACCTCGCAGGTCGACCGCGAGATGGGCAAGCGCAACGTGCACATCGGACCGTCGGACTACGTGGCGTGGCTCGACGACCGCAAGTGGGCGTACGTGCGGCTGGAGGGCCGTGCGTTCGGCGACGTGCCGCTGAGCCTGGAGTACAAGCTCGAGGTGTGGGACTCGCCGAACTCGGCGGGCATCATCATCGACGCGGTGCGCGCGGCGAAGATCGCGCTCGACCGGGGCATCGGCGGTCCGATCCTGTCGGCGTCGTCGTACTTCATGAAGTCGCCGCCCGTGCAGTACTCGGACTCCGAGGCGCACGAGGCGGTCGAGGCGTTCATCCGCGGCGACGTGGAGCGCTGAGTCCTGCTGCGAAGGGACCCCCTGCACCCGGTGCGGGGGGTCTTCTCGCACGTCAGCGCTTCGACAGCCGCAGTGACTGCCACGACCCGTCGGCGGTCCAGCCGCCGTCCACCGGCAGCGCGACGCCGTTGACGAAACCGCTCCGGTCCGGGTCGGCCAGGAAGGCGACGGCCTGCGCGATGTCGTCCGGGACCGCGAACCGGCCCATCGGCACGTGGTCGGTGATGTCGGTGTCGTCGTAGTGACCGCCGGCCTGCGACTCGACGTCCATCTCGGTCTTCACCCAGCCGGGGCACACCGCGTTGACCCGCACCCCGCGCCCGCCCCACTCCACGGCGAGCGTGCGCGTCATGCCGATCAGCCCGTGCTTGGTGGTGTTGTAGACGGCCCGGTCGGCGACACCGCGCAACCCGGCCACGGACGCGATGTTCACCACCGCGCCCCGCCCGCGCGCCAGCATCACCCGGCCCAACGCCTGCGTGAGCAGGAACGGCCCGGTCAGGTTGACCGCCACCATCCGCTCCCACAGCTCCAGGGACGTGTCCTCGAACGGCACGATCCCGGCGATCCCGGCGTTGTTGACCAGCACGTCGACCCGGTCGCCGACCCGCTCGACCACCCTGGCCACGTCGTACGGCGACGACACGTCCCCCACCACGCCGCCGTCGGTCTCGGTGAGGTCGAACCCGACCACCTCGTACCCGTCCCCGCGCAACACCTCGGCCACCCGCAGCCCGATCCCCTGCGCCGCCCCGGTGACCACCGCAACTCGTCGCTCCATGGTGGGCAACGCTAGGGCGTGCGCAGCGCGGCGGGCAGGTCCGAGAGTCGGGGCAACACCGTGACCTGCGCCAACACCGCCGGATCCGGCGGGAAGTGCTCGTTCGGGACGGCGTAGACGGTCATGCCGGCGGACAGGGCCGCGCGCAGGCCGTTGGTCGAGTCCTCCACCGCCGCGCTGCGGGTCGGGTCGACGCCCAGCTTCGACGTGGCCAGCAGGTAGACGTCCGGCGCCGGCTTGCCCGCGCCCGCCTGCTCGCTGGAGATGGCCACCTGGACCACGTCGGTCAGGTCGGTCGCCGCGAGGAACGACTTGATCAGGACCGGCGGTGAGGAGCTGGCGATGGCGACCGGGTAGCGGGACGCCACCTCGCGCACGACGTCCACCGCGCCCGGCAGCACGGGCGGCCCCTCGGCGTAGCGCTCGGCCATCTCGCCGATCACGCCCGCCGCGGCCTCGGCCGGTGTCAGCCGCACGCCGACCTCGGCCACCAGGTACGTCGCCCACTCGGGCGTGCTCATGCCCTGCATCGCCCTGGTCGCCGCGGGCCGCCACGTGCCCCCGTGCCTGGCGGCGAAGGCCTGGCGCACCTCGTCCCACATCCGCTCGGAGTCCACCAGCACGCCGTCGAGGTCGAACACCACCGCATCCACACCCATGACCGTAGTGCGATCACCGCGTCCCGGCCGCCGACCGGACCCCGAAGGAATTCGCGCCGATCAGGAAAGGACGGGTTAACAAGAGGTGAACGCCGGCCTACTGTCGGTTGGTCCCGTACCGACCGTAGGAGGTCCGCGTCGTGGTGCGACACCTTCCGCTGCTGGCCAACCACTCCGTCGGCCGCGCGGCCGTCACCTGCGAATACCGCTGCGGCGACGCGTGCTTCCACGACGTGCCGAACACCTCGGGCAACCCGTCCTTCGGCGACCTGGTCGACCGCCGCACGGCCGTCAAAGCCGCGCTGGTCGTCGCCGCGCTCGGCGGCGGCGCGGTCGCCGGCACGGGCAGCGCGGCGGCGGGGCCGCGTCCCGCCGGCCTGGACTTCGAACCGGTCGCGCCGAACACGCTGGACGCCGTCGTCGTCCCCGAGGGCTACCGGCACGAAGTCGTGATCCGCTGGGGCGACCCGCTCTTCCCCGACGCGCCGGAGTTCGACTTCGACCGCCAGACCGCCGCCGCGCAGGCCCGCCAGTTCGGGTTCAACTGCGACTTCGCCGCGCTGCTGCCGCTGGACCCGACGGGCCGGACGAGCCTGCTGGTGACCAACCACGAGTACACCGGCGAGCCGTTCATGTTCCGCGGCTACGACGCCGAGCACCCCACCCGCGAGCAGGTCGAGATCGCGTGGGCGGCGCACGGCCTGTCCGTCGTGCAGGTCCGCCAGTCCCGCGACGGCCGCCTGAGCACGCGGTTCTCCCGCTACAACCGCCGGATCACGGCCACTACACCGTTCCGGCTGACCGGCCCGGCGGCGGGCTCGGAGTACCTCAAGACCTCCGCCGACCCGACGGGCACCCTGGTGCTGGGCACGCTCAACAACTGCGCGGGCGGCGTCACGCCGTGGGGCACGATCCTGTCCGGCGAGGAGAACTTCAACCAGTACTTCGGCAACGCCGACGCGGTCGCCGACCCGCGCCTGACCCGCTACGGCATCACCGGCACGGCCACCACCCGCAAGTGGGAGCGGTTCGACGAGCGGTTCGACCTGGCGCGGGAGCCCAACGAGGCCAACCGGTTCGGCTGGGTCGTCGAACTCGACCCGCTCGACCCCGACTCCACGCCGGTCAAGCACACCGCGCTCGGCCGCTTCAAGCACGAGTGCGCCAACGTCCGCGTCGCGGGCGACGGCCGGGTGGTCGCCTACTCCGGCGACGACGAGCGGTTCGAGTACGTCTACAAGTTCGTCTCCACCGGCAAGGTGCGCAAGGGCGACAGCAAAGCCGCCCGCCGGCACAACATGACCCTCCTCGACGACGGCACGCTGTACGTCGCCCGCTTCACCGGCGACAGCCCGCCCGCCGAGATCGACGGCTCCGGCAAGCTGCCCTCCGACGGCCGGTTCGACGGTCACGGCGAGTGGGTCCCGCTGGTCAGCGGCATGCGGTCGTTCGTGCCGGGCATGACCGCCGAGGAGGTCTACGTCTTCACCCGGCTCGCCGCGGACAAGGTCGGCGCGACCAGGATGGACCGCCCCGAGGACATCCAGACCCACCCGCGCACCGGCGTCGTCTACCTCGCCCTGAGCAACAACGTCGACCGCGGCAAGGAGGGCAAGGAGGGCGCGACCGAGCCGAACCCGCGGGTGGCCAACAAGCACGGCCAGGTGCTGGAGCTCGCCGAACGCGGCGGCGACGCCCTCGCGCTCACCTTCTCGTGGAACCTGATGCTGGTGTGCGGCGACCCGGCGTCGCCGGACACCTACTTCGCGGGCTACGACAAGACCCGCGTGTCGCCGATCTCCAGCCCCGACAACGTGGCGTTCGACCGGCACGGCAACCTGTGGATCTCCAGCGACTCGGCCGGCGCGCTCGACGGCCACAACGACGGCCTGTACGCGGTGCCGGTGTCCGGGCCGCACCGCGGGCGGCTCCAGGCGTTCCTCACCGTGCCGCGCGGCGCGGAGACGTGCGGGCCGGTGATCGGCGAACGCGTGGTCACGGTGTGCGTGCAGCACCCCGGCGAGGTGGACGGCGCCAGTGCGGACAAGCCGGTCTCGCACTGGCCGGACGGCGGTGACTCGCAACCGCGCTCCGCGGTCGTCGCGGTGTGGCGCGAACACCACCGCATCGGTGAGTGACCACCCGACGACACGCGGTGTGAGCTGCTGGTATCGGCTGGTTAACGATCGAGGTGTTCGCCTCGCGTTCACCTCGAAGTCCGCTGGCGGAGTGGTTGCCCTCTTACGGTCGCCCGGTTCCCACTGAGCGATTTCGGAGGTCCGCGTGTCCTCATCCACCGATCGGGGGCGGCGCCTGCTGCCCCTGCTGCCCAACCACCCCCTCGGGCGGTCGGCGATCACCTGCAAGTACCGCTGCGGCGACGCCTGCGCCCACGAGGCGCCCAACACGTCCGACAACGCCTACTTCGGTGACGTCGTCGGCGAGGTCGTGCGTCGGCGCGGCCTGCTGAAGGCGGGCGCGGTGCTCGCCGTCGCGGGCGCGGGTGTCGGGCTGGTCGGTGCCGGCAGCGCCGCCGCCGAGCCCGAGGTCGAGCGGGACGCCGACCTGGGCGGCGGTCGTCGACGCGACGGCCTGAACTTCGCCGCTGTCGCGCCCAACACCGAGGACCGCGTCGTCACGCCCGAGGGCTACGAGCAGGGCGTCGTGCTGCGTTGGGGCGACCCGGTGCTGCCCGGCGCGCCCGCGTTCGACTTCGACCGCCAGACCCCGGCGGCGCAGGCGAAGCAGTTCGGCTACAACTGCGACTTCCTCGGCCTGGTCCCGGTCGGCAGGCACGACCAGTGGGTGCTCGTGGCCAACCACGAGTACACCTCCGAGGAGTTCCTGTTCAAGAACTGGGACGCGGCCAACCCGACCCGCGAGCAGACCGAGATCGCCTGGGCCGCGCACGGCGCGTCGGTGGTGCTGGTCGAGCGCGACCGGCGCAGCGGCAAGCTGGTGTCCAAGCTGGACCGGCGCTACAACCGGCGGCTGACCGCGACCTCGGAGTTCAAGGTCACCGGTCCGGCGGCGGGCTCGAAGCACCTCAAGACCTCCGCCGACCCGACCGGCACGAAGGTGTTGGGCACGCTCAACAACTGCGCGGGCGGCGTCACGCCGTGGGGCACGATCCTGTCCGGCGAGGAGAACTTCAACCAGTACTTCGCCAACGCGGGCTCGGTCACCGACCCGGTCGCCAAGGCGCGGCTGGCCCGCTACGGCCTGTCCGGCGCGGCGTCCACCCGCAAGTGGGAGCGGTTCGACAAGCGCTTCGACGTGGCGCAGGAGCCCAACGAGGTCAACCGGTTCGGCTGGGTCGTCGAGATCGACCCGCTCGACCCGGACTCGACCCCGGTCAAGCACACCGCGCTCGGCCGCTTCAAGCACGAGGGCGCGAACGTGATCATCGCCCGGGACGGCCGCGTGGTCGCGTACATGGGCGACGACGAGCGCTTCGACTACATGTACAAGTTCGTCTCGGACGAGAAGTACAAGCCGGGCAACAGCAAGCACGCCCGTGAGCACAACAAGAAGCTGCTGGACAAGGGCACGCTGTACGTCGCCAAGTTCACCGGTGACAGCCCGGTGGCCGAGATCGACGGTTCCGGCAAGCTGCCCGTCGACGGCGGGTTCGACGGCTCCGGCGAGTGGATCCCGCTGGCCGCGGGCGACCGCTCGTTCGTGCCCGGCTTCACCGCCGAGGAGGTCTACGTCTTCACGCGGCTCGCGGCGGACGCCGTCGGCCCGACCAAGATGGACCGCCCCGAGGACGTCGAGCCGAACCCGCGAAACCGCCGGGTGTACGCGGCGCTGACCAACAACACCGACCGCGGCAAGGCGGGCAAGGAAGGCCCGACCGAGCCGAACCCGCGCCCGAACAACCGCCACGGGCACGTGCTGGAGCTGGAGGAGCGCCGCGGCGACAACACCGCGACGTCGTTCTCGTGGAAGCTGCTGCTGGTGTGCGGCGACCCGACGTCGGCCGACACGTACTTCGGCGGCTACGACAAGACCCAGGTCTCGCCGATCTCGTGCCCGGACAACGTGGCGTTCGACGCGCGGGGCAACCTGTGGATCTCCACCGACGGCAACGCCCTGAAGTCCAACGACGGCCTGTTCGCGGTGCCGGTCGAGGGCCCGTACCGCGGCCGGGTGAAGCAGTTCCTGACCGTGCCGAAGGGCGCCGAGACGTGCGGCCCGGTGGTCGAGGACGACTTCGTGCTCGTCGCCGTGCAGCACCCCGGCGAGATCGACGGCGCGTCGGCCGCCAACCCGCTGTCGCACTGGCCGGACGGCGGCACCTCCCAGCCGCGCCCGTCCGTGGTCGCGGTGTGGAAGAAGGACAAGGGCCGCATCTGCGGCTGACCCCGAGGTGGAGGGCTCGCGCCAAGCCCGAGCCCTCCACACCTCGCGTGTCGAACCTCCAGGACCCCTGAATTCAACGCTCAGAACACCGGTCGCCGACCTGAGCGTTGAATTCGGGGGTCCTGAGCGTTCGACACGCGGGACGCGAGCGTTCGACACGCGGGACCTGAGGGTTCGACACGCGGTTAGGGTGCGGGTATGAGTCGACCCGTTGCGCTGATCACCGGAGCGTCGCGCGGCATCGGTGCGGCGGTGGCCCGCGCCCTCGCGCCGACGCACGACCTGCTGCTCGGCGGCCGGGACGAGGGCGCGTTGGCGGAACTGGCCGGGTCGCTGGAGTCCGCCCGACCGTGGGCGGTGGAGCTGACCGACACCGACGCCCTGGCCGCGGCCACCGCCCGCCTCACGCGCCTGGACGTCCTCGTGCACAGCGCGGGCATCGCCGAACTCGGCCCGCTCGCCGACGCGACCGCCGACGTCTGGCGCCGCACCCTCGACGTCAACGTGGTCGCGGTCGCCGAGCTCACCCGGCTGGCGTTGCCGCTCCTGCGCGCCGGTCGGGGCCACGTCGTGCTGATCAACTCCGGCGCCGGGCTGCGCGCCAACCCCGACTGGGGCGTCTACGCGGCCAGCAAGTTCGCCCTGCGCGCCTTCGGTGACGCCCTGCGCGCCGAAGAAGAGGACCTCCGCGTCACGTCCGTCCACCCCGGACGCGTCGACACCGACATGCAGCGCGGCGTCCGCGAGCAGGAGAACGGCGACTACCAGCCGCACCTCTACCTGCACGCGGACTCCGTGGCCCGGGCCGTCGCCACCGCCGTGAACGCGGGCGAGGACGCCCACTTCACCGAGATCGTGGTCCGCCCCCGCCCCCGCTGAACTACCGCAGCCGGGCCGCCACCTCGCGCACGCCCGCCTGCGCCTCACGCCGGTCCACGTTCGTGGTCTCGCCGTCGGCCACGACCTGCTTGCCCGCCACCCACACGTCCTTGACCCGCCGCGTGCCCGAAGCCCACACCAGGTTCGCCAGCACCTGCTCGTCCGGCGCGTCCAACCCCGTGGCGAACGCCGGGTCGTCCACGTCCACGTGCACCACGTCGCCCCACCGGCCGGGCTCCAGCGCGCCGAGGTCGTCACGCCCCAACGCCGCCGCACCTCCGCGCGTGGCCAGCAGCAACGCGTCCGCCGCCCGCATCGCCGTCGCGTCCTGCGTCGTCACGCGCGCCAGCAGTGCCGCCAACCTGGCCTCCTCGAACAGGTCCAGGTCGTCGTTCGACGCCGGCCCGTCCGTGCCCAAGCCGACCGCGACGCCCGCGTCCAGGTAGGACCGCAACGGCGCGATGCCCGACGCCAGCTTGGTGTTCGAACCGGGGCAGTGCGCGATGCCGACCCCGTGCTCGGCGTAGATCGCCACGTCCTCCGGCGACAGGTGCACGGAGTGCGCCGACAGCACCCGCCCGCCCAGCACGCCCGCCTGCTGCAACAACCGCGGCACGGACCCGTGCGACGCCCGCTGCTCCAGGTCCTCCTCCGCCGACTCGGCCACGTGCACCTGCACCAGCGCGCCGCGGTCACGCGCTTCGCCGGCGATCTCGCCGAGGGCCTCCGGCGACAGGATGTACGCCGAGTGCGGCCCGTAGCTCAGCTCGACCCGCTCGTCCGGCCCGAACCGCAGCCCGTCGGCGTCGATCCACCGGGTGATCTCGTCGGTCATCGGACGCCACGGCATCCCCGGCAGGTCCATGATCGCCGCACCGAACAGCACGCGCGACCCGGCGGCCAGCACCGCGTCCGCGAGGTGCTCGCCGTGGAAGTACATCTCGGCGCTCGTGGTCACGCCGTTGCGCAGCATCTCCACCGCGCCGAGCAGCATGCCGACCCGGATGTCGGACGGCTTCATCTTCGCCTCGGCCGGCCACATCGCCTCGCGCAACCAGCGCAGCAGCGGCAGGTCGCCGCCCATGCCGCGCAGCAGCACCATCGGGCTGTGCGCGTGCGCGTTCACCAGGCCGGGCAACAGGATCCCGCTCAACCGGCGGACCTCGCCGGCGAACTCCGGGGCGTCGGCCTCCGCGCCGACGTGGGCGACCCGGCCGTCGACGACGTCGACGACGGCGTCGCGCAGGACGGTGCAGGCGGGATCGCAGGGCAGGACGACGGGGGCGTGCAGGCGCAGCGACATACCCCGATCCTGCCGCACTCGAACGAGCGACACACAACGTGGCGGCCCACGCGTCACCCCGTAACCCGAACAGTGGGTTTGACCTTCTCGGGCGGTGTTCACCCGCCGGGTGGACGTAATCTCCGAAACGTTGGGAGAGGTGGTGGTCCCGCTGATCCGGCGAAGGAGTGACAGTGGTTCGCAACGGTGGAAGTGCTCAACCCGGTGAGCGTCGCGGCAGGGGGGAACCCGCGGCGGTGGTCCTGCGATCGGAGGCTGATTTCTCCGAGCCCGACCTGTCCCGGGAACGTCGATGGCTCGCGCTGTTCCTGTTGGTGCACCTGGTGGACGACAACGGTCGGATGAGCACCGCGTACCGGCGGGTGCTGCGCCGGGCGGCGCGAACACCCGGGCACTGGGCTAGCGGCCGGTCGCTCGGCGCGGTCCGGGCCGAGGTGACGCGCTGGATCGGTGTGCAGGCGCGGCCCGACTGCGTGCCGCCGTGGGACCGGATCGCGGGCCTGGTCCACGCGGCCGTGCACCCGACGCTCGCGCCGGACGTGCTGGCCACGGCCCGCTACCTGCACGGTCTCGTCACCGGCCAGGAGACCGGTGACCCGCGTCCGCGCTGGCTGGACCCGGAGGTCGACAACATCACCACGGCGATGATCGGCGGCCCGCAGTGGGCGCGCAAGCACGGCCTCGCCGCACCCGACGACGCGGCGTCCGACGACCTGCGGGCCGACGGGGGCGCTCCCTCGAAGCGGGAGTCGAGCGCGTACGAGATGTTGTGGACGGTGGTCCGGGTGCACCGCGACGCGGAGGCGCGGATCGCCGAACTGGAGCACCAGGTGCGACAGCTGCACGAGGAGAACGCCCGGCTCTCCGGCGACGTCACCACGTGGCTCGGCGACTACCGGCCGACGATCCCCGACCAGGACCGCGGAGCCCGCCGCCGTCCCGTCGTCGACCGGCACCTCGCCCCCGAGGGCCCGGCGCGGTCCTTCACCTACCCGCTGCCCGCCGAACTGCCCGCGTCGCACCCCACGGCCGGCTGACCCGTCACGGACGTGTCCGACGCGGATCGAGCCGGCCCGCGCCGGCCGGACGAGCGGGAAGTGCCGGTGGTGCGGCCGGAGAACCGGTCACCGCACCACGGGCAGGGCGGCGCGCACTTCCCAGCCGCCGCCGGCGCGCGCGCCCGCGCTGAACCGCCCGCCGAGCAGCTCGACGCGCTCCTTCATGCCCACCAACCCGTAACCGCCCGACCCGCCGACGGGCGGCGTCCTCCGCGCCCGCCCGTCGTCGGCCACCAGCACGTGCACCACACCGTCCGAAACGGACACCGAGACGTCCACCGAGGACGCGTCCTCGGCGTGCTTGCGCGCGTTGGTCAAGGACTCCTGCACCAACCGCAGCACCGAGCGCCCCAACGACGGCGGCACGGACACCGGCAGGTCGACGTGCAGCCGCACGTGCTGACCGGACCGCTCCACCACACCGCGCACGTCGTCGGCCAGGTCGCTGGACGCGGTCGGCGCGTCGGCCTCGGTGTCGCGCAACGTGCCGACCAGGCGGCGCATCTCGGCCAGCGCCTCGTTGCCGCTGCGCACGATGATCGGCAACGCCTCCTGCGCCGCCGACGGCACGGCCTGCGCCGCCTGCGCGTGCACGACCATCCCGGTCACGTAGTGCGCGATCACGTCGTGCAGCTCGCGGGCCAGCGCCATCCGCTCGGTGTGCTGCGCCGCCGCGACCTCGGCCCGCACGGCGGTCGCGCGTTCCCGGTCGCGGGCGCGGAAGTAGAGCCCGGTGCCGACCGACAGCGCCAGCAGCACCGCGCCGAACACCGTCTGCGCCCAGAACCCCGGACCGCTGTAGTCGTCGGACCAGTACGGCGACCGGTACTCCGGCCGCACGACGGCGGCCGTCGCCGACACCGCGACGAGCAGGACGACCCCGGCCACCGCGCGCGCCGCCGGCACGTGCCGCACCACCACCGCGACGATCGCCATCAGCGCCGCGACCTCGGCCACCACCAGGCCGCCGATCATCGGCGTCACGGGCGCGACACCCGCCGCGCGCAGCAAGATCGAGCTCGCCACCACCGCCGTCGCGGCGGTCAGCGCGGCGTCGAACGGGCGCCGGGGCGCGAGCACGGCCAGCGCGCACACCACGAGCGCGCCGGGCAGGTGCCACCAGCCGACCTCGCCGAGGAACTCGCCGCCGACGAGGAAGAGCAGGGCGCACGCCAGCGGCCACTGGCGGCGGAGCAGGGCCCGCCACCCGAGCTGAGTGCTCTCCACGGGACCTCACCGTAGGTGGTCGCGGCGCGTGGCGCGTCCGACCCCGGTCGGGTGGGTCGTCAACCGGGAGGCTGACCCGAACGCCCGGTTAAACACACCAGTGGCCGATGTCGGATGACGAATCCCGGGGTGACTCTTGAGTGGTGAGTCGGGGAACGGGAGGAACACCATGTTCGGAGTGGTCGCCACTTGGGCGGGAGCGGTGCTCGGCCTGCTGGTGCTGGTCCTGATGGCGCTGGCCGGTGTGTTGATCGATTCCCAGCGCTGAGCCGGGGTGAACCTCGGCTCAGTCGTCGAAACCCTCGACGCGTCGCCGGAGCAGTTCGGCGAGGCGTCCGGGTGAGTGCGGTCGGGTCGTCTCCACGGGGGCGGGGGAGACGCGGGCGGGTCCGCCGGCGCGGGCGCGGCGGGCCGCCGCGGGATCGAGCCGGAACGCGGGGCGGTTGCCGGAGTGGCGTTGACGCGAGCGCAGCCACGACAGCCGGTGCCGCGACTCGGCGTGGTGGTCGGTGATGGTGACGGCGGCGCGGTCGAAGGAGTGCAGCACGGCCCGGTTCAGCTCGACCACGGCGCGGTCGCGCCACAGCGAGCGCTCGGTGGACGTGTCCAGGCCGAGGGCCTCGGCGACGGACCGGGCGGCGCCGCAGGCGTTCTCGTCGGCCAGGCTCCTGGCGCCGATCTCGGAGCCGACGAACCACGAGTTGAACGGTGCGGCCGGGTAGGTGACGCCGCCGATGGTCAGCCGCATGTTGCTGATCACGGGCACCGCGTGCCAGCGCAGGCCGAGCTGCCCGAACCAGGGCAGCTCCGGGTGTTCGAGGGCCACCTCGTGCACCACGTCCGGCGGCACGGTGAACAGCCGCACGCCCTCGTGCGCGGTCTCCACCACCAGCGGCAGCAGGTCGAAGCGGCCGGGCGGCGCGGGCGGCTGCCAGCCCATCGCGCGCACGGCGTCGGTGAACCCGCGGTAGCGGAGGTCGCCCGAACCGTCGGCGTGGCCCGCGTACCGGATCAGCTGCTCGTTCCAGATGCACGGCCCCGGCGTGTCCGGCGTGTCCGGCGCGAACACCGTGACCAGCGGGCGGATCTCGCCGCCGTTGGTCGCCTGGCGCAGGTGCTCGACGCACTCGGCCGCCACGGCGGCGGCGTTGCGCAGACCGCGCAGGTCGCGGACCTTGAGCCGGCGCCACGGCACGCCGCTGGTGCACCAGCCGGAGTCGCGCAGGGCGATCCGCGCGCCGTAGGCGAGCTCGTGGGCGGTGTGCCGGTAGGAGCCGGTCTCGGCGATCTCGTCGCGGACCCGGGCCAGGCGCGGTCCGACGGGCCCGGCTTCGGGGTGGGCGATGTGGAACATGCGGAGGAAGCCCTCCGCCGCGTCCACGTCGAACGTTATCGGTTCGTTGCTTACTGCGGTCACGGGCGGCAACCGTAGTTGCGGATCGGTGTCACACGTCACTGCCAGACGGGGCACATCGGGTGATCGACAAATCCCACCCGATCCGGTGACGCATCCACCCGCAGTCGTCGCATCGGCCGCCCGGGACCGCAACTTCATGCCACGGTCAGGTGAGTTCGATCCGCTCGAACATCAGGTCGTGGCTGATCCGCTCCTCCTCGACCGCGCGCTGCTCGAACTTCGTCACGGGCCGCCACTCCGGCCGCGGCGCCCACTCGTCGAACCGGTTGCGCAGCAGCGGCTCGGCCGAGCACACCCGGAGCATCTGCTCGGCGTACTCCTCCCAGTCCGTCGCCAGGTGCAACGTGCCGCCGGGCCGCAGGCGCGACGCCACGAGCCCCACGAACTCCGGCTGCACGAGCCGGCGCTTGTGGTGCTTCTTCTTCGGCCACGGGTCGGGGAAGTAGATCCGCACCTCGGCGAGCGAGGCGGGCTCCACGTGCTCGGTGAGCAGGTCGACGGCGTCACCGCGCAGGACCCGCAGGTTGGTCACGTCGAGCGCCTCGGCGCGCAGCAGCAGCTGCGCCAGGCCGGGCTTGTAGACCTCGACGGCCACGTAGTTCACCTCGGGCGCGGCGGCGACCAGCTGCGACGTGGTCTCACCCATCCCGGAACCGATCTCCAGCACGACGGGCGCCTCGCGCCCGAACCACTCGTCGAAGTGCACGGGACCGGCCGGGAGCGCCTTGACCTCGTGGCCCAAGCGCTCCCAGTGGCGGTCCCATGCGCGTTGCTGCCCCACGGTCATCCGTTCGCCGCGTTGGACGTAGCTGACGACGGATCGGTGGTGCGGCGGTCGCTGGCGGCTGGACGTCACGGGCGTACAGCCTAGGTGGTGCGCTAAGCGATGTTCTCCAGGTCCTCGATCTGCTCGCGCAGCTCGGCCGGGGTGAACTCGATGGGTTGGCGCTGACCGGGGCCCCGGTGCGCGGGGAGCAGGTCCACGAAACCGGGGTGCCGGTCGGTGAACTGCACGGTGGTCGGCTCCGCGGGGCCGTAGACGCCGCTCTCGGACGGCACGAACTCCCAGTAGCCGACCTCGCCCTCGGTCGCCCACGGGACGAACACCCAACCCGGTCGGCTGCCCAGCAACCGGGTCACCTCGTCCTCCAGGGCGAACGCCGCCGCGCGCGAGGCGATGCGGCCCCGGTCCAGGGCCCTGAGCCACCAAGGTGCGGGTGCGTCGGGGCCTACCGCGCGGAACATGGCGAGCACTTGCTGTTCGTCGGCCCTGTGGATCCAGGCCCGACGCGTCTGTGCGGGTGAGTCGGCGACACCGACCCCTCCCGCGGCTTCGATCGCGTGCGACCATTCCAACGCCAACATCGGTTCGACGCGAAGGGCGTGGTCGCGTTGCCGTGGCAGCTCCTTGGACCCGGTAGCCGAGTTCTCGGCGTTCAGGTTCGGATCGAGCACCGTCACGGGTTCACCTCCGGGGGGTTCCTTGACGGGGGGTATCCGAATTCGTGTGCGGGCAGGCGCCTGCCTCACGATTCGCGCTTTCCATCTGACCGGGTTCAGATCCGCTTGTCATGGGGCTGTGCCGGAGTTCACGACGTCTTAACGAACGCCTTACTCCGCTTGCCCGAATCAAGAACTGTGAAACATGATTGACCTGGAATATCTGTGATCCCGAACACAGGGGGAATTGGTGACGGGGAGAGCGGTGGCCGCCGCGATCTTGATCGCGATGGTCGTACCGGGCGTGGCGCGGGCGCAGACGATCGAGGAGCGGCAGTGGCACCTGGCCGCCTTGGGGGTGTCCGCCGCGCACGCCACCACGCGGGGTGACGGCGTGGTCGTCGCGGTGGTCGACTCGGGCGTGGACGACACCCGCCCGGACCTCGCGGGCGCGCTGCTGCCCGGCGCCGGGTTCGGCTCGGCGAGCGGCACGGACGGCACCGAGGACAACGACGGCCACGGCACCGCGATGGCGACGCTGATCGCCGGCCGGGCGGTGGACGGCGGCGCGCTCGGCGTCGCGCCCGGCGCGATGATCATGCCGGTCTCGGTCGGCGCGGACGGCGACAAGTTCACCACCGCGTCCGTCGCCGAGGGCGTGACCTGGGCCGTCGACCAGGGTGCCGACGTCATCAACCTGTCCCTGACCTCGCTCGCGACGCTCACCCCGGACCTGCTGCGCGCGGTCAACTACGCGTTCGACAACGACGCCGTGGTGGTCGCCGGCACCGGCAACGACGGCGACGAGCACGTGGGCGCGCCCGCCAACATCAAGGGCGTCATCGCGGTCTCCGGCACGATCGAGGGCAACGGGCCGTGGCCGGAGTCGAACACCGGCCCGGAGACCGTGCTGGCCGCGCCCGCGCAGCGCATCGTCACCGCCGTGCCGGTGTCGGTCGTGGAGACCGGCTACGCCGAGGTGGACGGCACGAGCGCGGCGACGGCGCTGGTCTCGGGCGCGGCGGCGCTGGTGCGCGCCCGCTACCCCGACCTGGACGCGGGCAACGTGGTGAACCGGCTCATCGCCACCGCCACCGACCTGCTCGCGCCCGGCCGGGACAACGTGACCGGGTTCGGGCAGGTCAACCCGGTCGCCGCGCTGACCGCCGACGTGCCGCCGGTGCAGCGCAACCCCTTGGCGCCGCCGCCGCGCACGACCTCGGCCGAACCCGCGCCCCCGTCGGGCGAGGACGCCGCCGCGCCGCCGTCCGAGGTGGACGGGGGCGGTCGGCTGCTGGTGGCGTTCGGCGGGCTGACCGCGGTCGGGGTCGTGGTGGCGGCGGTGAGCGTGCTGCTGGCCCGGCGCAGTCGGATCCGGCGCGCGCCGGCGCCGGTCGTCACCGAAATCCCGCCGCCGTCCGACGACTTCTGGCGCAACGACCGGTTCTGACCCGCGGGCGCGGTCGGCGAATCGGTTTCCGGTACCGCGGCGGCGCACCGGTCACTCGGTCGCGTGGTATTCCACGGATTCCTTCGTGAGTTGCATGAACGCCTCTTCGAGCGAACCGAGTTGCGGGCTCAACTCGTGCAGCGTGATGCCGTTCGACGCGGCCAGCTCGCCGATGAACGCGGGCTCCACCCCGTGCACGACGAGCGCGCCGTCGGAGGCCGCGGCCTCGGCGACGCGGGCCCGTCCGTCGAGCAGCTCGCGCAGCCGGTCGAGCTGCGGCGAGCGGACGCGGACGGTGTCCTCGGTGGCGTCCTTGATGAACTGCTCGGTGCTGGTCTGCGAGATCAGCTTGCCGCGCCCGATGACGATCAGGTCCTGCGCGGTCTGCGCCATCTCCGACAGCAGGTGGCTCGACACGAACACGGTGCGGCCGTCGTCGGCGAGCCGGTGCATGAACTGGCGGATCCAGAGGATGCCCTCCGGGTCCAGGCCGTTGACCGGCTCGTCGAACAGCAGCACCTCGGGGTCGCCGAGCAGCGCGCCCGCGATGCCGAGGCGCTGGGACATGCCCAGCGAGAAGCCGCCCGCGCGGCGCTTGGCGACCTGCGTGAGGCCGACCATGTCCAGCACCTCGTCCACGCGCCGGTCCGGGATCCGGTTCGACCGGGCCAGCCAGTTGAGGTGGGCCCGCGCGGAGCGGTTGGGGTGCACCCACTTCGCGTCGAGCAACGCGCCGACCACGCGCAGCGGCTCGTGCAGCGACCGGTAGTCGCGCCCCTTCACGGTGACCTTGCCGCGGGTGGGGTTGTCGAGGCCCAGGATCATCCGCATGGTGGTGGACTTGCCCGCGCCGTTCGGGCCGAGGAAGCCGGTGACCCGGCCCGGCTGCACGGTGAACGACAAGTCGTCCACGGCCACGGTCCTGCCGTAGTGCTTGGTGAGGCCGGTCGCTTCGATCATGACATCTCCCGTCCGATCAAACGCTGGTGGCAATACCTGAAGCAGAAGAGCCCGGGCCACCCCCCGAAGGTGACCCGAGCTCCCCCTTTCCCCCGGCTGCCCGCGCGCCGGCCCCCGAATGCCGGTCGCGCGGGCCTGCCCGTTACGCGTCCCGCCGCTTCACCACGACGAGCGAGATGATGTAGATCGCCAGCGCGATGCCGGCGAAGTACGCGAACGAACCCCACGGGCTCAGCTCGCCGACCACCGGCGGTCCCTCGCCGGCCGGGATGCCGCCCGTGTCCGGGTCGCCGAGGATGAACTTCTGGGCCACCAGGAACGGCAGCCACTTCTGGATGTCGTCGCCGATGTTCGGGATGAGCCCGACCAGGCTCTCCACGACCAGCGCGTACACCAGGATGATCGAGACCGCGCCCGCGGTGTGCCGCACCATCGCGCCCACGCCCAGGGCGAGCAGCGCGCCCGCTGCGAAGACCAGGCCGACGCCCACGAGGTGCCGCCAGTCGGCGGCGGAGTCCAGCGCCAGACCGGAGGCGTCGTCGGCGATGGCCCGGCTCAGGCCCCACGAGCCGAACGCGGCGACCAGGCCGACCACGCCCGAGAGCAGCATCACGACGACCGCCTTCGCGATCATCGGCGAGATGCGGTCGGGCACCGCCTGGAACGTCGCTTTGATGGTGCCGAAGCGGTACTCGGTGGTCACCGCCAGCGCGGCCATCACCATGACCACGTACAGCCCGAAGTTGTAGACGATCACCGTGCCCATCACGGGCATCGGGCCGCCCCAGTTCAGCGCGAAGATCGCACCGAGGCCGACGGTCAGGCCGACCGCCAGCAGCATGCACCACCAGGGCGAGCGGGTGGAGAAGAGCTTGATCCGTTCAACGGCGAGCAGAGTCATCGGTGGTCACTTCCCCGTCTCGGCGAGTTCGGCGTGGTACTCGACAGAATCGCCCGTGAGCTGCATGAACGCTTGCTCGAGCGAACCTCGTTGCGGGCTCAGCTCGTGCAGCACCACGCCGCTGCCCGCCGCGATGTCACCGATCTCGTCGCTGAGGGCACCAGACACGGTGAGCGAGCCGTCGGAGTCCTCACGCACGGTGAAGCCCTTGTCGATGAGCATCGCACCCAGCTTGTCCGCGTGCGGGCTGCGCACCCGGACGGTGTTCTCGGTCGACCGCTCGACGAACTCGGTGGTGCTGGACTGCGAGATGAGCTTGCCGCGCCCGATGACCACGAGGTCCTGCGCGGTCAGCGCCATCTCCGACAGCAGGTGGCTCGACACCAGCACGGTGCGGCCCTCGGCGGCCAGGCCCTGCATGAACTGGCGGATCCAGAGGATGCCCTCCGGGTCCAGGCCGTTGACCGGCTCGTCGAACAGCAGCACCTTCGGGTCGCCCAGCAGGGCGCCCGCGATGCCGAGCCGCTGGGACATGCCGAGGGAGAACCCGCCCGCGCGGCGCTTGGCGACCTTGGTCAGGCCGACCATGTCCAGCACCTCGTCGACGCGGCGGTCGGGCAGGCCGTTGGACTTCGCCAGCCACTGCAGGTGGGCCCGCGCGGAGCGGTTGGGGTGCACCCACTTGGCGTCGAGCAGCGCGCCGACGGTCCGCAGCGGGCGGTCGAGCTGCGCGTACGGCTTGCCGTCGATCAGCACCTTGCCGGCGCTCGGCCGGTCGAGGCCGAGGATCATGCGCATGGTGGTGGACTTGCCCGCGCCGTTCGGACCGAGGAACCCGGTGACCCTGCCGGGCTCGACGGTGAAGGACAGGTTGTCCACCGCCACCGTCTTCCCGTAGCGCTTGGTGAGGCCGATAGCCTCGATCATGACTTCTCCCCTGGACGACACATCCCCCGGACTAGGCTGAACCTTGCCCGGTCCACCGGGTCGAGCACATCGGTCTGTAGTTGACTCGTCAGTGCGACTTCAGTCTTATCGTGGTAGCTACCTCGGTCGTAGTAATCCGTGTTCACCCTGAGTTGTCCCCTAGGCGTTCACCGCCTCGTTCTCAGGGATGGGATGCCTCTACGGTGTGCGGTCATGGCTCACACCGACGCACCCGAGGGCTGGTGGCGCGAGTTCGTGTCGGCCGCGCCCGCCCGGACCGGCAAGCTCGCGATCGTCCGCGCGGACGGGTCGCCGCACGTCACGCCCGTCTGGGTGGACCTCGACGCCGGCACGCTCGTGTTCACCACCAACCTGGGGTCGATCAAGGGCAGGGCGATCCGGCGCGACGGCCGGGTCTCGGTCTGCCTGGACGACGAACGGCCGCCGTTCGCCTTCGTCACCGTGTCCGGCCGCGCCGAGGTCGAGGACGACCCCGAGCAGGTGCGCTACTGGGCGGGCCGCATCGGCGCCCGGTACATGGGCGCGGGCCGGGCGAACGAGTTCGCCGAGCTGAACGGCGGGCCGGGCGAGGTGGTCGTCCGCGTCCGCGAGGCCGTGGTCGTCGCCAAGACCGAGGTGGCTCCCTAGCGGCCGTGCCGCTGTGTCCCCGTGTCCGGGTCGTAGGCGTCCGACCTGCGCTGATCGCGCTGTCCGGGTGTCCGGGACTGTCCCGTACGCCCGAATCCGTTGCCCCGCGGTCACCGGGACTGCTTGCCTGGCTCCCATCCCCCGCCGTCATCTCCCAGGGCCGTTCGCGCGCCCGGTGGCGGTGGGAGGAGGGAGGCCCGGACACATGTCACGGAAATCGGTACCGGCGTCACGGCGAAGGCCGGCCACGCCACCGACCGACCCACCGGGGGCGCGGTTCTCGCCGCGCGGCCGATGGCTCGGGATCGCCCTGATGTTCACGTCGGCCGCCGCGGTGGCCGCCGTCGCGTACATCGTCGGCTCCTCGCACGGCGCCGACGCGGCCCGCGTCTCCTTCGAGACCGCGACCTCGTCGCCCGCCGCGGTCGAGGTGCCGCCCTCGGACGAGGACTTCCCCACGATCACCGAGGACGACCTGGCGCCGACCGAGCCGACGCCGCCCGTCGACGAGCCCGCGGAGGTCCCGGCGGACGTGCCGGTCGAGGTCCCGGTCGAGTCCGCGCCCGTCGTGGTCGAGGCGCCTGTCGAGCCGGCGCACGCGCCGTTGGTCGACGGCGCGGAGGTGGCCGAACTCGTGGCCGTCGCGGACGCGGTCGCGGACCTGGACGCCGAGGTGGCCGCCCTGCGGGCGGTCGTGCCGGACGTCGTGGCCGATGTCGTGCCGGATGTGGGGTCGGACGTCGCCGTGCCGGACGCGGTGGAGGAGACCGTCGCGGACGTCACCGCCCCGGCCGACCGCGCCACCGAGCCGGTCGAGACGCTGTTAGCTCCGCCGGCCGTCGAGTCGCCGGCCATCGAGTTCCCGGTCGTCGAGTCCCCGGTCGTCGAGTCGTTCGGCACCAGGGTGTCGGAGAGCGGGTCGCCGGAGGGCGAGCCGTACTCGCCGGCCCCGCCGGACTTCGAGCACTTCCACGCGGGCGAGCACGAGATCGCGCCCGTGGTGGAGCCCTCCGCCGAGGCGGGCCACGAGGCGACGCGCACCTTCGGTGCCACCGGACCCGAGATCACCTGGTCGGGTGACCACGGGGCGTTGGTGTCCGGGGTCGGCGCCGACGAGGTCGAGATCGCGCCCGCGTTCTCCGGCGGGTGGTGACCGACATGTCGGACCACATCGAAGCGGCGGACGTGGCACGGTCGCCGTGGCCGGACCGCGTGAAGCGGGGCCTGGCCGTGCTGGTGGCCGCGGCGGTCGCCGGGGGCGTGATGCTGTCGGGACCGGTCGCGATGGCCGCGCCCCCTCCGCCACCGCCGTCGTCGTCCGCCGACCCCGGCGGGGACGCGGACAAGCCCGACCACCGCAAGCCCAAGAAGCACACCGGCAAGCACCGCGAACCGGGCCGGCCGAGCATCTGGCCGCCGGTGTTCGGCAAACCCGGCAAGCACCGCGATGCCGGGATCTTCGAAACACCGCACGTGGCCAAGCACATCAAGCGCGGCCCCGTGACGCAGACGCTCGTCACGGCCAAGAACAAGGTCACCGGGAAGACCATCTCGGTCTGGCTCGAGCTCGACAGCAGGATGAGCAAGTCCGAGCGCAACGAGATCATCCGGTGCGTCTTCAAGTGCCTCGCCAAGAAGTACTTCGGGGGTGACGAGGAGAACCCGGGGGACATCTCGGCCAAGACGTACGCCCAAGGCGCGATCGAGTGCGCCGCGACCTGCCTGGACGAGTGGCGCAAGCGCAAGGCGAAGAAGGACAAGGACGGCGACGACGGCGACGACACCGGCGGCACGCCGGCCGAGAAGGACCCGAAGAAGCCGCTGGGACCGTCGTCCGGTGTCACCAAGACGCCGGTCAAGACGCCGTCGACCAAGACGCCGGTGAAGACCAAGACGCCGGTCAAGACCGGGTCGCTGCCGGTGGTCGGCCCCAAGGTGCGCGTGCCGACCGGTGTGCGCGGCGGCCGCAGCGGCATGGTGGGTGACATCTACGGCGGCGTGATGACCCAGGTCGTCGTCGGCGACATGGCGCGGCGGCAGGAGGAGTGGTACCAGAAAGCGCTGAAGGACCCCAAGCTGCGCGATCGGATGATCGACCACTACCTGGCAGGCAAGAAGCTCAACCCCGTCGAGAAGATGGTGCGGCCGCGGCAGGAGTTCTCGCACAACACGGCGCTCATGCTCGGCGAGAGGCTGATCGCGCACCGGAATGCCCTCGCCGCCGCGAAGAAGGTGGCCGACAAGTCGAACGCGGACCCGTTGTACCAGCAGGCCCGGCGCGAGTGCGGCGGTTACGACACGTGCGTGACGGATCGCGTGAAGAAGTTGCGTGACAAGAACGCGAAGGACATCGCGAAGGCGGACGGGAACGCCAGGAAGTCGAACGCGGACCCGTTGTACCAGCAGGCCCGGCGCGAGTGCGGCGGTTACGACACGTGCGTGACGGACCGCGTGAAGAAGCTCCGGGCGGCCAAGGCCGCGGCCAAGCCGGTGAAGACGCCGACCAAGCCCAAGAAGGTCACGACGAAGAAGACCGTCGAGCCGAAGAAGCCGATCGAGACCAAGAAGGTCACGACGAAGCCGACCGAGAAGAAGATCGACCCGGCGGTGGCGAAGAAGCAGTACGAGGCCGCCTCGAAGGTCTGCGGCGGCTACGACACCTGCGTCAAGGACCGGCTCGCCAAGGTGCGCGGCACCGGCACGAAGGCCGAGACCGTGCCCAAGAAGCAGGAGCCGAAGAAGAAGGCGGAGGAGCCGAAGAAGAAGACCAAGAAGTAGTGGTCTGAGCGCGCTGTCCTGGCGGCGGGCCGGCCCGCCGCCAGGGCACCGCGACTACGCGGCGAAGTACCGGTCCAGCACGGCCGCCGCGCCGTCGTCGAGGATCGTGCCGGTGACCGCGTCCGCGACCTCCCGGACGGCGACCGGCGCCTGTCCCATCGCGACGCCGTGCGCGGCCCACCGCAGCATCTCCACGTCGTTGGAGCCGTCGCCGATGGCCAGCGTGTCCTCCTCGGGCACGCCGAGCTCGGCCCGCAGGTCCTCCAGGGCCGCGCCCTTGGTCACGCCGGGGGGCGACAGCGTCAGCCACGGCTCGTTGTGGTCGCACGACGCCGTCACGCCGGGCAGCTCGACGTCGAGCATCCGCAGCGCCAGCTCCTCCGGCGTGCGGCCGACCCAGCGCATGACCAGCCGGGACGTCGCCGTGGCCACCAGCTCCCCGTACGACACCTCGCGCACCTCGCCCCACAGGTCGCCGTCCGGGAACCGGCCGAGCGCCAGGTTCCCCACCCCGGTCAGCTCGACCGCGAACACCGAGTCGGGCAGCAGGGCGCGCAGGCGCTCGACCGACGGCCCGGGGTCGAACTCGACCTTCCGGATCACCTCGCGGGTCCTCGTGTCCCACCAGACCGCGCCGTTGGAGCAGATCGCGGTGGTCTCGCGCAGGCCGAGGTCGTCGATGACCGGCCGGGTGCCGACCAGGCTGCGGCCGGTGGAGAGGACGACGTGCGCGCCGTGGTCCACGGCCCGGCCGATGGCCGCGCGCACGGCCGGTGCGACGTCCTCGCGGCCCACGGGGGTGATCGTGCCGTCGATGTCCAGGGCGATGAGGCGTGGTCTCCAGGTCACTGGTGTCACCCTACTGGGCGACGGTTACTGAACCGTGGTTCAATAATGCCGTGGCACGACCGAAGACGATCACGGACGAACGGCTGCTGGCCGCCGCGGCGGAGGTGATCGGCCGCAAGGGGCCGGGGTTCACCATCGCCGACGTGGCCGAGCGGGCGGGCGTCTCGGTGGGCACGGTGGCCGGCCGGTTCGGCTCGAAGAGCGGCCTGCTCCAGGCCCTGACCAGGCAGACCATGGACGGGAACGTGCGGCGGATGCACGCCGCGGCGGCCTCGGCGCAGGACCCGGTCGACGGGTTGCGGGCGGCGTTGCTGACCTGGTTCGAGGGCGTGGTGGACCCGGCCGAGGCCCAGAACCACCTGGCCCAGCTCGGTGTCGACCTGATCGACCCGGAGCTGCGGGCGCTGCTCGCCGAGCTGTACGCGGCGACCGAGCGGACCGTGGTGGAACTCACCCGACGGGTGGATCTCCCGCACGGCCCGTCACCGGAACACGCGGCCAGGGTGCTCACGGGGTTGCTCTACGGCGTGTCGATGGACTGGTCCGTCCGGCCGCGCGGCGAGCTGGCCGACCGGCTGGCGGAGGACGTGGACGCGGTGCTGGACGCTTGGAAGGGGAGATGATGTCGGCGTTGGAGGGCAAGGTCGCGGCGGTCACGGGGGCGACGCGGGGCGCGGGGCGTGCCATCGCGGTCGAGTTGGGTGCGGCCGGTGCGACGGTGTTCGTCGGCGGGCGGTCGACGCGCGGGCACAAGTCGCCGATCGGCCGGGACGAGACGATCGAGGAGACGGCGGAGCTCGTCACGGCGGCGGGCGGCCGGGGCATCCCGGTGCGGTGCGACTTCACCGTGCCGGCGGACGTGGACGCGTTCCGCGCCCGCGTCGAGTCCGAAGTGGACGGCCAGCTGGACGTCCTGGTCGACGACGTCTGGGGCGGCGAGGCGGACACCGAGTTCAAGGTGTTCTGGGAGCAGGACCTCGACCGCCAGCTGCGGATGTGGCGCAACAGCATGGAAGCGCACTTCGTCACGCTGCACCGCCTGCTGCCGCTGCTGGTCCGCAAGCCCGGCGGGTTGCTGGTCGAGGTGACCGACGGCGACAGCGACGACTTCTACAGCGAGTCGCTCGCCTACGACTCGGTGAAGGTCGCGATCCGGCGGATCGGCACGGTGATGGCGAAGGAGCTGGCGGCGTTCGGCGGCACGTCGGTCGCCGTCACGCCGGGTTTCCTGCGGTCGGAGCAGATGCTGGAGCACTTCGGCGTGACCGAGGCGAACTGGCGCGACGCGATCGCGAAGGAGCCGCACTACGCGATGTCGGAGACGCCGCGCTACGTGGGCCGCGGCGTGGCGGCGCTGGCCGCCGACCCGGACCGCCACCGGTTCACCGGCAAGGCGCTCGCCTCGTGGACCCTCATGCGGGAGTACGGGTTCACCGACCTGGACGGCTCGCAGCCGGACTGGGGCCGCTGGTACGAGGAGGTCTTCAAGGCGGGCGTCGACCCGACGACGGCGGACGTGTCGAAGTACCGGTGACCGGCACGGGACGCGTCCGGCCCGGTCAGACGTCGCCGGGTCGGACGAGTCCCGTCTCGTAGGCCAGCACCACGGCCTGCACGCGGTCGCGCAGTTCGAGCTTCGCCAGGATCCGCCCGACGTGCGTCTTCACCGTGGCCTCGGACAGGAACAGCTTCCGCGCGATCTCGGTGTTCGACAGCCCCTTGGCGATCAGCACGAGCACCTCGCGCTCCCGCTCGGTCAGCGCCTCCAGCACCGCCGCGTCGCGCAGCTCGCCGCCGCCCTCGCCGAGGAACCGGCTCAGCAGCCGCTTGGTCACCGAAGGCGACACCACGGCGTCGCCGCTGGCCACCGCGCGCAACGCCGACACCAGGTCGCCCGGCGGCGTGTCCTTCAGCAGGAACCCTGACGCGCCGTTGCGCAACGCCGACAACGCGTACTCGTCCAGGTCGAACGTGGTCATCACGAGCACCTTCGCGGTGCCCGCCTCGGCGATCCGCTTGGTCGCCTCGACCCCGTCGAGCACGGGCATGCGCACGTCCATCAGCACCACGTCCGGCCGCAGCCGTTCGGCCAGCTGCACGGCGTCGAGCCCGTTGGCCGCCTCGCCGACCACGTCGACGTCCTCTTGCGCGCCGAGCACCATCCGGAAGCCCATGCGCATGAGCTCCTGGTCGTCCACGAGCAGTACCCGGATCACGAAGTCACCTTTCCCAGCCAGACCGGCACCCTACGACGGCGCCAACGGCAGCACGGCCCGGACCCGCCACCCGCCGCCGGGGTTGGGGCCCGCCTCCAGCGTGCCGCCGAGCACGCCGGCGCGCTCGCGCATGCCGATCAGCCCGTTGCCCCCCGACACCGCGACCAGGTCGTGCGGCGTGCCGAACCCGTCGTCGGCCACCTCCACCTCCACCCGATCTCCCGCCTGGGTGACGCGGACGGCCGCCGAGGCCCCCGCGCCCGCGTGCTTCAGCGTGTTCGTCAACGCCTCCTGCACGATCCGGTAGACACCGAGCCCCAGGCCCGCGGGCAGCGCGGAGAGGTCGCCGAGCGTCTCCAGCCGGACGGGCAGCCCGGCGGCCCGGCAGTTCTCGGCCAGCTCGTGCAGGTCGCCCGCGTCGGGCTGGGGCACCCACTGCGTGCCGGACTGGTCTTCCGACCGCAGCACGCCCAGCAGCCGCCGCAGCTCGGTCAACGCCTGCCGCCCGGTGTCGGCGATGGTCCGCACGGCGGCCTCGGCCAGGTCCGGGTTGCTCCTGATCGCGTAGCTCGCGCCGTCGGCCTGCACCACCATCACGCTCACCGCGTGCGCGACCACGTCGTGCAGCTCGCGCGCGATCCGGGACCGCTCCTCGCCGACCGCGATCCGCGCCTGCTGGTCGCGTTCCGTCTCCAGCAGCTTGAGCCGCTGCTCCAGCTCCCGGTTGTAGGCGCGGCGGGCGCCGACGAACTCGCCCATCGCCCAGCTGAACCCGAACACCACCGCGATCACGAACACCATGAACGCGGCCTCGACGCCCGCGCCCATGGGCCACAGCGCCCACACGAACGTGCCGATCGCCAGCCAGATCGCGTACAGCAGGCCCTGCCGCCTGCCGACGTAGGCGACGATCGTGTACAGCGCGATCGCCAGCGAGAAGTCCGCGAACCGGATCGGCAGCCCGGTCTGGAGGTCGCCGTGGGTGAGCAGCTGGATCGCCCCGCCGAACAGGATCACGTAGGACGAGCCGAGCGGGTGCTTGCGGCGGAACACGACCGGCACGATCATCATCGCGCCCACGAACAGCAGCGTGGAGACCCTCACCGCCGACTGGTTGGCCGCCAGCACGCCCAGCTCGAACACGAGCAGCACCCCGGCCATCAGGGAATCCCCGAAGACCGGGTGCGCTCGCATCCACAGGCTCAGCCGCCGCACGTGACCAGGTTAGGTAGGGGTCGCGACGCCGCGCGTCGCGCCACGGGTTGACCCCCGCCTAGTCCTCCAGGCGGATGAAACCCCGGGGTCCTACCTGGTGGTCTTGATCTGCCTGGGGTCGACCTCGACCTCGGCCTCGACCCGCGGCGCGGGCGCGCCGTGCACGGGCTCGACCCGCGTCTGCGGCGGCACGGACCGCTGCTGCTCGTACTGGCGGTGCTCCTCGGACATCTCGTCGGCCAGCTGCTGCTGGAGCTGCCGGTCGCGGATGCGGCCGAGGATCATCATCGTCAATGCGTGCACCAGCGCCAGGACCAGGAGCATGACGCCGAGCTTCACCACGACGTCCTTGACCGGGTCGCCGGTGTTGACCGAGATGATCGACACGATGGCGAGCAGCCCGAGCACCACGAGGTGGAACAGCACGGTCGCCAGCCGGGTCATCGACCTGGCCGCTTCCGGGTCGCCGTACGCCCGGCTCATGTAGCCCTTGCCGCTGCGGTAGATGAGTTGGCCGTCGATCATCACCAGCACCACCCCGAGCAGCAGGAACACCGCATATCCCTGTTCCATGGGTGACCTCCCTCGTCGGTCGCGGAAATACCCCGGTCGCCGCGTTCGCAAACCGCGCGCCACCCGCACGTGGCACGATCTCCGGCGTGACGACGCAGGCCAAGCAGCTCGCCGGTCCGCTCTCGGCGGCGGTCGCGAACCTCTGCGCCGGCCTGCGCCCCCAGGTCTCGCCCGCGACCGCGGCGGGGTTGGGCGAGGTGCTGCGGCGGCTGTCCGCGCCGTTGCAGGTGGCCGTCGCCGGCCGGATCAAGTCCGGCAAGTCGACCTTGGTCAACGCGTTGATCGGGCGCCGCGTCGCCCCGACGGACGTCGGCGAGTGCACCCGGCTGGTGACCCGCTTCCAGTACGGCACGGTGGACCGGATCGAGGTGGTGTTCGCCGACGGCCGCAAGCAGGTGCTGCCGTTCGAGGCGAACGGCTCGATCCCGCCCGACCTGGGCGTCGACGTCGACCGGGTGTCGCACATCGAGGCCTACCTCACCAACGCGGTGCTGCGGGACCTGACCGTGATCGACACACCCGGCCTGGGCTCGCTCGACGCGGCGTCCGTGGCGCGCACCGAGGCGTTGCTCGGCGGTGAGCTCGACCCGGTGTCGCGCAGCGCGGTGGCCGGCGCGGAGGCGGTGTTGTACGTGGTCACGCAGGGCGTGCGCGCGGACGACCAGCAGGCGCTCGCCGCGTTCACCGCCGCGACCGCGAGCCGCGAGGCGGGACCGGTCAACGCGATCGCGGTGCTGAACAAGGCCGACACGATCGCCGCCGAGACCGTGGAGGGCTCCAACGGCGACACGTGGCAGGCGGCCGTGCTGCTCGCCGAACGGCAGGCGCTCACCCTCAAGCCGCGGGTCGCGGACGTGCTGCCGGTGATCGGCCTGGTCGCCGAGTCCACCGAGACCGGCGGCTTCACCTCGGCCGACGCGGACGCGCTGCGCCGGCTGGCCGACCTGGACGACGCGACCCGCGAGACCATGCTGATCTCCGCCGACCTGTTCGTGAGCTGGGAGTGCGACGTGCCGGTCGGCACCCGCACCCGGCTGCTGGAGAAGCTCGACCTCTACGGTGTCGGCAAAGCGCTCGAAGCGATCGACGCGGAGCCGGGCATCACCGCGGGCGCGCTGCGCCGCAAGCTGCTCGACGCCTCGGGGCTGGACGGCGTGCGGGCCAAGCTGAACGCGGTGTTCCGGTCCCGTGCCGACGGCATCAAGGCCGCCGCCGCGCTGGCGTCGGTGACCTCGCTGGCCGCCGCCTCCGGCGACCCGAACGAGCGGCAGCGCGTGCACGACGCGATCGAGGTGCTGCTGGCCAAGCCCGAGGCGCACCAGCTGCGGCTGCTGGAGGCGTTGACGCTGGTCGCGTCCGGCGCCGTGGCCATGCCGAACGACCTGGTGGAAGAGGTGCTGCGGTTCGGCAGCTCGCCGGACCTCGCCGAGCAGCTCGGCCTGCGCGGCAGACCGCCGCAGGAGCTCATCGCCTACGCCCTGGAGCGGGCGGGCTGGTGGCGTTCCTTCGCGTCGTTCGGCGCCACGCCCGCGCAGAGCCGGGTGGCGCACGTGGTGCACCGGGCGTACTTCCTGATCTGGCAACAACTGCGGGGACGGCGATGAGCGGAACGGAACAGGGCGGCACGGCGTCCGACCACGCTGTGGAGACGCACCCGGGCGCGGCGACGCTGGAGACGACCATCGCCGACGAGCTGCTGGACCAGGCGTTGGCCGAACGGCGCGCCCTGGTGCAGCTGTGCCTCTACGCGCTGGACCGCGCCCGCAGCGCCGGGGTGGTGGAACGGCTCGAAGAAGGCCTGGCGGCGATCGGCGTGACCCCGTTGCGGCCCGACGGCGAGCGGTTCGACCCGTCGCGGCACGAGGCGGGCGGCACCGTGCCGACGAACGACGCGTCGCTGGACGGCGTGGTGGCCGAGACCGAGGTGGTCGGCTTCGCCGACCGGGGCCGGACGCTGCGCGCGCCCGTCGTCACCGTCTACACCGCGCGATGAGCGGCCTGCCGCAGGCGGTCCGGCAGACCAGGGAGAAGCTGACCAACCTGGTCCGCGCGCTCGACCCGTCGGCCGCGTCGTTCGTGGAGACCCGGCGGGCCGGCCCGGCGTCGGTCGTGGTCGTCGGCGAGACGAACCGGGGCAAGAGCTCGCTGGTCAACGCCCTGCTGGCGACGCCGAACCTGTCACCGGTGGACGCCGAGGTGGCCACCGCCACCTACCTCGTGTTCCGGCACGGCCAGGAGTGGTCGGCCCGCGCCTGCTACGCCGGGTCGATGTCGCCGGTGCCGTTCGAGCGGTCCGAGATCGTGAACTGGGTGTCGGCGGCGCACGAGCTGCCCGAGGGCATGCTGCCGCCGCGCTACGTCGAGGTCGAGGCGCCCATCCCGCTGCTGGAACGCCTCTCCGTCGTGGACACGCCGGGTGTCGGCGGGCTCGACTCCGTGCACGGCGAGCTGGCCGCCGAAGCCGCCGCGACCGCGACCGCGCTGCTGTTCGTGGTCGACGCCTCGGCCCCGTTCACGCGCGGTGAGCTGGACTTCCTCCGCACGGTCGGCGAACGCGTCGAGACCGTGGTGTTCGCGTTGACCAAGGTCGACCAGTACCGGGGCTGGCGGCAGGTGCTGGAGGCCGACCAGGCGCTGCTGGCCGAGCACGCGCCGAGGTTCCGCGGCGCGGTGTTCCACCCGGTGTCGTCGCGGATGTTCGAGCTGGCGGCCAAGGCCCCGAACCCGGACGCGGCGGCGATGCTGCGGGACCGGTCCGGGATCGGCGGGTTGCAGGAGGCGTTGCAGGAGCTGGTGGTCGGCCGGGCGGCGATGCTCGGCGAGGCCAACGGGCTGCGTGCGCTGGCGACCGTGCTGGACGAGCTGATCGCGCGCAACGAGGCGGACAAGAGGGCGCTGTCGTCGGGCGAGGAGGAGGCGGAGACGCTGCGCGGACGGCGCGACGAGCTGAACTCGCAACGCCGTTCGTCGACGCGCAGCTGGCAGGTGCGGCTGCGCGGCGAGGTGCAGCGGGCGCGGGTGGAGGGCGCGCACGAGGTCAGCCGCCAGATGCGGGACGTGCAGACGTGGTTCCGCACGGCCATCGACTCGGCCGATCGCGAGCGGCTGGCGGTGTTGCCGCAGGAGGTCGACACGGCGTTGCAGGTGGTGTCGGGGCGGATCAGCGCCGGGTTGGGCGTGCGGCTGTCCCGGGTCGCCGACTCGGCGTTGGCCGACCTGTTCTCGCCCGAGGAGCTGGCCGTGATCCGGGGGCAGTTCGCGCGCGGCGTGACGCCGCCCGTCGTGCTGCGGCCACCGGAGAAGCGCGCGCCGACCGCCGAGGACAAGCTGCTGGTGTTCATGGGCGTGTCCGGCGGGTTGGGCGCGGGCCGGCTGGCCGCGTTGCCGCTGGCCGGGCTCGGGGTGGCGGCGCTGAACCCGATCGTGCTGCCGGTGACCATCGCGCTGGGGCTCGGCGCGGGCTGGTGGATGGCCCGGACCAGGAAGCACTCGGCCGACAAGCAGCACCTCAAGCAGTGGCTGTCGGACGCCATCGCGGACGCGCGGTCCACCGTGGACCAGCTGGTGGCCGAGCAGCTGATCGAGGCCGAGCAGCAGCTGTCGCTGGCGTTGGACGACGCGCTGGGCAAGCGGGTCGACGCGATCGAGGCGGAACTGCGCGAGGTCGACAAGGCGCTGCGCATGGAGGCCGGCGAACGCACCAAGGCGCTCCAGGCGGTGACGCGTCGGCTGGCCGAGCTCACCGCCGGCCGGACGAAGGTGGACGAACTTCTGGCGCGCATCCGGGCAGTGCGCGACCGCGTTTAGCAAATGGCGAACCCTGATTAACGAGCCATTTTAGAAATAGATGCGGCCTGTCGCCTGAATGGACTAAGATCGACATTATTTACGCAGGTCAAAGGCTCGTTGTGGGTGCAATTTAACGTGGTGTTGCCTAGTTCTCGCTCCTTGTGTCGAATCTCGTGGCGGTCTACTTAACGGGTGCTTGACCATTACGACACGCCCGTTCACGTGCGACTGATTCGCTCATTCCGGGTTATTGACCGGACTCGGGGGCGAATCGCGATGAAGTTCAACAGGGACCAAGTGGTCGCGGCGAGCCTGGTCGGCACGGTGGTCGTCGTCCTGGGTTTTGCCTCGGGGCTGGGCCGCCCGCCGACCGTGGCGGCGGACCAGCAGTCGACCGCCCACCCGCCGCGGGACCACGTGACCGGCACGGCCGACCCGGCCGACCCGCCGCCCGCCGTCCACGTCGGACAGCCGCAGCGGCACCAGGGCACCGCCGTGCCGCACCCCGACCCGACCCACCCCGACCCCGTCCACCCCGAGCCGAGCCACCCGGACCTCGGCGGCCACCACCCGGACCCCACCACACCGACGACACCACCGACCACCACGCCGCCGACCGAGCCGCCGTGCGACGTGGACGCGATCAGCGCCCTGCTGACCGGGCTCGGCGCGCTGGTCGACGGCCTGCCGCTGGTGACCGACCTGACCGGCGCGCTGCCGCTGCTCGCCGACACCGCCGCGCTCACCGACACCGGCGCGCTCGGCGCCCTGACCGGCACCCTCGGGTCACTCGGCGGCCTGCTCGGGGGTGCCACGCCGACGCCGCTCACCGGTCCGCTCGCCGGTGTTCTCCCCACCGGCGCGCCGGGCGGCCTCCAGCCCGGCACGGCCGTGGGCGGCGTCGGCGGCCTGCCGGACCTCGCCGGTGTGGTCGGCACGGCCACGTCGACCGGCGCGCTGCCGATCGCCCGCACCAACAACCCCCGGCTCAACGGACTCCTCGGCGACCGGTGCGGCCTCCTCGTCCGGCCGGACGACGGCCGGGTCGTCGGATTGCTGAGCGCGCCGTGAGCCTCGCGCTGGCGGCGGGCGACGCCGCGAAGTCGTGGTTCACCCTGGCCCGGGTCGTCGACTACACCGGCACCGTCCTGTTCTTCGGCGGCGCGGCGTTCCTGGCGTTCCTCTGGCCGTCCGGCGCGAACGAGCGCCGCCCGGCCCGCCTGCTCCTCGCGGCCTGGCTGCTCGGCCTGCTCGGCACCGTCGCCGGCCTGCTCCTGGAGGCCGCGTGGATCGGCCAGGTCGCGCCGGCGGACGTCGACCTGGCCGTCGTCCTCCCCGTCCTGGACATCCCGTTCGGACGGGTGTGGGTGGCCCGCGGCCTGCTGTGGGTGCTGGCGGGTGTCGTGCTCGCCGACCTGCTGCGACGCGGCGAACGCGCCGTGACGTCGTTGCCCTGGCGGGTCGGCGCGGGCGCGGTCGCGTTCGGGGTGCTGCGGACCAGCGGCATGACCGGTCACGTGCCCGATCTCGGCTGGTGGGCGCAGGTGGCCGTGCTGGTGCACCTCGCGGCGATCTGCCTGTGGGTCGGCGGACTCGCGCTGCTGCTGCTCGGCGTGCTGCCGCGCCGGGACCTCGCCACCCTCGCCGAGGTGGTGCCGCGCTACTCGAAGCTGGCCCTCGGCTCGGTGTCCGCGCTGGTCGTGGCCGGCGGCGTGCTGGCGTGGCGGCTCAACGGCTTCACCCTCGACACCGACTACGCCCGGATCCTGGCGATCAAGCTCGGCCTGTTCGGCGTGCTGCTCGCCGCGGGTCTGGTCAGCAAGAGGTGGGTCGACCGCCGCCTCGCCACCGCAACCTCCGCCGCGCCGTTCGCCCGCTCGGTCGCACTGGAGACCGTGCTCGCGATCGCCGTGATCGGCGCAGCGGGCTTCCTCGTCACCGCCAGCCCAGGCCGGTGAGCCGAATGAAGAAGGAGTCCACAGTGGACAGCACGGAACCACGGCGTGGCGGCCGGTTCGCCCTCGTCCTGGCCGCCCTCGGCATAGCCGGGGCGGTGTTCAGCCTGGCCGCCGTCGGCACGTCGGCGCCGAGCACCACCCCCGCCGCCCAGGTCGACCTCGCCGCCCAGGCAGGTCACCACGCAGCCGCGGCGCCGCAAGCCGCTGCCCCGGCTGCCGCCCCGGCCGCCGCGTCCGCCAAGTCGGTGACGATCTCCGGCTACGCCTACAGCCCGGCGGCGCTCACCGTCGCTGTCGGCGACACCGTGACCTGGACCAACCAGGACACCGCGCCGCACAACGTGGTGGTCACCTCCGGCCCGGAGAAGTTCACCTCGCCCACCCTGCAGAAGGGCCAGTCCTACACGTTCACGTTCACCAAGGCGGGCAGCTACCAGTACTACTGCTCGCTGCACCCGGACATGAAGGGCTCGGTCACCGTCACCGGCGGCGCGACCACGACCACCACGCCGCCCACCACCGGTCACCCCACCACCCACCCGACCACGACGACCACGGCTCCGCCCACGAGCCAGCCGCCGACGTCGTGCGTCCCGAGGGAGGCCCTGGAGCCGTTCATCGCGCACCTGAAGGCGGCCCACCTGGAGAGGTCGCCGTTGGAGCAGGTGACCGACGCGCTGGCGTTCGACCAGTACATCAAGTCGCACACCGTGCTGCTGGGCCAGATGCTCGACCCGGCGCTCAACAGCGCGCTCAGCGGTGAGGTGCTCGCGCCACTCCTCGCCCACATCAAGGCGGCGCACCTGGAGACGTCACCGTTGCAGCAGGTCGACGACGCGCTGGCGTTCGACCAGTACATCAAGTCCCACACGGTGATGTTGGAACAGATGCTCGACCCGGTGTTCGCGCAAGCGACCTGCTGATCAGCCGGCGACCCGGTCGACGACGCCCGGGTCGCCCCGCTCCTGGGAGACCACCTCATGCGCGCCCTGCTCGCCGCCTTGTTCGCCGCCGTGTTCGCCGCCGTGTTCCTGCTGTTCCTGTCGGCTCCCGCCGCCGTTGCCGTTGCCGCCGCACAAGGCCACCAGATCACCATCGCCCAGTACGCCTACCAGCCCGGGGCGATGACGGTGCGCGTCGGCGAGACGGTGACCTGGACCAACCAGGACCAGGCGCCGCACGACGTGGTCACGACGGCAGGGCCCGCCGTGCTCGGGTCGCCGCTGCTGGCGCAGGGGCAGTCGTGGAGCTTCACGTCCACCCTGCCCGGCGCCTACGACTACTACTGCTCGGTGCACCCCGACATGCGTGCGCGCGTCACCGTGCTGCCGGCGGAGACGACACCGGACAAGACGACAGAGGAGACGACCCAGCCGCACGTGGTCGACCAAGCACCCGTCGCGGATCCGCCGGCCCACACCTCCGCACCGACCACCACGACCACCGCCACGCCCCACGTGGTGGCCGCCGCGCCACCACCGTCGAACGGCTTGGACCCGATGCTGCTGCTGGCCGGTCTGGTGGCGGCGGTGACGACGTTCTGCCTGCTCCTCGTCGGTTCACGTCCGGAGAAGGAGTGATGGCGCTTCCGCAGCGGAACCGAACAGGCATAGCGTGAGTCCTACCCGTACAGGACGCAGGAGGGTGGGAACGGTGTACATCGACGAGACAGGCGCGGCCGACGGCGAGCTGAAGGTCACGGTCGGCGACGAGGAGTACACCGCCGAGGCGACCTTCGACCTCGACCAGGACGGTGTCGAGGAGAGCGCGGTCGTGGAGACCGACGACGGCGGCCACCTCGCGTTCAGCGACACCGACGGCGACGGCGACGCCGACCTGATGAGCTCCTTCGACGCGGACGGCGAGCTCACCGCCCAGGCCGAGTTCGACGAGGACTCCGGCGAGTGGGTCGCCGTCGAACCGTCGGACGACCGGTCCGAGCAGACCAACACCAACGCCGGCAAGGCCATCGTGGTCGACATGGAGGGCGGCGCCGACCAGAACGTCGGGCCCGCCACCGAGGACACCGACGGCGACGGCCGCGCCGACACCGCGGTGGTGAAGGACGAGGACGGCGACACCTGGCTCTTCACCGACGCCGACGGCGACGGCAGCGCCGACCTGGCCACCGAGATCACCCAGGACGGCGAGGTCACGGTGTCGCGGCACACCGGCGACGAGGAGTGGACCGAGGTCGAGCACGGCCGCATCGGCGAGGACGGCAAGTACACGCCGGACAGCGACGAGGCCTGGTCGGACGGCTCGGATGGCGCGGGTGAGAAGGTCACGGTGTCGGGCGTGGTCCGCATCGACTCCGTCACCGGCCAGTGGATCAGCCCGAACTGACCCCTGATCCGACCTGCGCCAGGAACGCCTTCCACCCACGGGCCGCGAACACCAATCGCGGCCCGTCGGCGTTCTTCGAGTCCCGCACGCCCACGCTTGCTTCGCGGAACCGCACCTCGACGCACCCGTTGCTGCCCCCGGAGCTGTAGGTGCTCTTGAACCACCGTGTGCTCACCTGGACTCCTTCAGCCGGTCGATCAGCACCGTCCGGGTGTCTTCGCTGCTCAGCGCCAGTTCCCGGACGCGGCTGAAGATCCGTTGCATCGGCTCGACGTCCTCGGTCTGATCGTAGTAGGTGTACGGACCGTGCAGAACCGACGCGAAGCCGACCGGTGTCGCCTGCGGGAAGTCGAGCACCACCAGGCCACCGCCGAGCGCCGGGTTGTTGGCGGTCCCGTTCGGCACGACCCGGATGTCCACCTGCCGTTCCATGAGTTGGAGCAGGTGCAGCAGCTGCCCGCGCATCACCGCCGCATCGCCGATGACGTGGTCGAGAGAGTCCTCGGTGAAGACGATCTCGATCTGTTTGGGCGAGCCGACCTCCAACACACGGCGCTGGTGCTCCTCGCGGAAGAGGATCCGCTCGACAGTCTCTTCTTCCGAGCTGTCCCAGTAGATCGAGTTCGACAGCCGCATGATCGCCCGGATGTAGTCGGGTGACTGCACCAGCCCTGGCACGATCCCGCACTCGTACCAACTGATCACATGTGCAGCCGACTGCAGTTCCGCCATGCGCTGGAAAGCTTCGGGCAGGTTGTCGATGTAGCCCCGGCGGCTCGCGCGTCGCCGGGCCGCCGCGCCGAGGGCGAGGACGGTGTCCCGTTCCGGCCCCTGGACGCCGTAGAAGTCGAGCAGCTTGGCCAACTCCTCCGGACCCAGGCCGCCTCGCCCGTTCTCGACCTGGCTGAGCCGACCGGCGGTGCGGCCGATGGCGGTGGCCGCCTCCCCCTGGGACCTCTTGGCCCGGTCGCGCAACCGGGTCAGGGCAAGGCCGAGTTGCAGCCGCTCGATGGTCTGCCGCGCCTGGCCCATGGTCACTTCACTCCATCGGGGAATGTCCGGAGTCTCACGCTAAGTCTAATCTGGTAGACGTTACTGTTCGTGTTCAGTGACATACAACCAGGTAGGAGGAGAAGCATGGCGCAGAGGGTGATCCGCAAGGACCGTGAGCGGCGGGAGTGGCTGCTCCGGTGCCAGACCGACCGGGGCGAAGCCGCCGTGTGCACGATCAACGTCAACAACTGGGGTGCTCGAACTGCTCGGCCCGGACGACAAGTTCTGCTTCCAACTGGAGGACACCTCGATCGCGGACTTCCGGGCGGCGTTCGACGCGGCCATCGCCCGTGCCGAGGCGGACCTGACCGCGAATTCGAGTGCGGAGGTCGTGCGCCTGTCGCGATGATGGCCGCATGGCCATCCGCCCGTTGACGGCCGACGACATCGGCGCCGTCGTGGAGTTCTCGCTGCGCGCGTGGGCTCCGGTGTTCGAGTCGTTCCGCGCCGTGCTGGGCGTTCCGATCTACACCGCGCTGTTCCCGGACTGGGAGTCGACGCAGGCCCGAGCCGTCGAGGACGTCTGCCGGGACGACGCGACAGCCGTGTGGGTGGCCGACCTGCAGGACCGCGCCGTGGGTTTCGTCGCGATCCGGGTGGCGGACGGCGAGATCCACATGCTGGCCGTCGACCCCGACCACCAGCGGCAGGGCATCGGCTCCGCCCTCACGTCGTTCGCCGTCGAGCGCCTCCGCGAAGCGGGCGTGACGCTGGCCGTCGTCGGCACGGGCGGCGATCCCGGCCACGCCCCGGCGCGCCGCACCTACGAGCGCGCGGGCTTCACCCCGTTCCCGCAGGTGCAGTACTACCGCCGGCTGGACGGACCGAATCCCTTGCAGGACAACTGAAAGCGCCGTCGGACAGCCTTTCTGGAACGGTCGAGAAATCCGGTCATTTCGGAGCAGCAATTCTTGCGTCCAGCCGTGAGAGCGCTCTCGCAGCGTTACCTGTTCAGTCACCTGAACGTGTGGCGATCGACGCACCGGCCCGCCCTTGCATTCCGCCGACTAAAGCCCAGGTCACAGCCGGATTTGTGGTGATCGGGTGCTGAATCGATTCCAGAATCGGTTTTGTGAGCCAGCCGACAGGTCAGATGTGCGTTACCCGGGATTAACCCGGCTAACCTCCGTCTATCCCCTTAAACGGCACGCCCTCCACCGGGCGGGCGGAGCCATTCGCGAGGACGTCCCACCCGGACAACGGCGTCCACCGTGGGCTGGCGCTCAGCTAGGAGACGAGACGAGATGACGGCAGTGACCATTCCCGGTCTCGACCACGCACCGACCAACCACGCGCGCCTGGTGTCCTGGGTGCGCGAGGTCGCAGAGCTGACCTGCCCCGATGAAGTGGTGTGGGCCGACGGCTCCCAGGACGAGTGGAACCGGCTCACCGCCAAGCTCGTGGACGCGGGCACCTTCGTTCCGCTGAAGAAGAAACCCAACTCGTTCTGGGCGGCGTCGGATCCCACCGATGTGGCGCGGGTCGAGGAGCGCACCTTCATCTGTTCGGTGGACCCGCGGGACGCGGGCCCCACGAACAACTGGATGGACCCCGCCGAGATGAAGGCGACGATGACCGAGCTGTACCGCGGGAGCATGCGCGGTCGGACGATGTACGTGATCCCGTTCTGCATGGGCCCGCTCGACGCCGAGAAGCCGATGCTGGGCGTGGAGATCACCGACTCGGAGTACGTCGTCGTCTCGATGCACATCATGACCCGCATGGGCACGAAGGCGCTCGCGCGATTCGGCGACGACGCCGACTTCGTCCAGGCGCTGCACTCGATCGGCGCGCCGTTGGAGCCGGGCCAGGCCGACGTCCCGTGGCCCTGCAACGACACGAAGTACATCACGCAGTTCCCCGAAGAGCGGATGATCTGGTCGTTCGGCTCGGGTTACGGCGGCAACGCGTTGCTGGGCAAGAAGTGCTACTCGCTGCGCATCGCCTCGGTGATGGCGCGCGACGAGGGCTGGCTGGCCGAGCACATGCTGATCCTCAAGCTCACCTCGCCGGAGCGGAAGTCCTACTACATCGCGGCGGCGTTCCCCAGCGCGTGCGGCAAGACCAACCTCGCCATGCTGGAGCCGACCATCCCGGGCTGGAAGGTCGAGACCCTCGGCGACGACATCGCGTGGATGCGGTTCGGCGAGGACGGCAGGCTGTACGCGGTCAACCCGGAGAACGGCTTCTTCGGCGTCGCGCCCGGCACCGACTACCACACCAACCCCAACGCGATGCGCACCATCGAGAAGGGGAACTCGCTGTTCACCAACGTCGCGCTGACCGACGACGGCGACGTGTGGTGGGAGGGCATGAGCGAGCCGCCCGCGCACCTGACCTCGTGGAAGAAGCAGGACTGGACGCCCGGCGGCGAGGAGCTGTCGTCGCACCCGAACTCCCGCTACTGCACGCCGATCGCCCAGTGCGACATCAAGGCGCCCGAGTGGGAGGACCCGAAGGGCGTGCCGATCTCGGCGATCTTCTTCGGCGGTCGCCGCGCCACCACGATCCCGCTGATCACCGAGTCGCGCGACTGGCAGCACGGCGTGTTCATGGGCGCCACCCTGTCCAGCGAGACGACCGCCGCGGCCGTCGGCAAGACCGGTGTCGTGCGGCGCGACCCGATGGCGATGCTGCCCTTCATCGGCTACCACGCGGGCGACTACTTCCAGCACTGGATCGACACCGGCAAGTCGGCCGACGCGGACAAGCTGCCGAAGATCTTCTACGTGAACTGGTTCCGCCGCGGCGAGGACAAGCGGTTCCTGTGGCCCGGGTTCGGCGAGAACTCGCGGGTGCTGAAGTGGGCCGTCGAGCGGATCGAGGGCAAGGCCGCCGCGGTCGAGACGCCGATCGGGCACGTGCCGACCGCCGACGAGCTGGACCTGGACGGGCTGGACGCGCCGCGCGAGGACGTCGAGGCCGCGCTGGACTTCGACGCCGACGAGTGGCGCGCCGAGATCCCGATGATCGAGGAGTGGTTCGCCAAGATCGGCGAGAAGGTGCCGACCTCGCTGCGCGACGAGCTGGAGGCGCTGAAGCTCCGCCTCGGCTGAGCCCCTCCCACCCGAGACCCCTCGGCGTGAGACCCGGTGGCCAACGGCGTCCACCGGGTCTCTTTTTGGTTGCTCCGGGTGATTTCCGGCTCGTCCGGAGGTACCAAGGAAGAGTGACCCAGCAGGACGATTTCCTGGGCGGACTGCACTACGACCGCCTGCCGGAGGCGGAGGTGGGGCCGGCTCCGGGAGTCGTGCGGTATCACCCGGTGGGGGTTGCCGCGAAGCGCGAGCGCACGCGGGTGTCGGCGTGGTGGCACGTGGCCGGCTTCGTGCTCGGCGCGGTCGCCGCCGCGTTCGGGGCCTTCGCGTGGGGCTACGCGCTGGACCAGTTCGACGAGGTCCGGCTGCGCGGGCTGGTGGCGCTGGGACTCGCGGGACTGCTGGTGGGTCTGGTGTCGTTGGGGAAGCTGTCCCCAGCCGCGCCGCTGGCCGCCGGGCTGGCCGCGTTGACCGCCTCGGTGCTGTTCGAGTGGGGCACGTACCCGTTCTTGCCGGTGCTCAGGCCGGTGTTCGAGAGCGGCGCGCCGGTTCTGGTCGGCGTGCTGCTGGTGGTGCTGTCCTGGCGCCGGCGCTAGTTGTCCACAGGCTGTGGATGGAACTGTGCACAGCCTGTGGGTCGGCCGTGGACAGGTGGGGACAGCCGGGGACAGCCGGGTTCAGTTCGGGAGGGCGTTCTTCCCCAGGCCCCACAGCCGGCCGGTGAACGGGCGCGTCGCCTCGGCGTAGCAGACGGCCGACGTGTAGCCCTCCGACCACGCCTGGCTGCCGAACGACCGCCAGGACGCGAAGACGTCCTCACGCGGCGCGCCGACGTAGTTCGTCACGGCCTTCGCGCAGTGCGCGGCGGCCTTGGCGTTCACTTGGTCGAGGGACGGCGTCGGGTCCTGGGGGTTACCCAGCGCGAGCACGCCCGGCACGGCTTCCGCCTTGTGCGGCTGGTCGCAGGCGGTGATCCCGGCGTCCTTCGCCTCGCCCGGCGACGCGGTCGCGCACAGCTGCACCGTGCCGAACCCCGCCGCCTTGAGGAGGTCCTTGGCGCTGGTCTTGCGCCGCACCCGCGTGCCGTCGGGCTTGAGCTCCACCACCGTGCACACCCGCCAGCGGTCGCCCTTCGCCCAACCGTCCCGGCTCGGCCAGAACGCGTGGGCCTGCAACCGGGTGGCGTCGTGGTCGGGGCTGCCCAGGTACGCGGTCAGCGCCGCGCGGCACGCGGGCAGCACGGCCCGGCGCAGGTCGCGGTCGGTGGGGTACCCGGCCCCGAGGCCGTCCAGGAGGCCGACCTCGGTCACCTCGGCCTCGTGCTCGGCCTTGCAGTCGAGCACTTCCAGGCCGGTGTCCGTGCACTGACCGGCCTTGGGCAGCTGGTCGGCGGTCGGTGTGAGGGAGGGGCGGACCACCTCGGCGTCCGGCACGCCCGCCACCTGCGCCGTGCAGGCGGCGAGCGACAGCGCGGCCAGTGCCGCGACCACCGCTCGCCAGCCCTTCACACGGGTCAGATTACTGACACCAGCGCCACCACCTGGTCGGCGATCGCCCGCCGGTCGCGTTCGAACGCCGCGTCGGTGAGCGCGGCCGGGTCGGCTGGCTGGCCGAGCACGGGCGTGTGCAGGTGGCCGCCCGCCGTCGTGGTGGCCGCCAGCCCCAGCCGCAGGCGGTTGGCCCGGTACATCGACTCGTTGGACAGGTAGTCGCCGCCGCTGCCCTCCGCCGCCGCCGCGCCGGGCGTCGGCTCGTCGGAGCGGCAGTCCGCCGTGCCCGTGCCGGGTGCGGGGACCGTCCCCAGCGGCCACTCGCAGAACGACCGGTTGTAGTACACGGGGAACGGCGTGGTCCCGGCGTCGATCATGCGCTGGTGCGGCAGCGTGGTCTCGATGAACTCGTGCGCCGGCTGCGGCCACCCCGCCGCGTCCGGCACCACACCGGGCACCGACACGTCGTTGTTGTCCGGGTACACGCCCCGATACCGCCCGGCCCACCGCTCGACGTCGAACTGCCCGTCGCGGCCCTGGCTGATCGTGACCAGGGCATCGGCCCGGGAACCGAGCGCGGCGCCGTAGAACCGCTCCACGACCCCCTGGTCGAACGCGCCCCACAGCACCGGCAGCACGGCGGCTTCCACCACCACCGGCCCGGACGGCGTGCTGATCACCTTCCCGTCCAGCTGCAACGCAGACGCGCCCGACGGGTTGCTCCGCCGCACGAACGTCCCGAACAGCTGGAACGGGTCGAACCCGGTGACCGCGATCCGCCGCACACCGGTGCCGAACCGCAGGTCCGAGACGCCCCGGGAGGCGTGGTCGAACGACTCGACCACCCTGGCCCGGTCCGTCGCGGTGAGCCGCCAACCCTGCGGTTGCCACTGCCGCAGCGCCTTGGTCGCGAGCAGTCGCGCCCAGTACAGCGGCCGGTCGTCGAAGGCGTCCCACGCCTGCGGCGACCGCGCCCGCTGGACGGCCGCCCGCCACAGGTCCGTCCCGCCGGCGTGCGCGAGCTGGAATGCCTGCGAACGGGAGATCGGCTCGCACAGCCGCGCGGTGAACCGGCCGATGTCGTCCTCGAAGCCCGCCAGTCGCACCAGCTCCGGCCCGACCTCCGGGCCGGTCGGCGTGAGCCGGTCGTCCAACCGCTGCTCTTCCACGGTGGTGGGCGCGTTCGCGTCGAAGCACGGCGCGGGCTGGGCGTGCGCGACGCCGGGGACGGAGAGGAGGGACAGACCGAGTGTGAGGGTCATCACTGCTTGGAGTCGTCTGATCACCCGCGCGATGCTGCCGAACCACGTCCGGGTCAAGGAACCCGCCGAACGACCCGGTGAGGTGTACGGAGAGTCTTTTCACCCGTTCGGGCACAAAGCGGGTCATCCGCTTGCCACTATGAGTCCCGCTCACCGGCGCCGTGCGTGCCGCCGCAGTCGAAAGCTCCCCGGAGGTCTTGTCGTGTCGGCCGAGTTCGACCAGCTCGTCGCCCAGTTCGAACAGTTCCAGTCCAAGCTGCACCGGGTCGACCAGCAGGTCGCCGGCATCGACCAGATGCAGCAGGAACTGGCCGCGATGGAGGTGGTGGCGACCTCTCCCGACCGGGCCGTGACCGTCGTGGCGGGCCCGTCCGGGGCGATCAAGGACATCCGGCTGTCCGACGTGGCCATGCGCCGACCGCCGCACGCGCTGGCCGGCGCGATCATGGCGACGCTGCGCCAGGCGGTCGCCGAGGCCGCACGTCGCCAGGCGGGCATCGTGGAGAACGCGCTCGGCGACGACCTGCACCTCACCGACCAGGTGCTGGAGACGCAGGCCCAGCTGTTCGGCGTCACGCCGCAGGAACTGCGCACCATGACCGAACAGGCCCCGCCGCCGCAGGCCCCGCTGCCCCCGGCTCCGCCCTACGGCGCGCCGCCGCCCCCCGTGGCGGGCCCGGGCCCGAACCGGGTGCCGCCGCCCGGCCCGGCCGCCCGCCCGGCCCCGCCGCGCAGGCCGACGCCGGCCGAGGAGCCGGACGACTTCTCGCAGCGTCGGTTCCTGCGCGACGACAACCAGCCGCCGCCCCCGCCGCGTTCGGGGCCCGCGCAGAACCAGGACGGCCGTTTCTTGAACCTCTTCGACGACGAGGACCGGTGAGCGCGCGATGAGTGGCTTCGACGTCAACCCCCAGGAGCTGCGGTCGTTCGCCGGCAAGCTCGACGGCCACCGCGGCACCGCCGCCGAGATCGCGGGGCTCGTCGCCAAGGCGGACGTGGGCGACAAGTCGTGGGGCGTGGTCGGCCTGTTCGTCAAGGACGACTACACCCGGATGCTCGGCGACCTCAACGACCTGTTCCAGGCCCTGCAGGACGGCCTGCAGTCGGGCGCGGACAAGTTCAACGGCGCGGCTCAGGACTACGACGCGCAGGAAGAAGCCGTCAAGCAGCTGCTGAACGGCCTGCAAGTCGAGCTCGACAACCAGTAAGGGGCGGGGGAATCCGGGATGGCTGAAGTAAAGACCGAGGCCGGCGGCGTCGAGATCACCGTCGGCGAGAAGGACACCAGCCAGAAGATGGCGGAAGCCGCCCCCTTCTACGGCAACTACCTCAAGATCAAGGAAGCGGCGGGCAAGGCGGAGGAGAAGGGCGGCGCCGAGGTCACCGGCCTGATGTCCGAGGGCTCCGCGCTGATCGGCTCGCTCGGCACCTCCGCGCTGGGCATCGCCACGGACCCGATCGGCTGGTTGGTCGGGCAGGGGCTGAACTTCCTGATCAGCGTGGTGCAGCCGCTGGAGGACGCGATCCACTTCGTCAGCGGTGACGGTCCCGCGCTGGCGCAGGCGGCGGAGAACTTCAGCGCCATCGGCGAGGGCGTGGCCAAGCTGCGCGAGCAGTTCGACCAGGACCTGCAGAGCTCGGTGACGAGCTGGGGCGGACCCGCGTCGGAGGTGGCCAGCACCAAGCTGGGCGAGTTCGCGAACGGCATCGACGGCGTCGCGGGCCAGGCCGGCGAGCTGGCGCAGATGCTCCAGACCTCCAGCATGATCATGACGATCGTCGAGGACTTCATCAAGGCGATCCTCACCGAGTTGATCACCTGGTTGGTGATGATCTGGATCCCGGCGCTGGCGGCGGCCGTGCCGAGCTTCGGCGCGTCGACCGCGGCGGCCGGCGCGGCGACCGGTGTGCGGGTCGCGACCACCGGCAGCAAGGTGGCCCGGATCGTGGCCAAGCTGAAGCAGTTCCTGACCAAGATCCTCGACTTCCTGCGCAGCCTGGCCAAGCGGGTCGGCAACGTGAAGACCGCCTTCCAGCGCTCCATGGCCAACAAGCACGCCGGCAGCCTGGCCGCCGACGCGCTCAAGGCGGGCGGTGACAAGTCGGCGCTGGTCAAGCTGTGGAGCAAGGACGGCATGCTCGGCGAACGGCTGCAGGAGGGCTTCGGCAAGTCCATGCTGGGCGCGGTGACCGACGCGGCGGCCTCGCAGCTGGGCGTCGGCACGGGCGCGAACGCCGGCATCGACAAGCCCCTGCGGAACCAATCGGCCCAGGAGAAGGCGGACCAGTACGCCGACATCGGCGAGGACCAGTCCAAGCAGCAGACCACGGGATACCTGGACATCTGATCATGGAACTGCTCTACGTCGTCGCCGCCCTGGTGGTGCTGTTCGCCCTGCTGCGCTGGTTCCAGTCGCGCGGCGACCGGAAGGTGGACCAGGCGCAGGCCGACGCCCTGGCCGTGCTCGCGAACGGCCTCGGCGGCCGGGTGGCCGATCCGGCGGACGTCCGCGCCTGGTCGGCCGACCTCCTGCCACCGATGAAGAGCTCCACCGACGGCGTCGCCGGCCGGCTGGGCACGGTCCGACCGCCCCGCTTCGAGACCGCGCTGGACTTCCGCCGGGGCAACTGGGCCGTGCGCGTCGGCGAGGCGTCGATGGAGAAGGCCAACTCGACCAGCTCGGCCACGGCCCACGAGCACCGGATCGAGGTGGCCACCGCGCTCGTGCCGCCGATGAAGATCGGCCGCCGGATCCTGGTGGACTTCCTGGGCCGACCGCTGGCCCCGGACCGCGCCCAGGCCGCCGGACCGGCCGCCGAGGCGCCGGTGACCGTGGTGCGGGAGCAGCGGCCGTGGCTGCCGGTGGGCCTGCCGGACCCGGTGGGTCGGGAGTTCACCGTGTTCACCACGGACCCGCCCGCCGTGGCCAGGGCGTTCAACCCGCAGGTCGCGGAGTGGATGCTCGGCCAGGCCGGCGCCAACCCGTTCGTGAGCGCGATGCCCCTCCTGCTGACCTTCGAGGCGGGTCTCGTCTTCACCACCTCGCCGCAGCGGATCGACCCGGACCAGGTCCTGGCCAAGGTCGACGCGATCATCGGCCTGCTCGACCGGATGGGCATCGCACCGGCCCACCCGCCCGCGACGGCCTGAGGATCACGCGCTCAGCCGGTCCAACCCACCCGAGAACGGACCCAGCACCACACCCGCGTCGGTCAACGCCGACCGCACCGCCCGCGCGACCGCCACCGCGCCGGGGCTGTCGCCGTGCACGCAGATCGAGTCCACCGGCATCCGCAGCACCTGCCCGTCCACCGCACGCACCCGCCCCTCGGTCGCCAGCACCACGCACCGCGCCGCGATCGCGCCCACGTCGTGCAGCACGGCGCCCGGCCGCCGCCGGTCCACCAGCGTCCCCACCGCCGTGTACGCCCGGTCCGCGAACGCCTCGTACCGGACCGGCAGCCCGGCCACCTCCGCCCGCTTCAACCACACCGCGCCCGGCAGCCCGAGCACCGGCAGCGCCGGGTCGAACGCGCGCACCGCGTCCACCACCGCGTCGGCCTGCGCCTCGTGCGTGACCAGCGCGTTGTACAGCGCGCCGTGCGGCTTGACGTACCCCACCCGCGTCCCCGCCGAACGGGCGCACGCGTCCAGCCCGCCCAACTGGTAGAGCACCTCGGCGGTCAGGGTCTCCGGCGACACGTCGACGAACCGCCTGCCGAAGCCGTTCAGGTCCCGGTACCCGACGTGCGCGCCCACCGCCACGCCACGCGCCGCCGCCAGCTCGCACGTCCGCCGCATCGTCTCCGGGTCGCCCGCGTGGAACCCGCAGGCGACGTTCGCGCTGGTCACCACGTCGAGCAGGGCCCGGTCGTCACCCAGGGCCCAGCGGCCGAAGCCCTCGCCCAGATCCGCGTTGAGGTCCATGAACCCTCCCCTCACGTATTGTTCAATGTAGGGATCGTTCAACAATCCTTCAATACTCCATTTGATTCGTCGGGCACCTAGACTTGTCCACCATGACCACAGCTCAGGCGGACGGCTGGCTGACCGCCCTCGCGAAGGACCGCGGCGACCTCGACCGCTCCAGCACCGCCGAGCGCGTGGCGGACAAGCTGCGCACCAGCGTGCTCGACGGCGACATCAAACCCGGGCAGCAGCTCAACGAGAAGGCCCTCGGCGAAGCCCTCCGCGTCTCGCGCAACACGCTGCGCGAGGCGTTCCGCCTGCTCACCCACGAACGCCTGCTCGTGCACGAGTACAGCAAGGGCGTGTTCGTCCGCCGCCCCGACGTGCCCGACATCGTGGACATCTACGCCGCACGCCGGGTCATCGAGTGCGGCGCGGTCCGCCGCTGGCCGCACGCGGACGACGACGCGAGGCGGGCCGTCCGCGACGCCGTCGCCCTCGGCTCGACCTTCCGGGAGCAGGGCGACTGGACCGGCGTCGGCACCGCGAACGTCAAGTTCCACCAGGCCGTCACCGCGCTGGCCGGCAGCGCCCGGCTGGACGAGGAGATGGAGCGGCTGCTCGCCGAGGTGCGGCTGGCGTTCCACGTGATGGGCGATCCCGAGGAGTTCCACCGCGACTACCTGCCGCTGAACCGGTCCATCGTGGACCGCCTCGACGCGGGCGAGGTTCGGCAGGCCGAAGAAGCGCTGCTCACGTACTTCGACCGCGCGGAGAAGCAGTTGGTCACCGGCCTGCGCGCGGAGAGGTAGTTGGTCACGATCCAGCTACGTCATTAGTCGGTAATGCACCCGACATGGTGACTACTGTCCCTCCTCCGACCTACCATGCGCGACACCGCGTCACCGGGCCGCCGTACGGAGGGGCACATGCCGTCTGCTCGAAAATCCAGCCTCCGCTGGAGCAACTGGAACCTGTTGTTGGTGGTCCCGCTGCTGATGCTCGTCACGCCCTGGTTCAACTCCGACGGGCCTCGGGTGTTCGGGCTGCCGTTCTTCTACTGGTACCAGTTCGCCTGGGTCCCGGTCGGCGTGCTCTGCGTGGGCCTGGTCTACGTCAAGACCAAGGACGAACCCGTCGTCAAGGGCAAGCCGGACCGGCTGGGCGTGGACGACCTGGACGAGGGGGCCAAGTAATGCAGTGGACCGAGTTGGTGGTGTTCAGCGCGCTGTTCCTGCTGGTCACCGTCCTGGGCTTCGTCGCGGCCAGGTGGAAGGCGGGCGACACCCTCGATCACCTGGACGAGTGGGGCCTCGGCGGTCGCAAGTTCGGCTCGTGGATCACCTGGTTCCTCGTCGGCGGTGACCTCTACACGGCTTACACGTTCGTGGCCGTGCCCGCGCTGGTCTTCGGCGCCGGCGCCATGGGCTTCTTCGCGCTGCCCTACACGGTGATCCTGTACCCGATCGTGTTCCTGCCGCTGGTCCGCATGTGGTCGGTGTCCCGCGTGCACGGCTACGTGACGCCGGCCGACTTCGTCCGCGGCCGGTACGGCTCGCACTGGCTCGCGCTGCTGGTCGCCATCACCGGCATCGTGGCCACCATGCCGTACATCGCGCTGCAGCTCGTCGGCCTGGAGGCCGTGCTGCGCACGATGGGCCTCAACGGCTCCGGCGTCCTCGGCCACCTGCCCCTGTTCATCGCGTTCGTGATCCTGGCGCTCTACACCTACCAGTCGGGCCTGCGCGCGCCCGCGCTGATCGCGTTCGTCAAGGACACGCTGATCTACATCGTGATCCTGGTCGCGGTGATCTACCTGCCGTCCAAGTTCGGCGGCTGGGGCGCGATCTTCGACTCCGCGCAGGCGAAGTACGCCGCGACCGAGAGCAAGGCCGACGGGATCATCCTCACCGCCAACAACCAGCTCCAGTACGCCACGCTGGCGCTGGGGTCGGCGCTGGCGCTGTTCCTGTACCCGCACTCGCTGACCGGCATCCTGGCCTCGCGGGGCCGCAACGTGATCAAGCGCAACATGGTCGCGCTGCCCGCGTACTCGCTGCTGCTGGGCCTGCTGGCGATGCTCGGCTTCGTCGCCATCAGCGCGGGCGCCAAGCCGATCACCAACCAGGCCACCGGCCGCCCGGACACCAACACGATCATCCCGGTGCTGTTCGGCCAGGAGTTCCCGAGCTGGTTCGCGGGCGTGGCGTTCGCGGCCATCGCGATCGGCGCCCTGGTGCCCGCGGCGATCATGTCGATCGCGGCGGCGAACCTGTGGACGCGCAACATCTACAAGGAGTACCTGAAGAAGGACGCCTCACCGGCGCAGGAGGCCAAGCAGGCCAAGCTGGCGTCGCTGGTGGTGAAGTTCGGCGCGGTCGCGTTCATCGTGTTCATCGACCCGCAGTTCTCCATCGACCTGCAGCTCATCGGTGGCGTGATGATCCTGCAGACGCTGCCGGCCGTGGCGATCGCCCTCTACACCCGGTGGTTCCACCTGTGGGGCCTCATCGCGGGCTGGGTCGTCGGCATGGGCTGGGGCATGTGGCTGCTGTACAACATCGGCAACCCGGCCGTCGGCAAGGCGCACTTCGCCGGTTCCGCGCTGCCGCTCGGCCAGCTGTCGCTGTTCGGCTGGCACCCGTTCGGCGGGTCGGTCGTGCAGATCTACGTCGGCGCGGTCGCCGTCGTGGCGAACCTGCTGGTCGCGGTCATCGTGACGGTGATCGCCAAGAAGGCCCGGTGGTTCAACGGGACCGACGAGACGCAGGGCGACGACTACCACGTGGACGAGGACAGCGACCGGGTCAAGCCCATCGCCGTCCACTAGGCAGTGCCGCGACCGGCGACCTCCACCTGGTCTGCCGGTGATCGGCAGGCCGCCTCGCGGCGCTAGCCGAGCACCAACCTCGCCGCGCCGACGAGTCCCGCCCGGCCACCGAGCCGGGCGGGCTCGACGCGCAGAGCCTCCAAGTAGGACAGTCCACAGTGGTCGGCGATGGCCTGGCGGATCGGGTCGAACAGCAGGTCGCCGGCCTGCGCCACGCCGCCGCCGACCACGGCGAGGTCCAGGTCGACCACCGCGGCCGTCGCCGCGATCGCCAGCCCGACCGCCCGCCCGGCCCGCTCGAACGCGGCCTTCGGGATCTCCTCACCCGCGCCGGCCGCCGCCGCGAGGTGCGCCGCGTCCGCCTCGTCCGGCGCCGCCCAGCCCTGCCGGCGCGCCCAGTCGACCATCCGAGGCCCACCGGCCACCGTCTCGGCGCACCCGCGCCCACCGCACGTGCACGGCTCGCCGTCCGGCTCGACCACCACGTGCCCGAGGTGCCCGGCGTTCCCGGTGCGCCCGCCGAACGCCCGTCCACCGAGCACCAGCCCACCGCCGACACCCGTGCTCACCACGAGCCCGAGCATGAACCGGCTGCCCCGGCCCGCGCCGAGCCAGTGCTCGCCGAGCGCCATGCACGGCCCGTCGCCCGCCAACTCCACCGGCACACCGGGCAGCAGCGCGGACACGCGGTCGCGCAACGGGAAACCACGCCACCCGCGCACGTTGATGGGGCTGACCGTCCCCGCGTCGGCGTCCACGGGCCCGGCCGACGCGATGCCGACCCCCGCCACGCCCTCGCCGCGCAAGACCTCCTCGACCACGGCCGCCACCGCGCCCCAGGTCTCCTCCGCCCCACCGAGGGGCGTCCCCACCCGAACCGCCCGCCGCACCGCGCCATCCCGGTCCACCAGCGCGCCGGCGATCTTCGTGCCGCCGACGTCCAACGCCAGCACCAGATCCGTCACGGCCGCAACACTAGTGCCGTTGACCGGCGGGGGCCGCCGGTCAACGGGTCAGGTCGAGGCCGTCAGCGCTTCAACAACCGGGTCACGCCCGCCGCCACCGTCGTGGCCAGGACCCACCCCGTCACGATCAGCCCGGACGCGATCCACTGCGACAGGCCAGGCGGGTTCCACCGGTTCTTGTTGCCGAAGTCGACGATCGGCACCACCAGGTCGATGGTGTACAGCCACGCGTTCCACGACAGCTCGTCGTCCGCGTTGATCTCCGACAGCTCGGGCCCGGTGGCGAACCAGATGCTGCCCAGCAGCCACGCCACCACCAGCCAGGCCAACGCCCGGGCCGGGCGGTAGCCGTAGCCGACCATCGCGCGCTGCAGCCAGCTCCACAGCAGCACGAGCGGTCGGAGCCGGCGGCGGCCCTCGGCGACCGCCCGGTACCGCAGGCGCTGCTTCTCCACCAGCACGGTGGCCGCGTGCTCGTCGTTGCCGCCCGCGCGCAGCATCTCGGCGAACTGGTCGTACGGACCCGGCCGGTACGTGCGCCGCATCGCCTGCCGCAACCAGCGCAGCCGCCGGTCGACCTCGCCGTCGTCACGCAGGTCGATCGGGTGCCGCAGCGAGTCGTAGCGGAACTCCTCCAGGTCGATCCGCCCGGTCGCGCCCCAGAACCCCTCGTTGTCGTCCAACACCGTGCAGCGCACCTGTCGCAACGTCACGTCGCCGCGCGGCGGGGTGATCGGCGTCAGCTCCAGCTCCTGCACCGCCATGCCGAGCAGGTTCAACGCGTGCGCGTCGAGCTTGTCGCCCAGCACGGAGCCTGCGAACGTGGCCATCCGGCCCACCTGCGCCCGCCTGGCCCGCACGCCGCCGTGCGCCACGAACTCCTTCGCGCCACGCGCGCAGATCAGGTCGCGCCCGATGACCGCGCCACCCACGTCGAGCGACGGCTTGCCCGCCGGCTGGTGCCGGTACCGGCCCGGCTGGGTGATCCGGCTGCCGCGCAGGTCGAGGTTCGCGCCGACGTGCACCGCGCGCAGCTCCAACCCGCCGGCCACCTCGACCTCCCGCGCGGCGAGGTTGCTGCCGATGCGCGACCGGTTGCCCAGCACGGCGTCCGCCCGCGGGTTGTCCAGCGTGGACCCGTCGAGGATGAGGCTGCCCTTGGCCTGCAGGTCGACCATCCGCAGCTGGCCGCGCACGGTCGCCTGGCGACCGATGATGTCGCCGCCGACCGTCGTGCCGTCCAGGTGCAGCGCGCGCCCGAACCCCGTGGGCTCCGCGGTGTCCGTGGCCAACGCGCGGCCGTAGCCGGTCGGCTCGCTGTCCGCCTCGCCCATCGCGTCGAACTCCCCGCCCGACAGCGACAGCGTGCCGCCGAGCGCGGCGTTGACCATGCGCACGGTGCCCGCGCTGCGGAAACCCCGGTCCAGCTGCACGTCGCCGTCCACCGCGATGCGGTCGAACACGAGCGTGGCGTTCGGGTCGGAGTGCGGGTCCAACGCGTCGTCGTCGGCCCGGCCGTCGGCGGCCGTCGAGCCGCGCAGCGTCAACGCCGAGTCGACCCGCGCGCCCGCGAGCAGCACGGTGCCGCGCAACGCGCAGCCGTTCATCAGCAGGTTGCCGCCCACGTGCAGCCCGGTGCCGTTGAACGAGTGGCCGTGCGGGTTGGTCAGCCGCCCGCCGCTGAAGTTGCAGTACCCGCCGACGTGCGCGCCCGCCATCCGCAGCTCGCCGGTCACCCGCACCCGCTGTGCCAGCAGGCCGCCGGCCACCTTCAACCGGTCGGCGTGCAGGGCGATCCCGTCGGGCAGGACCAACGCGCTGTCCCGCAACGACAGCGAACCGGCCACGTCCGCGTCGACCAGGTCGACCAGACCCTCGACCGTGCTGCCGGCCAGCGAGACCTCGTTGGCGCTGCTCAGGTTCCGCGCCGAGAGGCCGGGCAGCCAGCAGTCGGCGAACTCGATCCCGGCCAGCTTGCCCTGCCGCAGGTCCGGCGGCTCCTCGAACCGGCAGCGCACGAACTCCAGCAGGTAGGGGAACTCCACCGCGCGCAGGTCCAGCACGCCGGTCAGGAACTTGTCCGCCACCCGCACCACCGGCGGCATCCCGGCCCGCCGCCGCGGCAACCGCCACGTGCCGTCCGGCTCGCCGACGCCGCGCAGCACCTCGGCGGCGGCCATCCGGGCGGAGCGCGGCGGGCTGGGGTCGAACACGTCCAGCCCGCGCGCCCCCACCTCAGCCATGGGAAACCACAATAGGGGCACCGACCGACGCCTGTGGCGGGATCGGCGCAGCGGGGATCAGGCGCTGCTCGGCCCCTGGTGCGTCGGGTCGAGCACGCGGGCCAGGAACGACTGCGTGCGCTCGTGCTGCGGCGCGCCGATGACCTGCTCGGCCGGGCCTTCCTCGACCACGTACCCGCCGTCCATGAACAGCACCCGGTCGGCCACCTCGCGGGCGAACTGCATCTCGTGCGTCACCACGAGCATCGTCATGCCCTCGTCGGCCAACTGCCGCATCACCCCGAGCACGTCGCCGACGAGCTCCGGGTCCAGCGCCGAGGTCGGCTCGTCGAAGAGCATCACGTCCGGGTCCATCGACAGCGCCCGCGCGATCGCCACGCGCTGCTGCTGGCCGCCGGAGAGCTGGTTGGGCATGGCGTTGACCTTGTCCGACAACCCGACCCGCTCCAGGTTGCGCAACGCGACTTCCTGCGCCTGGTTCGCGTCGCGCTTGAGCACCTTGCGCTGCGCCACCGTGAGGTTGTTCAGCACGCTCAGGTGCGAGAACAGGTTGAACGACTGGAACACCATGCCGATGCGGGTGCGCGCCGCGTCGATGTCCACGTCCGGGTCGGTCAGCTCGGTGCCGTTGACGACGATCTTGCCGCCGGTCGGCTCCTCCAGCAGGTTCACGCAGCGCAGCAGCGTGGACTTGCCCGAGCCGGACGGCCCGATGACGCACACGACGTCGCCGCGCTCGACGCGCACGTCGATGCCCTTGAGCACGTCCAGCGTGCCGAACGACTTCTTCAGCCCGGTGATCTCGACTGCCGGCTCGCTCACGCGGACACCCCCAACCCCGTCGATTCCGGCGTGCTGATCTTCTTGCCGCCCGTGCGCCGCTCCAGGTGCCGCGACAGGTGGCCCAGCGGCAGCGTGATCAGCAGGTAGCACAGGCCGACCACCAGGATCGGGGTCAGCGACGGCGACCGGCTCAGCGTCTCGCGGCCGAACTTGGTCAGCTCGTACTGGTCGCGGGCCAGGCCGATGATGTAGATCAGCGACGAGTCCTTGGTGAGCAGGATCAGCTCGTTGGTCAGCGGCGGCAGGATGATCCGGAACGCCTGGGGGATCACCACGGTCAGCAGCGTGCGGCCCTGCGACATGCCGAGCGACCGGGCCGCCTCGATCTGGCCCTTCGGCACCGCCTGGATGCCCGCGCGGATCGTCTCGGCCATGTACGCGGCGCCGACGATGCCCAGCGCCAGCATGACGGTCGAGTAGATGTCGAACTGCAGCCCGAACGCCAGCGGCACGCCGAAGCTCAGCGCGATGAAGACCAGCAGCGCGGGCACGCCGCGGAAGAACTCGATGTAGATCGTGGCCAGCCACCGGTACGGCGCGACCGGCGACAGCTTCATCAGCGCGAGCACCAGGCCGAGCGCCAGGCCGAACGCGAAGCCGAGGGCCGTGTAGACGAGCGTGTTCTTCAACGCCACGGTGATGGCGTTCGGGAACATCTCCGCGGCGATCTCGAGGTTGAAGAAGCTGCGCTGGATCTCGCCCCAGTCGGCGACGACCGCCAGGACGGCGGCCACGACGACCAGCAACGCGTACTGGCCGATGCGGAACACCTTGGCGCGTTGGCGCTTGGAGAGTGCCATGTGGGTTTACCTCGTGGGTGGGGTGGACAAGGCGCGGGGCCGGTGCGGTCGCACCGGCCCCGTCGTCAGCCGGCTACTTCGACTCCGGCTTCTTGCCGAACCACTTCTCGTAGATCTCGTCGTACTTGCCGCTGTCCTTGGCCTTCTTCAGGACCTCGTCGAACTTCGCCTTCAGGGCGGTGTTGCCCTTCTTGAAGCCGACGCCGTACTTCTCCTGCGTGTCGAACTCCGCGACCACGGCGGTGTCCGGGAACTCCTTGACGTAGTCGAGCAGCACGCCGTTGTCGTTGATGGCCGCGTCCACCGCGCCGGTGCGCACAGCGGTCTCCATCAGCGGCAGGTCCTCGAACTGCACGACCGTGTAGCCGTGCTTCGCCGCGTTCTCGTTGGCGTAGATCTCGCCGGTGGTCTCCAGCTGGACGCCGATCTTCTTGCCCTTGAGGTCGTCGAGGGTCTTGACCGGCGAGTCCTTCTTGACCAGCAGCGCCTGCGACGCGTCGAAGTACGGCTCGGAGAAGTCGATGACCTCGGCCCGGTCCGGCTTGATGGTCATGCCGGCCGCGGCCAGGTCGCACTTGCCGGTGTTGAAGACCTCGCCGGAGGTGATGGTCTCGAACGGGGTGTCGAAGATTTCCTGGGTGACGCCCAGTTCCTTGGCCACCAGATCGACCAGGTCGACGTCGAAGCCGACCGTCTTGTCGCCCTCGGAGAACTGGAAGGGCTTGTAGGAAAGGTGGGTGCAGGTGACCAGCTTGCCGCTCTGGACCAGGGAGATGCCTGACCCGCTGTCCTGCGAGCCGGTGTTGACCTTGGTCGCGCACGCCGTCATCGTGGCCGCCAAGGCGAGCACGGGGAACAGGGCGAGCGCAGCGTGCCTGGTACGACGGGCCACGGCGTCACTCCTCGTAACTGTGTCGGTCGAGTGTTCGGCATACTGCCACTTGGGTGACTGGGTGCACAGCACGTGCGTGTTACAGAACTTCGGTGTGCATGAATCTTGCGTCACAGAGCCCAGATGGCCGCAAATCATTCAGCTGGTTGGCATTAATCACACAATTGATTCACCCAGAGCGCCGGTTTGGCGACGATCCGTCAACAGGCTCGCGACCAGCGCCGTCCACCCCGTCTGGTGGGTCGCGCCCAGGCCCTCGCCGGTGTCGCCGTCGAAGTACTCGCTGAAGGTGACGTGCTCCCGCCACAAGGGTGAATCGGTCGACTCGATCCGCTTGCCGTCCGCGGGCCGGCGACCGTCGTGGTCGGGCATGAACAGCGACACCAGTCGTCCGACCAGCTCGTCCGCCGCCTGCCCGGCCGTCACGTGCCGCGTGCTGCGGGTGGGAAGTTCCACGTGGAACCTTCCGCCGTGGAACTCCTCGATCGTGCGCAGGGCCTCGACGAGCAGGGCGTTGGTCGGGAACCACACCGGGCCGCGCCAGTTCGAGTTGCCGCCGAACATCGGCGTGCGCGACTCGCCCGGCTCGTAGCCCATCCGGTGCTCCTGGTCGGCGACCTGCACCTCCAGGCCCTCGCGGTGCGCCGCCGACAGGCTGCGGATGCCGTGCGGCGAGAGGAACTCGCCCTCGTCCAGCATCCGGCTCAGCACGCGCCGCAGCTTGCGCTCGTCCAGCAGGCTGAGCAGCGCGCCGCCGCCGCTGCGGCTGAGGAACTGCTGCAGCTCGGGCCGCTTCGCCAGCAGGTGCTCCAGCCGCCGCGCGAAGTCGGGCAGCTCCTCGAAGACCCACGGCTCCAGCACCGCGCACGCCAGCACCGGGATCAGGCCGACCATCGACCGCACCCGCACCGGCTGCGACTCGACGTGCCCGTCCGGCAGTCGCCGCGACACCACGTCGTAGCAGAAGCCGTCCGTCTCGTCCCAGATGCCGCGCCCGCCGGAGCCGAACTGCGTGGACGCCTCGGCGATGCTCAGGAAGTGCTCCACGAACTTCGTGGCCACGTCCTCGTACGACTCGTCGTGCCGCGCCAGCTCCAGCGCGATCTGCATCAGGTGCAGGCTGTAGGCCGCCATCCACGACGTGGCGTCCGACTGCTCCAGCCGCCACTGGCCCAGCATCGGCTCCGAGCGGTTCACCGGGCCGATGTTGTCCATGCCGAGGAAGCCGCCCTCGAACAGGTAGCTGCCGTCGGCGTCCTTGCGGTTGACCCACCAGGAGAAGTTCAGCAGCAGCTTGTGGAAGACCTTGGCCAGGAACTTGCGGTCCTTGACCTCCTCGGACCGGTAGACCTGCAACGCCGCCCACGCGTGCACGGGCGGGTTGACGTCGCCGAACTCCCACTCGTAGGCGGGCAGCTGGCCGTTCGGGTGCATCAGCCACTCGCGGCACAGCAGGAGCAGCTGCTCCTTGGCGAACGCCGGGTCGACCTTCGCGAACGGCACGGTGTGGAACGCGAGGTCCCACGCGGCGAACCAGGGGTACTCCCACTCGTCCGGCATGGAGATCACGTCGGCCACGTCGAAGTGCCGCCAGTGCGCGTTGCGCGCGTGCATGTTCTTGCGCGACGTCGGCGCGGCGGGCTGCGCCGGGTCGCCGTCCAGCCACTCGCGGGTGCGGAAGCGGTAGTGCTGCTTGGTCCACATCAGGCCCGCCAGCGCCCGCCTGACCACGGCGGCGCGCTTGGGGTCGAGGTCGGTGTGGTGGAACTCGTCGGCCTCGGCTTTGCGCTGGTCCAGCGTGTCCTGGAAGCTCGGCCCGAACGCGTCGAGGTGCCCGTCGCCGTCCACCAGGCGCAGCCGCACGGTCACCGACTCGCCGGGCTCCACCGGGTCGAACGAGTACCAGGCGGCGACCTTCGTGCCGGGGTCGCTGGTGTCGTCCGGCCCGACGACCTGGCACGCCGCGGCGTCCTGGCCGACGACGTACCGGTCGATGCCGTCCTTGGTGCGGCGGGTCGGGTTGCGCCCGGTGCCGAACAGCTCGACCTCGTTGGTCTCGTTGTCGGTGACCAGCAGCGTCGGCGTGCCCTCGACGTGCAGCGTGTAGCGGCCGAGCGCGGCGTGCTCGGCGGTGATCCGGCGCCAGCCGTCCCGCGTGCAGGCGCGCAGGCTCGGCTTGCGGTCGTCGCGGCCCCACGCCCAGGTGTTGCGGAACCAGAACTGCGGCAGCAGGTGCAGCGGCGCCGGGTCCGGGCCGTGGTTGGTGGCGGTCAGCTCGACGCAGATGTCCTTCGGACCCGCCTTGGCGTAGGTCACCCGGACGTCGAAGAACCGGTTCTCGTCCAGCGCGCCGGTGTCGGACAGCTCCGGCTCGCGCTCGTTGCGGCCGGCGCGCTTGGCCATCTCGCGCAGCTCGGCGTAGGGGAACTCACCCTGCGGGTACCGGTAGACGACCTGCATCCAGGAGTGCGTCGGCGTGCCGTCGGTCACCCACCAGTGCTCCTTGACGTCCTCGCCGTGGTTGCCCTCGTTGTTGGTGAGCCCGAAGTAGCGCTCCTTGAGGATCGGGTCGCGGCCGTTCCAGAGCGCGACGGCGAGGTTGAGGAAGCCGTGCACGTCGCAGATGCCGGCGATGCCGTCCTCGCCCCAGCGATAGGCCCGTGAGCGGGCGTGGTCAAAAGGGAAGGACGTCCACGCGTCGCCGCTCGCCGAGTAGTCCTCGCGGACCGTCCCCCACTGGCGTCCGGCCAGGTAGGGGCCCCAGAGACGCCAGGGTGCGGTCGGGGAGTCGGACTCCGCCAACCGCGTCCGCTCGGCTTGCCGGCTGTGCTCGTTCACTCGGCCAGTGTGCGGCATCGGTTCAGTAAACCGGTTACCGACGGGTTAGGTCACAGTCCTGGGCGGTGTTTGCCACCTCTGTCAGGGGAGTGCATCGTCACTCTCCGTGGACGACTCGCTCCCTCGGCAACGCGACCGCCCCGAGGCCGTGCTGGAGCGTGCGGTGGCCGCAGCTCTGGACCGCGCTCACCGGGCCACCGCGGACGACCGGGACGGCGTCACCGAGTTCCTGCGCCTGCTGGACGAATCACCGCCCGCCGACCTCAAGACCTTCGGCGACGCCGTCCGCGAGACCTACGCCGGCGGCAAGTCCGGCTGACGCCGTGCGTGCGCGTCCAGCACCACGGCCACGGCCTCGGTGATCCGGGCCGCGTGCCCGAGGTGCAGCCACTCGTCCGGCACGTGGCAGTTGGAGTCCGGCCCGACCGCGCCCGTGACCAGGAACTGCGCCTGCGGGTAAGCCTCGTGCAGCAGCCCCATGAACGGGATCGAGCCGCCGAGCGCCACCGTCCGCCAGGGCGCGTCGAACACCTCCTTGCCGATCCGGTCCAACGTCTCCCGCAGCCACGGCGCGAGCTCGGGCGCGTTCCACCCGTCCGCGGACTCCACCCGCGTCAGCTCGACCACCGCCCCGTACGGCACGTCGGTCGTCAACGCGCGCCGAACCGCCTCGATCGACGCCTCGGAGTCGGCCGTCGGCGGCAGCCGGAAGCTCAGCACCAAGGTGGTGAACGGCCGCAGCACGTTGCCCGCGTCGTCCGGCTCGGGCAGCCCGGAAGCGCCGGTGACCGACAGCGTCGGCCGCCACCCGGCGTTGAGCGCGAGCTCGACCTCGTCGGCGCCCATCGGCTGCGTCCCCGCCGCCCACGGCACGCTCCCGACGAGCACGCCGGGCGTGCTGGCCACCGCGTCGCGCACCTCGTCCACCCGGTTCTGCGGGATGTCGACGTGCATCTCGCGCACCAGCACCTCGCCGGTCGCGGAGTCCTCCAGCCGGTCGATCAGCTGCCGGGCGATCCGGAACGACGACGGCACGATCCCGCTCGCCATGCCCGAGTGCAGCCCGCTCTCCAGCACCCGCACCGTCATCGTGGCCTGCGCCAACCCGCGCAACGACGTGGTCAGCCACATCCGCTCGTAGTCGTTGCCGCCCGAGTCGAGGCACACCACCAGCGACACGTCGCCGAGGCGCGGCTTGAGGTGCTCCAGGTACGCGGGCAGGTCCGGGCTGCCGGACTCCTCGCCGGTCTCCAGCAGCACGACGCACCGCGAGTGCGTGCCGCCGGCCCGCCGGACGCCCTCGACCGCGGCGATCGCCGCGTAACCCGAGTAGCCGTCGTCCGCCGCGCCTCGGCCGTAGAGCCGCCCGTCGCGCACGACCGGCGTCCACGGGCCGAGGCCCTCGCCCCAGCCGCCGACCGGCGGCTGCTTGTCGAGGTGGCCGTACATGAGCACGGTGTCGGACGTCGGCGCGGTGCCGGGCACGTCGACCAGCAGCACGGGCGTGCGGTCGGGCAACTGGACGACTTCCACGGTCGCGCCGGGCAGGTCGCGGCCGGCGAGCCAGGCGCGCACGTGCTCCACCGCGGCGGCCAGGTGGCCGTGCGAGGCCCACTCGGCGTCGAAGATCGGGGAGATCGCGGGCACCGCGACCAAGGCGGACAGGCTCGGGAGGATGTCGTCGTCCCAGAGCCCGCGAACGGTACGGGTCAGCGCTGAACGGTCCACGTCCCGATCCTGTCACGGCCGCACGCCGCGAAACGGGCCGCGCGCCGGTTTCGCGTGGTGGAAATGGGCTGACCGGCCGATGGTCGGTAGTCCATCCAACGCGAGCGTGCCGACGTGGGCCGTTGCCGTCGACCCGGCGTGTCCGAAACCCTACGGAAGGTGGTTAACGATCGGTAACCAGGACGCCGTTGTTCGGTGATCGGACGCTCTACTCGGACTGCCGAAGATTGGCCGTCCAACCGTTACCGCACGTCAGAACGCTGCACAGGAGGTTACGAACTGGGACGGGGCTCACCATGTCGTGTGACGCCATGTCAGGATGTGGATGAGAACACCGTCAGCGCCGACGGTTGCCCGACCCCCACACCCCGGGGACGACGGCGACTGGCGGTGCAGCCGCGCAGGATCGCCACAAGCGACCGGGCGGCCTCGTAGACGAGGAGACAAGGCGCATGTCGTCCCCCGAGAAATGGACGCACCCAGGGCCGGATGCCGCGCCGGCCACTGCTGCCAAACCGACAGCGGAACAGGTGATCGCAGGCTTGCGAGCGACAGACGAGGGCGGCGCCGACCTGGTGCAGCTGCTCACCCCCGAGGGCGAGCGCGTCCAGCACCCGGATTTCGACATCGACATCACGGCCGAGGAGCTGCGCGGGCTGTACCGCGACATGGTCCTGGTCCGCCGGGTCGACCGCGAGGCCAACGCGCTGCAGCGCAAGGGCGAGCTCGGCATCTGGGTGCCGCTGCTCGGCCAGGAGGCCGCGCAGATCGGCGCCGGTCGGGCCATGCGCCCGGAGGACATGGCGTTCCCCAGCTACCGCGAGCACGGCATCGCGTGGACGCGCGGCGTCAAGCCGACCGACCTGCTCGGCATCTTCCGGGGCACGGACAACGGCACGTGGGACCCGGTGGCGACCCGGTTCCACCCGTACACGATCGTCATCGGCAACCAGGTGCTCAACGCCACCGGCTACGCCATGGGCCAGAAGTTCGACGGCAAGGTGGGCGACGCCGACGGCGAGGCCACCATCTGCTTCTTCGGCGACGGCGCGACCAGCCAGGGCGACGTGCACGAGGGCTTCGTGTGGGCCGCCGTCTACGACGCGCCGCTGGTGTTCTTCTGCCAGAACAACCAGTGGGCCATCTCCGAGCCGACCGAGCGCCAGTCCCGCCTCCCGCTCTACCAGCGGGCGCGCGGCTACGGCTTCCCCGGCATCCGGGTCGACGGCAACGACGTGCTGGCCACCCTCGCGGTCACCCGCTGGGCGCTGGAGGAGTGCCGCCAGGGCAACGGCCCGATCCTGATCGAGGCGTTCACCTACCGGATGGACGCGCACACCACCTCCGACGACCCGTCGCGCTACCGGCTGTCCGACGAGCTGGAGCTGTGGAAGCTGAAGGACCCGATCGAGCGCGTCAAGGTGCACCTGGTCAAGCAGCAGTGGGCCGACCAGGCGTTCTTCGAGTCGATCGAGGCCGAGGCCGAGCAGGTCGCCATCGAGCTGCGGGACTACTGCGTCAACCTGCCCGACCCGCCGGCCGGGCGGATCTTCAGCGAGGTCTACGCCGAGGGCAACCACGTCCTGGAGGCGCAACGCGACGAGTTCCTGGCCTACCACGCCGGGTTCGCGGGAGGTGAGCACTGATGGCTGCTCCGACCATGGACCGCCCCACGACCGCCGCGCCCGCCGCGGTGCAGACGCTGACCATCGCGAAGGCGTTGAACAACGGCCTGCGCGCGTCGATGGAGGCCAACCCCAAGGTCATCGTGATGGGCGAGGACGTCGGCAAGCTCGGCGGCGTCTTCCGGATCACCGACGGCCTGCAGAAGGACTTCGGCGAGCAGCGCGTGCTGGACACCCCGCTGGCCGAGTCGGGCATCATCGGCACCGCCGTCGGCCTCGCGATCCGCGGCTACCGGCCGGTGTGCGAGATCCAGTTCGACGGCTTCATCTTCCCCGGCTTCGACCAGATCGTGTCGCAGGTCGCCAAGCTGCACTTCCGCACCCAGGGCCGGCTCAAGGTGCCCATGGTGATCCGGGTGCCGTTCGGCGGCGGCATCGGCGCGGTCGAGCACCACTCCGAGTCGCCCGAGTCGTACTTCGCGCACACCGCCGGCCTCAAGGTCGTCGCGTGCTCGAACCCGGCCGACGCCTACTGGATGATCCAGCAGGCGATCGACTGCGACGACCCGGTGCTGTTCTTCGAGCCCAAGCGGCGCTACTACGAGAAGGGCGAGGTCGACACGACCGTCGCGCCCGGACCGCTGTTCACCTCGCGCACGCTGCGCACCGGCTCGGACGTCACGGTGGTGACGTACGGGCCGATGGTGCGCACGTCCCTGGAAGCCGCCGCGGCGGCCGAGGAGGAGGGGCGCTCGCTCGAGGTCGTCGACCTGCGCTCGCTCTCGCCGCTCGACCTCGCGCCCGTGTACGAGTCGGTGCGGCGCACCGGCCGGCTGGTCGTGGTGACCGAGGCGCCGAGCGAGTCCTCCATCTCCAGCGAGATCGCGGCCAAGGTGCAGCAGGAGTGCTTCTACTCCCTGCAGGCCCCCGTGCTGCGGGTGACGGGGTTCGACACCCCGTACCCGCCGTCGAAGTTGGAGGAGGAGTTCCTCCCCGACCTCGACCGGGTGCTGCACGCCGTCGACCGCTCGCTGGCCTGGTAGGGGGATAGCTGTGCCGCAGTTCAAGCAGTTCCCCCTGCCCGACACGGCGGAGGGGCTGACCGAGGCCGAGATCCTCACCTGGCACGTCAAGCCGGGTGACGCGGTGAAGGTCAACCAGGTCATCGTCGAGATCGAGACCGCCAAGGCGGCCGTCGAGCTGCCGTGCCCGTGGGACGGCGTGGTGACGGAGTTGCTGGCCGAGGTCGGTCAGACGGTCGAGGTCGGCGTCCCGATCATCACGATCGACGTGGACCCGTCCGGCTCGGCTCCGGCCGCCGCTCCCGCGCCGACGTCCGCGTCGGCGTCGAACGGCAAGATCGGCGAGGAGATGCCGGGCGGCCGGATCGCCACGCTGGTCGGCTACGGCCCGCGGGCCGGTGCGGCGAAGCGCCGTCCGCGCAAGGACGCACCTGCTCCCGTCGCCGCCGCCCCGGCTCCCGCTCCGGTTTCGGCCCCCGCGCCCACCCCGGTGGTCGCGGAACCGGCGACGCCGGGCGGTTACGTGCCGCTGGCCAAGCCGCCGGTGCGCAAGCTGGCCAAGGACCTGGGCGTCGACCTGCACGCGCTGTCGGGCTCCGGCCCGGGTGGCGTGATCACGCGGGAGGACGTCGAGCAGGCCGTGGCGGCCCCGACCCCGGCCGCCCCGGCCGCGGTCGAGACCGGGTCGCGCGAACGGCGCGTGCCGATCAAGGGCGTCCGCAAGGCGACCGCGCAGGCGATGGTGGACAGCGCGTTCACCGCACCGCACGTCACGGAGTTCCTGACCGTCGACGTGACGCCGATGATGGAGCTGCGGGCGCGGTTGAAGAACGCGCCGCAGTTCCGCGACGTCAAGCTCACGCCGCTGGCGTTCGCCGCCAAGGCGGTCGTGCTGGCCGTCCGCCGCACGCCCGACGTCAACGCGACGTGGGACGAGGCGGCGCAGGAGATCGTCTACAAGGACTACGTGCACCTGGGCATCGCCGCCGCGACGCCGCGCGGTCTCGTGGTGCCGAAGGTCCGCGACGCCGACCGCATGTCGCTGCGCGAGCTGGCCGTGTCCCTGGACACCCTGGCCACGACCGCCCGTGACGGCAAGACGACGCCCGCGGACATGATGGGCGGCACGATCACCATCACCAACGTCGGCGTCTTCGGCGTCGACACGGGCACCCCGATCATCAACCCGGGCGAGTCGGCGATCCTCGCCTTCGGCGCGATCCGGGACATGCCGTGGGTGGTGGACGGCCAAGTCGTGCCGCGCAAGGTGTGCCAGCTGGCCCTCAGCTTCGACCACCGCGTGGTCGACGGCCAGCAGGGCTCGCAGTTTCTGGCCGACGTCGGCGCGCTGCTCGCCGACCCCGGCGTGGCGATGACGTACTAGTCCGGTTCGCCGGGGCCGTCCGACGTGAGGGCCCCGGCGAAACCCGGTAGTTCGGTGTCCACGAGTGCCAGCCCGCGCACCCGCCACTCCCCGGCCTCCTCCCGCGTGACCGTGCGGATCTCCACCTGCGTGAACTCGGAGTCCGACAGCCACACCCGGCTGTTGGCCATCAGCTCCGCGCGCAGGTCGAGGGTCGACCGCCGCACCGTCGACCGCTCCACCACGAGCACGCGCGACATCCGTGCGTAGGCGTGGCGGAAGTCCACCTCGCTCTCGACCAGCTCGCCGCCGTCGAACCGGATGCTCGCCCCGAGCAGGTCGGCGGCCCGGAACACCAGGCGCGTCCCCTTGATGTCGCAGCGGTAGAAGTCCACCGGGTGCTTGACGATCTCGCTGCCCGTGAAGTCGACCGTGGTGCCGGTGAAGCGCGCGCCGACGAACTCGACGGCCGTGCGGTCGAACCTGGCGTTGCGGAAGCTGACCACCCCGTCCTCGAACCCCGTGCCGTGGCAGCTCAGCACGGCTCCGCGGAAGACGGCGTTCTCGAACGACGTGTGCGGTCCGGAGAACACCGCGCCGTCGAAGACCACCCGTCCACCGAAGGTGACGTCGCTGAAGTCGACGTCGTCGAACCGCACGCCGGTGAAGTCGAGGTCGAGGTCCGACCAGCCGCCCGCCAGGAACCGGCTGCCCAGGTGGTTGCGCAGCACCCGGAACACCGTGGTGACCACCTCGCGCTCGGCCGAGAGGGCGGCCTCGTCCGCGCGAGGCAGCCGCAGGTAGGCGCAGAGGACGTCCACGCAGGTCTGTCGCTGGTCCGACCAGTCGTCGGCCAGGCCCGCCAGCGCGTACACACCCGCGATCCGGACGGCGGGCTGCTCGTGCCCGAGCTGCGCGGTGGCCACGCCGAACCGCTCGTTGAACAGCTTGGTGCGCTCCCGCTCCTCCTGGCCGAGGGCGACGACGTGCGCGGCCTCCGACACCTGCTGCTTGCGGTACCCCACGGCCAGGGCCACGACCGCGCCCAGCCCGCCCACCACGGCCAAGCCGATCTTCAGCAGGTCCAGCAGCTCGGTGGTGGTGAAGCTGGTGGACGAGGGCAGCGCCGGCCTGCCGAGCAGCCGGTAGAGCCCGTACCCGGTGGCCGCGGCGAGCAGCACGGCCAGCAGCACCCACTTGACCAGCGCCCACGCCATCGACCCCTTGGCGCCGACGGGCAGGCGTCGGCCGGGGAGGACCGCCTCGGCCGCCGGCGGCTTCCCCGCGCGCACCGCGCGGCCGGCCAACCGCACAGCCGACCACAGGCCGAGGAGCACCAGGAACGCCAGACCGGCCGGCAGGTAGGGGGTCAGGGAGGACGGCACGTCGCGCCATCCTGCCCGACGATGCGTTAATCGGGTTGAAGTTCCAGTGACTGGAGAGATCAAGGTGATCCCCGTGACGCACTACTCCATCGGCGAACTGGCGCGGTTGACCGGCCTGTCCACGCGGACGATCCGGTTCTACTCCGACTCCGGCGTGATCCCCGTCGCGGGACGCACGGCGGGCGGGTTCCGCACCTACGACGTCGACGGGTTGGCGCGGCTGAAGCTCGTGCGGACCCTGCGCGAACTGGGCGTCGACCTGCCCACCGCGCAACGGGTCCTGGCGCGGGAGGTGTCCGTGGCCGAGGTGGCCCGGACGCACGCGGAAGCCATCGACGCGCAGATGCGCACGCTCCGGTTGCGCCGGGCCGTGCTGCGGGTCGTGGCTCGGAACGGGGAGGTGGAGATGGTGCACGAGTTCGCGCGGCTGTCGGCGGAGGAGCGGCAGGCGATCCTGGACGACTTCTTCGACGAGGTGTTCGGCGGGTTCGACATGGACCAGGCGTTCCTGGAGCGCATGAGGTCGGTCCGGGTCGACCTGCCGGACGACCCGTCGCCGGAGCAGTTGGAGGCGTGGATCGAGCTGGTGAACCTGGTGCGGGACCCGGACTTCCGGGCGTCGATCCGGCGGATGTCGCAGCGGCACCAGGAGATGCGGGCGGAAGGCGCGGACATGGCGCCGTACTCGCAGGACCAGATGGAGGCGTTCCAGCACGCGTTCGCGCAGGCGCGCCAGGCGGTGGACGCGGGCATCGACCCGCGTTCGCCGGAGGCGGCGGCGATCGTCGCCCGGATCAACGAGAAGTGGGCGTCCGCGCTCGACCTCCCGGTCGGCCCGGAACTGTCCCGTCGGTTGGAGGAGTTCGGCGACCCGAGGGCCGAGCGCTACTGGCAGCTGATCGCCACGGTCAACGGCTGGGAGACGCAGATCCCCGACACCACCGCCGAACGGGAGTGGCTGGCCGAAGCCGGCCGCTGACGCTCATTCCCACACGAGGCAGAACGGGTGGCCGGCCGGGTCGGCGAACACCCACCACACGTCGTTGGAGTCGTCCAACAACGTGGCGCCCAACCGGAGGACCTCGGCCTTGGCCACGCCGAGGTCCTTCACCCCCACGTCCAGGTGGAACTGCTGCGGCTTGCGCGGATCGGGCCACTCCGGCGCCACGTGCTCGGCAGCGCGCTGGAAGCCCAACACCATCGCGTCGGTGTGCAACGTCGACCAGTCATCGTTCAGCTTCCACCGCCGGTCGGGTCGGTCCACCTCGCCACCGAGAACCCCTCGGTAGAACTCGGCCAACACCCTGGGTTCGGGACAATCGAGCACGACGCACTGCAACACCCCAACCATGCTCCGAACTTAGACCGCGGCCGTCACCGGCGCTCTTTCCACTTCGGTGGGCGCACGTGCTTGACCGACCTCTCGTCACACGCACCGAACCGCACGAAGTTCTCGCGCGCCTCGGTCAACGTGAGCCGGTTCGCCCCCGACCGCTGGTCGGCGTTGTGATCCCCGTGCCCATCGTCCTCCCAAAAACACACAGGGCAGATGTCCCACCCACCGCGCTCCCGCAACGTCAGGTAGCCGCAACAGGGACAAGCGAACCGACGTCGGACCAACCGGGCGAACATGCGGGCCATGGTGGCACTCCCGCAAGCACGCCGGCGACCGAAATGACCCGGCCCCGCGAAGCAACGGGCGGGGTCTCCCGCGTCCTGAAGACCCCGCCCCCGACCCGGGCGAACCCGGGACCTCACCTACTTGATGTGGAGACCCGAGATGGCCCTGGCCACCACCAACCGCTGGATCTCCGACGTCCCCTCGAAGATGGTGAAGATTTTGCGCCGGGGTGGTCCTGACCTGCACACATCACTTGGAATGGTCGTCTGACCTGCGCATACCTGGTCAACGTTCGTCGTCGTTGACCAACCTTTTCCGACCTCTCACGGCCTGGAGACGGCCTGGGAGTTGATCAACCAACCGAGGGCACCGCCACGGCACGCTGTCACCAACCGCGACGACCTACGTGCCGAGGTGGTGCCCTCCGCTATGTCGGGACACCCCCGTGGGCCGCTGGCGCGGAGCGTCGGCGGGCGTCGATCGCCGTGCCCAGCCTGACCAAGCCGCGTGACCGCGCGATCGTCCCGACCGGGTGCCGCTGGGAGCTGGCCGTCGTGGCGCGCGCCGCCACTCGACCACATGCACCGACTCCGCGCACGGCCGACGGGCGGAGCGAAGCGGGAGCCCGTCGTGCCGTGATGCGGGGAGTCGGTGCCAACGTGCGTCGCTCCGCACCGCGCGCCGCCGCAGGCGGCGCGCCTTGATCCCATAGAGCCAAGTTCGGCAACCGGCACAAGAAAGTCGACGACAAGTTATCTCTCCAAGGTGTCACCGTCCTTAGAATCGGATTCCTCATTGCCTTGAACCGGCGGATAAGTGTCGTACAAGTGTTTGAAATTGCGAAATCTCTCATCAAGATCGCTCAGTGCCTCGATCAAGGGTTCAAGCTTGGCGGGATCTTTGCTTTCATGTTCTCTGATAAGTTGCCGTAGTGTTTTCCGCTGCGCGTCGAGCATGTTCATGACTTCAACAAGCTTCTTGTGACTTCTTTTATTTCGGGTGCGCGCTAGCATGAACCGGAGCTTGTAAAGTTGGACCTTGCCAGACGACAGAGAAAGTCGCATTGCGTTGACGACGAAAACTAGTGCAGGGGCGAGAATGAGAATCGCCACTGCGTTGGCGATGGAGGCTTCTGTAACGTATGTCCAGTAAGGGGCTGGACTGACCCCGCGGAGAGCTTTGAAGCAAAAATTGATGGTGAAGCCAAGGCCTGCTAGAATTAGGCCATGCGTCACAAATAGTACTACAATTAGTGTTGTCGAGTCTTTAATGTTCGCCAGAGTCGACTTCGCTTCGAAAACAAGAGCGGCCGCCAGAACTGGCGCAACAGTTGCGGCTGCCGCCCAGTAATCTGGTTCGATTCCTGACATGGGATTCCAGTCGTTATTATAGTGACAATACGCTCTGCTTTACGATCTCTATGCTGGTCACTATCAAGTCGGGTTCGGCTTGACTTAGCGGGAGAATGGCAGATTTACGCTTAGCGTAAGCAATTGAATGCACGCGGCTTGCGCGTGCGGCGACTACATCGGACGGCGAGTCACCGAGCAGAGCACATCGAGATGGGTCTACTCTTAGGTGCTTGACGGCAAGCGTAACCTTGTGGGGATTCGGCTTGAGGAGAGCCGGGTCATGGCTATCGCGTGCGGAAACAAAACTTACACAGTTTGATATCTCAGCCGCTGATAGGTACGAATCTATGGCCGAACGTGAATTGTTGCTAACTACGGCCAGACTTTTTCCACTATCGTGCCAGTGTCGAATCAACTCGTTCGATCCCACCGTGGCTCGGGCGGCGGCTATGGCTTTTGTCTCATATTCCGTGAGTGCGCGTTCGATTTTATGTGCTTCATCATCACTGATGGTTGCAGCGTAGCGAAACACGTCAAAGGGGTCGACGGTCACTTGTATGTCGATTGGTAGGTTGATGCGTGCGGAGTCTCTGAGAATTCGGCGGAGTTGTTCGGCGATATATTTGGCAGGGATGCTCGAAAAAACTGAGCAAATTGGACCGTCAAAGTCAAGAAGTAGTGCTTCCGTGTCATTAAGGGCTTGACGTAGGGCGTCTAGATCGTCTACTGGGATGCTGTTCAAGGTTATCGCTCGTAGTCCGTAGCGATGGTGTTCCACAGACTTTCGAACCATGTACGTGCTTGGGTGACGTATTGGCTGCCGGTGCTGGTGTCGTCGTCGGTGGTGCTGTGGTGGAAGAGGATCGCGTCTTTGCCCATGAGGTCGTAGATGGCTTGGGGTTGGCCGTCTAGGGATAGGACGTGTTCGCGGACGGGGTAGAAGCCGAAGAAGGCTTCGTCGTTGTTGATCAGGTAGAGCTTGAACAGTGGGGCGGTTCGGTGGACGCGGACTTCCGCGGTGGCGTCCTTGACTAGGCCGAGTGCGCCCAGCTCGGTGACGTTGTCCACGATGGCGAGGGTGTGGCGGCGCATGATCTCGGCGGCGCGTGCGCGGAAGCCTGGGCTGTCGGCCTGGTCCTCGACGGTCACAGGGACTGACCACGGGACCGTGGGGTCCGGGACGAGGATGCGGACGTGGATCGCCTCGGGGGTCAGGCGGCCGATGCGGATCTTGTCCAGCGGTTCTTGAAGGATGCCGTGCAGGGTCTCGCCAGAGAAGCCTGAGAAGTCGATGGTGACGCGGTCGGACTCGAAGGCGCGTTCGATGTGAGGTCGTAGACCCACCGGGCGTTCGGTGCGTTCTCGAACGAAGACGCCGCTGCCCTGTCGCGAGACGATCAAGCCTTCGTCGCGCAGCTCGCGTAGGGCGCTCTGCACGGTCATCGGCGCTACGTCGTACTTCTTCGCCAGTTCCGCTCGTGACGGCAGCTTGTCCCCGGCCTTGAAGACCTTCGTCAGGATCGCGGCCCTGAGGGCGTTCGCTACCTGAACGTACGGGGGTCGCGGGTCATCGGGGTCAAGAGCCATCGCTACCTCTTCCGGTTCTCGACTCAGTACCTGCCGGAAGCTGCCGGTAACTGGGTCTAGTTACGTCTACATAGACCGGTAACTACGTCTAACTTCGTCTAACTCTAGGGCAGTTGTCTAGCCAGCCTAGGAAGCTAGCTCGCTGCCGCAGGCGTGACTTGCTTGACTTGGCTAGCCAAGCTGTCTTACTCTGGTCACATGGCTAGCCCGCATAGGCAGGCTGGCAGAGTGACGGAGGTGGCTGGTGGCGGTTCCGTACGGGACTCGGTTCGAGGCGATGTTCGACCAGGTCTTCCCTCATGGAGCACTGATGGTGGGTGAAGTCGCGCCGGACATGGAGTACATGAGCGCGGAGGACAAGGGGCGCGGGCGGCAGGCCAAGCAGCGTGTGGACGAGCGCACGGGTAAGCGGCAGTGGAAGGTCGTGGTCACGGACCCGTCGGCGGAGAAGGAGCGGGATGCGTCGGTGACGGTGACGATCCTGGCTGACGTGCAGCCGGTGCCGCCGCAGGCTGTGCAGGTCATGCCCGGTGTCGAGGTGCGGCCGGTGGCGTTCGAAGGGCTGACGGTCGAGCCGCGGGTGATGGGGGATCGGTACAAGTACCAGGGGTTCACGATCCGGGCTACGGGCATCGTGTCGCCGCAGGTGGGCGCTGCTCCGAAGCGTGCGGAGAAGCCCCAGGGCGAGCAGAAGGCGGCGTGAGGTGGCGCGGCCGTCTCGTGAGGCGGTCGCCCGTTGGAACCTCGCGTACGCGGAGCAGACCGAAGCCCTGTTCGCGGCGTCCGTATCGGACGGCCGGTTACCGGTGCTTCGGCTGGCTGACAGCTACGCGGCGGTGGCGTGGGCGTGGCGGATCTTGGCCGCTGATCTGGGCGTGCCCTTGTGGGCTCGTCATGCCTGTGCCGTCGCTGCCGAGGAATTCGATCGTCGGGCGCGGATCGAGCGTGCCCGTGTCAACCCGGACGAGGACGGGACATGAGCAAGGACCAGCGCGTTTCGGAAGACGAGCTGTGGCGCAGAGCGCGAGCTGTCACGACGTTGCAGGGCGCGCATGACGCATTGGTGAAGGTGATGCCTGCACCGGCGGCGGATCGGAAGCGGTGGCGTGACTTCCACCTGAGGTCGGCCGAGGTCTACGGGCGGGTCGCGGAGATCGACCGTGGGCACCACCACGAGGCGTTGTACTGGGCCAAGCGGGAGCACGCGAAGGGCGAGGAGATCACGAACGCTCTGGCCGCTGGCTCCACGGGACAAGAAGGGAAAGGCCAGTGACGGCGGGGCCGAAACCCAAGGTGATGGGCGCGCCAGCAACGGCCAGCGGTCGAGGCAGTCAGTACACGGTGCGGCTGCGGGTGGCGGAGTTCCAGCGGGCGGCACGGCGGTCGGCGCTGACGTCTGACTACGCGTTGGCACCTGCGATGGGTGTCAATCGCTCGACCATCTCTCGGGTGTTGACGGGTGAGCTGCGGCCTGGTGCCGCGTTCATCGCCGGTGCGCTGGCGGCGTTCGCGCCGATTGAGGTGCGGTTCGAGGACCTGTTCGAGGTCGAGTCGAACTGGTTGACGTCATGAGTGGGGCTCGGGGCGGGGAGCGGCCTGACCGGGTGGTGATGGGAGCGCACCTCCCGGAAGGCGTCGTGCGCACTGTGTCGAACGTCGGCTACTCGGCGGGTGCTCTGGCCGAGGTGATGGCCGCATGGGTCGAGCAGCGGCTACGGATCTGGTCGGTCAGGGATCTGTCGGCCGCGTCGGGTCTGAACGTACGCACCGTCCGCATGGTTGTGCGGGATGTGGTCGCGGCCGGGCACGCGGCTCGGATGCCGGGCGCTGTCCTGTCTTTCCCTGGTCGCGGGCCGTACCTGTACCGGCTGACACCGGTAGGCGCGCAGGCGTGGAGCGACTTTCGCTCGGACGTTCGTCTGAGGCGGCGGCCGGCTAAGGCTGAGTCGCTTACGCCTCATCTGTAGGGCGCTGTAGCGCTGTTCTGGAACGCGTGACCGATGCGGTCGCGTGGTGATGGCGCACGCCTTGATGACAACTGAACAGTTCGCGGCTGGTGGGTGTGGTCGCGGGGAGACGGTCCAGGTCTTGGCGGGCTCGGCTGTCTCTCCGCGACTCACCTGACTGGCTTTGCCATGCGTTTTGTTGACACACAAGGGATTCCAGTCATGTCGAGGGTATCGGTACGCGGGGGACGTACGTCAAGTCGACGCCCCACCGGTCTGTGGAAGTTGCGCAACGGCCGGCGCTGCCAGTCGTGCAAGCGGTTCGGCGTCTACGCCCCGAACCAGCTCGACTGCTGTGCCTGTCTGGGATGGCTGCCGCTGATCTTCACCATTGCTGTGGGTGATGCGCGATGAACGGCGGCAAGTGGGTCGACCCGGCTCCGTTCGAGGGTGTCCGGCCTCGGGTGCCGTGGTGGGTCTTGGTGCAGGGCAAGACCAAGTGGATCGCGGCCTTGGTGGCGCTCGTGTGGCTGATGTTGGTCGGCGTCGTGCGCCTGGTGCTCGTTGTCGTGCGCTACCCGGTCGGCACGCTGGTGCCCGCATCGGCGGCTTGGTGCTGGTGGCGGTTCGGACTCTCGCCGCTGGTCTTGGCCCTGTTGTCGCTGGTCGCGGCGTTGCTGATCTGGGCTGGCCTGGATCGTGGGTCGTTCCTGCGGCACGGCTGGTACCGACTGGTGACCGAGTGGCGGCGGGCGACGGTGTACGTCCCGAAGTGGCGGTCGGTGATGCGGCTGTCGGACCTGGCCAAGCGTGACCGTGGGCGCGAGTACCGGCCCATGCTGCGGCGCGTCCGATCGGAGGGGTGGCGGGACCGGGTCCGGGTGCGGATGATCCCGGCCCAGTCGCCTGAGGCGTGGGAGCTGCGGCGGGACAACCTGGCGCACTCGTTCGGCGCTCGATCGTGCCGGGTCCGGGTGCTGCGGCCTCGTCTGCTCGAACTGGACTTCGTCCACTCTGATCCGCTCGTGCGGCCGGTCTCCGTCCCCACGTTGGAAGGCTCGGCCGACGTCGACTTCAAGCGAGTAGTCGTCGGGCGGACCGAGACCGGTAAGCCGTGGCGGCTGCGGCTGCTCGGGTCTCAGCTCCTGGTGGTCGGCGTGCCCGGTGCCGGTAAGGGCTCGGTGTTGTGGTCGATCGTCTGGCAGCTCGCGCCGGCCGTTCGGGCGGGCCTGGTGCGACTGGTCGGGATCGACCCCAAGGGCGGCATGGAGCTGGGCCAGGTGCCCGATGCCTTCGACCGCTTGGTGTTCGGCAACGGCGCTGACGCGGTCGAGCTGTTGGAGGAGATCGCCGCCGAGGTGAAGGAACGGGCTTCCCGCTACCGGGGCATTCGGCGGCTGTGGGCTCGGGACACCGGTGAGCCGTTGACCGTGCTCATCGTGGACGAGCTGGCAGACGTCATCGCCTATCAGACGGACAAGCAGCTCCGGGAGCGTGCGACGCGAGCTGTGCAGACGATCGCCTCTCAGGGGCGGGCTCCGGGGTACGTGCTCGTCGGCTTGGTCCAGGACCCGCGTAAGGAGGTCGTGTCCTTCCGGCACCTGTTCAGCACGCGTGTTGCCCTGCGGCTGGACGAGCCACAGCAGGTGGACATGGTCCTTGGTGACGGCGTCCGGCAGCGGGGTGCGGCTGCCCACGAGATCACGGAGAACACGCCCGGAGTCGCGTGGGTGAAGCAGGACGGACAGCGGGAGCCGGAGCGGGCTCGGGCCTTCCACGTGACTGATGCGGACCTGGCGACGCTGCGCGACTACTTCCGGCCTGCCGAGGTGCGGCCGTTCCCGACCAAGCCGGATGGTGCCGAGGGGGTGGCGGCGTGAACGAGCGGCTAGCGGAGTCGGCGCTCGTCCGGGCGAGGCGGACGAACGAACTTGGTGCACCTCTGATTACAGGCACCGATCCGGGCGAAGTTCTCCCGGGCCTCGATGAGGGTGAGGCCATCGTTCGGGGGCGAGCGCAGGTCGGCGTTGTGGTCATCCTGCCCGTCGTCCTCCCAGAAGCAGATGTCGCAGATCTCCCAACCGTGTCTCTCGCCCAGCGTCGCGTAGCCGCAGCACGGACAAGCGATCAGACCTGTCTCCGGGTCGGAGATCTCGTAGTCGGGCGGCAGCTCGGACACACCGCACATGGTCACACGCATGAACGAGCGGGGGCGGCCAAATGAGCACCACGACTCGGATGGAGCGAATGCGTCAGCCGATGGCGCTGGACGTCGCCAAAGCTGCGGCTGAGCAGCACGGCGTGTGTGTGCGGCCGTTCACGATGGAAGTAGAGGACCGGGCCGCCTACGAAATCCGCTACGTCGCGGTGCCGTGCGGGTCGACGGTGGAGAGCGTGTGTGCGCCGTGCGCCCGGAAGGCCAAGGCGTTGCGCATGGCCCAGTGCCGCGAGGGCTGGCACATGACGGAAGAACTCGACTTCACCCCTGACCGACCGACCGAGGACCAGACGGACCTGCTGATCTTCCGGGCGGACCTGGTTAAGGCATACCGGGAGGCGGTCGAGGCCGGGGAAGCGGGTGACGCTGACGAGCTGCGAGAAGAGATCCACAGTGTCGACGCGGAACTTCGGCAACTCGGCGTCCGGGGTCGCTTCCCCTCCCCCGACGCACCGGCCAAGCGGCCGGTGAAGCGGTCGACCAAGCGCCGGCAGGACGCGCCGAACCTGCCTCGGCGGCGGGTCGAGAAGCGCACCGTGGGCCGGGAGTACGCGGGAGGGTTCCGGCCCTCGATGTTCGTCACGCTCACCCTCGACACCTACGGGCGCGTGCGCGACGACGGCACACCGGTCGACCCGGACACCTACAACTACCGGCGCGCGGCTCGGGACGCGGTGCACTTCGCCTCGCTGGTGGACCGGTGGTGGCAGAACCTGCGGCGGGTCGTCGGGTGGGACGTGCAGTACTTCGCCACGGTCGAACCGCAGAAGCGAGCGGCGCCGCACCTGCACGCGGCAGTCCGCGGTTCGATCCCGCACGAGACCATCCGCCTGGTCACCGCCGCCACCTACCACCAGGTGTGGTGGCCCAACCACGACGAACGGGTCTACAGCGGTGACCACCTGCCGGTCTGGGACGCGCGGGCGGAAGAGTTCGTCGACCCGGACACGCGGAAGCCACTGACGGCTTGGGCGGACGCGGTCGAGGCCACCGAGGAGCCGGCGCACGTGGTGACCTTCGGCCGCCAGGTGCACTCCAAGGGCATCCTCGGCGGCTCGGAGGAAGCCGGACGCCACATCGGCTACCTGACCAAGTACCTCACCAAGTCGATCGGTGAGGTGGTCGAGCAGTCCACGGAGCGGCAGCGCAGGCACGCGGACCGCTTGGCGGACGAGCTGGCCGTGACACCGTGCTCGGACCGCTGTTCGGTCTGGCTCCTCTACGGCGTCCAACCACGCGGAGCGGGCTCACGCACCACTCCGGGGCACTGCAAGGGGCGGGCGCACCGGCGAACGACTCTCGGCCTGCCCGGTCGGCGGGTGCTGGTGTCGCGCAAGTGGTCGGGCAAGACGCTGGCCGATCACCGCGCGGACCGGAAGCGGTTCGTCATAGAGGCGCTGAAGGCCGTGGGCATCGAGAAGCCGGAATCCGACACGTCCCAGCTCGTCTGGCACAAGGTCCGGCCCGGCGACCCCAACGTGCCACCACGGGCGCACCTGCTCATGCACGCCATCGCCCAACGGGTCACGTGGAAGGCCGAGTACGACCGGGCCTTGCTTGCGGCCAGCGGTGCACCGCCCGATCTCTCGGCAGTTCCACAAGCGGCCTGAGACGTGGGGAGGGGGACGGCAATGAGCGGGAACGAGTTCGACCGGCTGTGGGGCGTTGACGATCTCTCAGCCTTCCTCGGCGTGCCGGTGCACACCATTCGCGGCTGGCGCAGCAAGAACTACGGGCCTCCGGCTCGGAAGGTCGGCAAACACCTGCGGTGGGACCCGGCCAAGGTCCGCGAGTGGTTCGAGGGCCTGGACCTCGACGCGGCCTAGAAGTTTCGGCAATTCGACACACAGGAGAGGTGTGCCATGGGGCATGTCCAAGATCGTTGGTGGAAGGAGGTCAAGGACCCGGTGACTGAGCAGGTCACCAGGGTCAAGACCTCGCTGTACGGCGTTGGCATGCGGTACAAGGTGCGGTACTTCGACCCGGACGGCGTCGAGCGGTCCAGGAGCTTTCCGGATCGGCAGAAGAAGAAAGCCGAAGACTTCCTGATCGAAATGGAGTCCGACAAGCGCGAGGGGAAGTACATCGACCCCAACGCGGGAAAGGTGCTGTTCGAGGTCCAGGCCGCGAGTTGGCTCATGGGCTACTCGGCTGATGCGGCGACCAGGCAGACGATCGCGAGTCGGCTCCGCAGTCAGGTGTACCCGTTCTTCGCGCACCGCCAGGTCGGCTCGATCACCCCTCAGGTCATCCGTGAGTGGTTGGGCGTGATGCAGGAGCAGGGCCTCGGCCCGACCTACCAGGCGGTGCTGTTCGAGACCCTGTCCTCGATCATGAGTTCCGCTGTGGACGACAAGCGCATCCACCGGAACCCGTGCAAGGTCAACAGCATCAAGCGTCCCCAGCGGTCGTCTCGGAAGGTCGTGCCGTGGCCGGAGTCCCGCGTGCACAAGCTGCGGATGGCGCTGGACGCGCGCTTCAAGGTCGTGGCCCAGCTCGGCGCGGGGTGCGGTCTGCGGCAGGGCGAGATCCTGGCCTTCTCGCCCGACGACGTCGACCGGGACGCGTTGGTGATCAACGTCCGGCGACAGGTCAGGCTGATCAACCGCACGTTGGTGTTCTCACTGCCCAAGCGGAACAAGGAGCGCCAGGTGCCGCTGTCCAAGGGCGTCCTGGCGGCGATTGACGCCTACCTGGAGATGTACCCGCCTACGGCTGTGACGCTGCCCTGGGATGCTCCGGACGGCGACCCGGTGACGGTAAACCTGCTCATGGTCCGCGGGGACGGCAAGCCCTGGAACGGCGACCTGTTCAACAAGCTCGTCTGGGTGCCGGCCTTCAAGCGGGCCGGGTTGACGTACACCAAGCGGCAGGACGGGATGCACGCCATGCGGCACCTGTACGCGTCGGTGCTCCTGGCGCAGGGAGTGTCCATCAAGGAGTTGGCGGAGTACCTGGGCCACGCGGACCCCGGCTTCACGCTCCGCACCTACACGCACCTGATGCCGTCCAGTCACCAGCGCGCCCGGAAAGCAGTGGACGGGGTCTTCCGCGTCCCGAAGACCCCGTCCGCTTCCCAGACGGCCTGAGGACGGCCTGGGAAGATCAAATCAGCGGATGTACATGCCCGAGATGGCCCTGGCCAGCACCAATCGTTGGATTTCGCTCGTTCCCTCGAAGATGGTGAAGATCTTCGCGTCGCGGTGCATCCGCTCCACCGGGTGCTCACGCGTGTAACCGGCCCCGCCCAGGATGTGGATCGCACGTTCCGTCGCCCACACCGAGACCTCACCGGCCTTGAGCTTCGACATCGAGCCCTCGCCCGCCGTGAACGGGACGTTGTTGCGGCCCATCCACGCCGCCCGCCACACCAGCAGCCGCGCGGCGTCGATCTCCATCTTCATGTTCGCCAGGTCGAACGCGATGGACTGGTTCTCGATGATCTTCCGACCGAACGCCGACCGGTCCTTCGCGTACTCCAGCGAGTACTCGTACGCCGCACGCGCGACGCCCACCGCCATCGCGCCCACGGTCGGGCGGGTCGTCTCGAACGTCGCCATCGCCGCCTGCCCGCCGGCCTTCTGCCCCTCACGGGCACGGGCCAGCCTGGCGTCCAGCTTCTCCTTGCCGCCCAACAGGCACCGGCCGGGCACGCGCACGTCGTCCAGGAACACGTCCGCCGTGTGCGACGCCCGCATCCCGTGCTTGCGGATCTTCCCCGGCGACGACAGCCCGCGCGTCCCCGGCGGCACGACGAAGCCCGCCTGGCCACGCGCACCCAGCGCCGGATCCACGACCGCCGTCACCACGTGCACGTTGGCGATGCCGCCGTTGGTCGCCCACGCCTTCTGCCCGTTGAGCACCCACTCGTCGGTAGCCTCGTCGTACACGGCCCGCGTCCGGTACCCGGCCACGTCCGACCCGGCCTGCGGCTCGGACGCGCAGAACGCCGCCAGCTTCGGGTCGTCCTCGGTGCCGAAGCACTCGGGCACCCACTCGGCCAACTGCTCGGGCGAGCCGGACGCGAAGATCCCCGCCGCCGCCAACCCGGTGCCCATCAACGCCAACGCGATGCCGGCGTCACCCCAGAACAGCTCCTCGGTCGCGATCGGCAGCGACAGGCCGATGGGGTCGGCGAACCAGGTGGCCAGCGACTCGAACCCGTACAGGCCGATCTTCGCCGCCTCCTGGATCACCGGCCACGGCGTCTCCTCGCGCTCGTCCCACTCCGACGCCGCCGGCCGGATCACGTCCTTCGCGAAGCCGTGCACCCAGTCGCGCAGGTCAACCTGGTCTTCGTTGAGCTCCAGCGAAAAACCGCCCATGGTCCCCTCACGCCTTCGGAATGTTGAACAAGCTCATGAACCCGGCCGCGAAGCCCAGGTCGCCCTTGACCTTCAGCTTGCCGGTCATGAACAGCACCGGGGCCGACGCGTTGCCGGTCGCGAGCTTCAGGAACTCCACTGGTCCCAACGTCACCGTGGCCGTGGGGTCACGGGTCTCCTCCTTGTTGATCGTGCACTCGGCGTTCTCGATGATCGCCTCGTACACGTCGTCGCCGTCGAACCCGCCGGTCAGCCGGAAGTGCACGACGGCGCGCGTGGCGCCCGCGCGTTCGCTGCGGAAGTGTGCCTCCATGCGTCGGAACACCTCGTCCAGCACGCGTTCGCGCAGGCCGGGCCGCGACGTCACGGCCTCGATCTGGTCCTTGGCCGCGCGCGAGATGATCCGCGCGAAGTTCTGCGGGTCCATCTTGGCCAGGTCGAGGTCGGCCCCGCCGTCGGCCAGCGCGCCCAGCGCGTCGAGCAGGTCGGCGAACTCGTCGCGACCGAGCTTCTTCGGGTCGATGCCGCGCGCGATGACGTCGATGTCGACGTCCTTGAGCGCCGGGTCGCCCGGATCGACCTGCTTGAGCGTTGAGATCAGCTCCTGCGGGCTGAGCTTCGCGATCGCCTCGGTGGTGAGGTCGATGGTCATGTGGCACCTCCGCTACCTACTGGCAGGTAAGCCTACTGGTGAGTAGGTAAGGCGGCAAGGGGCGCGGAGTAATCTTGCCCCAGCCATCGGAGGGGGTGCGATGCACGCAGAGCAACCGGTCCGCGCGGGCCGGGCCAAGAGGCTGCCGCGCGCGGTGCGCGAGCGGCAGATCATGGACGCCGCGGTGGACGTCTTCTCGCGCTTGGGGTTCCACGCCGCGTCCATGGACGAGATCTCCGAGGTCGCGGGCATCTCCAAACCGATGCTGTACGCGTACCTGGGCTCGAAGGAAGAGCTGTTCGCCACCTGCATCCGCCGTGAGGCGACCCGGATGATGGAGGCGATCGCGAACGGCGTCGAGGCCGAGGAGCCGCCGGACGTCCAGCTGTGGAGCGGGTTGCGGGCGTTCTTCGGGTTCGTCGGCGAGAACCGCGCGAGCTGGCAGGTCCTGCACCGGCAGGCGTCCTCGCAGGGCGGTCCGTTCGCCGAGGAGCTGGCCGACATGCGCGGCCGGGCGATCAGCCTGGTGGCGGCGCTGCTGGTGCACTCGTCGGACTTCACCAACGTGCCGCGGGCGGGCGACAAGGAGGCCGAGTCGCTGGCCGCGGCACTGGTGGGCGCCGGCGAGTCGCTGGCCGACTGGTGGCTCGACAACCCCGAGGAGCCGGCCGGCGTCGTCGCCGCCCGGCTCATGAACCTGGTGTGGATGGGTTTCGGGGACCTGGTGGCGGGCGACGTGTGGCACCCGCCGTCACGGCGGTCCGCCCCGGAAGGCGACGCCTAGGCCAGCGCGCCCTTGAGCACGGCCACCGCCTGGCTGATCGCGGCTTCGGCGGCGTGGGTCTCGCGCAGCGCGTTGAGCATCACGAAGTCGTGGATCACGCCCTGGTAGCGCACCGCGATCACCGGCACCCCCGCTTCACGCAGCTTGTTGGCGTACGCCTCGCCCTCGTCGCGCAGCACGTCGGCCTCGGCGGTGATCACCAACGCCGGCGGCAGGTCGGTGAGCTGCTCGACCGTGGCCCGCAGGGGTGAGGCGGTGATCTCCGCGCGCTGCGCCTCGGACGTCGTGTACTGGTCCCAGAACCACTGCATCGCGTCCCGCCGAAGGAAGTAGCCCTCGGCGAACTCGCGGTACGACGGCGTGTCGAACGACGCGTCCGTCACGGGGTAGAACAGCACCTGCTGCCGGAACGCCACGTCGCCGCGCTCCTTGGCCAGCAGCGTCAGCGCCGCCGACATGTTCCCGCCGACCGAGTCGCCTGCCACGGCCAGGCGCGACGCGTCGAGCCCGCGCGCGGCGCCCTCGGCGACGATCCACCGCGCGACGGCGTAGCTCTCCTCCAGTGCCACGGGGTAGTGGGCCTCGGGCGAGAGGCTGTAGTCGGGGAACACCACGGCCGCGCCCGCGCCGACGGCCAGCTCGCGCACCAGCCGGTCGTGCGTCTTCGCGTTGCCGAACACCCAGCCTGCGCCGTGGATGTAGAGGACGACGGGCAGCGCGCCGGTCGCGCCGGCCGGTCGGACGATCCGGACGGGCACCTCGCCGACGTTCACCCACTCCTCGTCCACCTCGGGCTTGAACACCTCGCCGGCCTGGACGCCGTCCACGGCCTGGCGGCCTTCCACCGGGCCGAGGTCGAACAGGTACGGCGGGTTGGCGGTCGCGGCGGCGAACTCGGCGGCGGCCGGTTCCAGGACGGTCATCTCGGGCTCCTCGATGTCGTGCGGTCGAACCTGACAACACGAAACATAGCTCGCGATTACATCGTGCACAATCTAAATGGGTGCAGGTGTATCGTGGCTCGCGTCACAAGGGAGGACGCATGCGGGACTTCAGCCTGGAGCTGGACGACCAGCTCTGCTTCGCGCTCTACGCGGCGTCGCGGGCCGTCACCGCGCGGTACCGGCCGCTGCTGGACGACCTCGGCCTGACCTACCCGCAGTACCTGGTGCTGCTGGTGCTGTGGGAACGCGGTCCGGTGCCGGTCAAGGACGTCGCCGCCGCGCTCCAGCTCGACTACGGCACCCTCTCGCCGCTGCTCAAGCGGCTGGAGGCGGCGGGCCTGATCCGCCGCGAACGCCGCCCCGACGACGAGCGCTCGGTCCGGCTCGTGCTCACCGAGCAGGGCGACGAGCTGCGTGAACGCGCCAAGGACGTGCCGCCCGCGATGGGCGAGGCGATGAACCTGGGCGAGGAGGACACCGCACGGCTGCGCGCCCTCCTGCGCACGTTGGCCGACAACGTCAGCCGCTGATCACGCCTTCCAGGTGCGGCCGGTCCGACCACAGCGCGAACCGCCACCCGTCACCGGCGGGGGCGGAGGAGAAGTCGACCTCGCCCGGCAGCGGGATCGGCGCCTTGAACCGCACGTCGACCTCGTACGCGTCGGGCAGCCGTCCTTCGAACGCGGCCACGCACCGCGCCTTCGACCACATCCCGTGCGCGATGGCCCGGGGGAAGCCGAACGCCTTGGCGGTCAACGGGTGCAGGTGGATCGGGTTGCGGTCGCCGGACGCGTCCGCGTACCGCCGGCCGAGGTCGCCGGGCAGCCGCCACCGGGCCGTCGGCGCGGGTGGTTCGGCCCGCGCCGCCTGCTCCTTCGACGCGCCGCCCTCCCGCCGCAGGTAGGTCGACACGTCGACCCACACCTCCTCGCCGTCCACCGACGCCGTGGTCACCACGTCGAACTGCCGCCCGCGCTCGTGCGGCCGCAGGTCCGCCAACGCGACGTGCAGCGACAGCGGCTCGGACACCCGCAAGGGCCGGTGCTGCCTGATCCGGTTGGCCACGTGCACCAGGCCGGGCAGCGGGAACGGGAAGCCGGGCCCGGTCATCAGCCTGATCTGCGACTCGAACCCGAGCACGTGCGGGTACGTGATGGGCAGCTCGTCGCGCACGCCGAACCCGCACACCTTGTCGTACCGGGCCAGGTGGCCGGGGTCGACGGTCACCTCGACGTCCGAGGAGGACTGCGGCAGCACGTCGCCGCGCCGGGTGAACCCGGTCAGCGCGGCCTTGGCGTAGAGCAGGGTCAGGTTCGCCATCACGCCCCCAGCAGGCTCTGCCCGCACACGCGCACGACGTTGCCGTTCACCCCGGCCGACGCCGGGTGCGCGAACCAGGCGATGGCCTCGGCGACGTCCACCGGCAGGCCGCCCTGCGACAGGCTGTTCATCCGGCGGCCTGCCTCCCGGATGAACAACGGCACCGCGGCCGTCATCCTGGTCTCGATGAAGCCGGGCGCGACGGCGTTCACCGTGGCCCGGCCCGCGACCTGCCTCGACAGGGAGTCGACCATGCCGATCACACCCGCCTTGGTGGTGGCGTAGTTGGTCTGGCCGACGTTGCCCGCGATGCCCGCGATGGACGACACGCCGACGATCCGCCCGTTGGGTCGCAGCGCGTCGGCCGCGAGCAGCGCCTCGTTGACCCGTTCCTGCGACGCCAGGTTCACCGCGATCACCGCGTCCCACCGGTCCGAGTCCATCCGCCCGAGCGTGCGGTCACGCGTGATGCCCGCGTTGTGCACGACGACGTCCACGCCGCCGTGCCGCTGCACGAGGTGCTCGACGATCCGCGCGGGCGCGTCCGGTGCGGTGATGTCGAGCTGGAGCGCGGTGCCGCCGACCCGGTTGGCCACCGCCGACAGCTCGTCGCCCTGCGCGGGCACGTCCAGGCACACCGCGGTCGCGCCGTCACGTCCCAGCACCTCGGCGATAGCCGCGCCGATGCCGCGCGCGGCACCCGTGACCAGCGCGACCTTCCCGGCCAACGGCCGGTCCCAGTCGGCGGGGGGCGCCACGTCGGCCGGACCGATCCGCACCACCTGCCCGGACACGTACGCCGACCGGCCCGACAGCAGGAACCGCACGGTCGACTCGATCGCGCCCTCACCGCCGGGCGCGACGTACACCAGCTGGGCCGTGCCGCCGCGCTTGAGCTCCTTGCCGACGCTGCGCGTGAAGCCCTCCAGCGCGCGCTGCGCGACCTGCGACTCGGCCAGCTCCGGCGGCGTGCCGAAGACGATCACCCGGCCGCACGGGCCGAGGGACCGGATCACCGGCTGGAAGAACTCGTGCAGCTCGCGCAGCCGCTCGACCGAGTCGATGCCGGACGCGTCGAACATCAGCGCGCCGTACCGCTCGCCGTGCCCCGTGTCGTCGAGGTCGAGGCCCGCGGACCCCACCGCCACGCGGACGGCGTCGGCCAGCCGACCGCCACCGCCGATCAGCACGGGCCCGGCCAACGGCGGCTCGTCGGGCGAGTGGCGGCGCAACGGGTGGGGGTCGGGTAGACCGAGCTTGCCCACGACGAACCGCCCGAGGCCGGACCTGGCGAACGACTGGTAACGATCCATGGGGACATCACACTCCCTACTCGCTAGTAAGTCTACTGATGAGTAGGTAACATTGTCCCCGTCCCTGCCCACCGGCTACCTGCCCACCACCCTGGAGGACGACATGGCCCGAGTAGCCATCCTCGGCGGCAACCGCATCCCGTTCGCCCGGTCGAACGGCCCCTACGCCACGGCGTCGAACCAGGACATGCTCACCGCCACCCTGGACGGCCTGGTCAGCAGGTTCGGCCTGCAGGGCGAACGGCTCGGCGAGGTGGTCGCGGGCGCGGTGCTCAAGCACAGCCGCGACTTCAACCTGGTCCGCGAGGCCGTGCTGGGCAGCAGGCTGTCCGCCGAGACGCCCGCCTACGACGTGCAGCAGGCGTGCGGCACCGGCTTGCAGGCCGTGATCGCGGTGGCGAACAAGATCGCGCTCGGGCAGATCGAGGTCGGCGTGGCCGGCGGGGTGGACACCACCAGCGACGCGCCGATCGGCGTGAACGAGGACCTGCGCGGCGTGCTGCTGGAGTTCAACCGGGCGCGGGGCGCGGGCGCGAAGCTCAAGGCGGCGCTGAAGCTGCGGCCCGGGCACGTCGTGCCGGACGTGCCGCGCAACGGCGAGCCGCGCACCGGCCTGTCCATGGGAGAGCACGCGGCGATCACCGCCCGCGAGTGGGGCATCGCGCGCGAGGAGCAGGACGAGCTGGCCGCCGCCAGCCACCGCAACCTCGCCGCCGCGTACGACCGCGGGTTCTTCGACGACCTGGTCACGCCGCACCTCGGCCTGACCAGGGACCAGAACCTGCGGCCGGACTCGTCGGTGGAGAAGCTGGCGAAGCTCAAGCCGGTGTTCGGCCGCGGCGAGGGCGCGACCATGACGGCGGGCAACTCCACGCCGCTCAGCGACGGCGCGTCGGCCGTGCTGCTGGCGTCGGAGGAGTGGGCGGCGGCGCGGAACCTGCCGGTGCTGGCCTACCTGACGTTCACCGAGACGGCGGCGGTCGACTACGTGCACGGCGGGGAGGGACTGCTGATGGCGCCCGCGTACGCGGTGCCGCGGATGCTGGCGCGGGCCGGGTTGGCGTTGCAGGACTTCGACTTCTACGAGATCCACGAGGCGTTCGCGTCGCAGGTGCTGGCGACGTTGAAGGCGTGGGAGGACGCGGACTTCGCCAAGGGCAGGCTCGGGCTGGACGCGCCGCTCGGCCCGATCGACCGGTCGAAGCTGAACGTCAACGGCTCGTCGCTGGCCGCCGGGCACCCGTTCGCTGCCACCGGCGCGCGGATCGTGGCCACGCTGGCGAAGCTCCTGGCGGAGCGCGGCTCGGGTCGCGGGCTGATCTCGATCTGCGCGGCGGGTGGTGAGGGCGTTACGGCGATCGTGGAGCGATAGGGCCGATATTAGGCCGAACGGGTGTTATTGGTAACACAACGCGTTCTCATTCCGTTTCCAATGCATGAACCACTCACGGCTCTTCGCCGCAGTCGTGCTGGTGGCGGCGTCTTGTGCTGCCTGCGGGGAGGATTCCCGCGAAGCCACCACCGTGCGCATCGGGGTGACCGCGTCGGCCAACGAGCCCCGGGTCCAGCTCACCAGGACGGTCGTCGACCGGCTGTCGGCGGCCGTCGACGAGGGCGCGACCAGGGTCGTCGTGTACCGGCAGGGCGAGCGTTCGGGCAGCGCGCACTCGGACGAGGACTTCACCATCCGAGACGGCAACGAGATCGAGGGCGACGCGGCGCGGCGCCGGCTCGGCTTCGAGCAGAACCTGAGTCGGTTGGCCGGTCAGCTCAGCGGGCTCGGCGGCACGAGCACCGACCTCGACCCGCTGTCCGTGCTGGCGGACATGGCCTCGGCGGACGGACCGGCGGTGCTCGTGCTGCAGAGCAGCGGGCTGCAGACCACCGGCCCGCTCGACCTGACGCGGCTCGGGCTGGACTTCGACGTCGCGGCCGTGGTGGCGTCGGTGCCGGACGACGCCCTGCCCGGGCTGACCGGCAAGGACGTGATCTTCTCCGGGCTCGGCCAGGTGGTCGGCGACCAGCCGCAGCTGCCCCCGGCCGCGCGGGAGTCGCTGGTCCAGCTGTGGCTCGGGGTCTGCGCGAAGTTCGGCGCGAACAGCTGCACGCACGACACCGAGCCGGTGCCCGGCGGCGCCTCGATCGGCCGGGCCGAGGTGCCGATCGTGGACATCGGCCAGGTCGTGCACCAGGACGGGTTGGTGCACCTGCCGAGTTCCGTGCTGTTCAAGGCGGGGAGCGACGAGCTCGCGCCGGGCGCGCGCGAGGCGTTGGCCGAGGTGGCGAAGAAGTTCGACGGCCGCACCACCGCGCGGGTCATCGCCCGCACGGCCAGCTCGGCGTCGGCCGAAGCGGCGGACGACCTGACCCGGCGGCGTGGCCAGCGGGTGGTGTCGGCGCTGGTGGAGCTCGGCGTGAGCCGGGCGGCGTTCACCGAGGTGCTCGGCTTGGGCTTCACCTCGCCGCTGGCCGTGGACCTCGACAACGCCGGCGACCTGATCCCCGACGCCGCCGCCCGCAACCGCTCGGTCGTGGTCGAACTGTCCCAACCGAAATCGAGCAGCTGACCCGGGAGTCCTACGTCCAGAACGCGCGTGTCCTACGTTCAGGTCGCGCGTGTCCTACGTTCAGGACCCCCGAGTTCAACGCTCGGAACACGCAGGGTGTCAGTCGAGGAGCGTCCACGAGGCCGTGCAGCGGACCGTGACCACGATCTGCTGCGCCTCCAGGTTGAGCTGGTCCATCTGCGGTGCCACGCCCGGCGCGCCGCCGTAACCGGCCCCCCTCATCAGGTGCGACTCGGCGGCCCACGCCTCGGCGTCGCCGTCGGTCAGCCGGTGCAGCGGCCCCAGCCGCGCGCCGAGGGCCTCGGCATAGCCCTCGGCACGCCGGCGCGCGTCCCGCACGGCCTCGCGCTGCGCCTCGCGGACGGCGTCCACGTCGTCCTTGAGCTGCCACGTCGGCCCGTTCAGCCAGGTCGGCTCAGCGGTCACCAGCGCGCCGAGCAGACCGTCGAGCCCGGCCACGTCGTCGATCCGCACCACGTAGTTCTGCACGGCACGGCTGCCCGAACGGCGCTTGCCGTCCCAGTTGTCGTGCACGTTGAGCTGCCGCGACCGCACCTCGACGCCCGGCCGTTCGAGCGCCGGCTCCACACCGGCGATCCGCGCGGTCAGCAACTCCACCGCCTCGTTGCGCGTCGAACCCAGCGTCTCGAAGCTCGCGTGCACCTCGGCGCGGTCGGCGGTCCGCTCGACCTTGCCGACGCCCTTCGTCACCACCTCAGCCATGGCACGACGCTACCGTCCATCCCACTTGATAGCGCTATATAGCTCTCACACTAGATTCACGAATACCCGACGACACGGCCGGAGTATTGGATCGGCTCTAGACACCTCGATACCTTCCGAGGATGGACCCGGTGCGCAACCCGTTCGCCCCCGGCGCCGGCCAGCGGCCGCCCGAGCTGGCGGGGCGCGACAAGGAGCTGGGCGCGTTCGAGGTCGTGCTCGAACGGGTCGCGCGCGGCCGGCCGGAACGCAGCCTCGTGCTCACCGGCCTGCGCGGCGTCGGCAAGACCGTGCTGCTCGGCGAGCTGCGGTCGATGGCGCTCAAGCGCGGCTGGGGCGCCGGGAAGATCGAGGCACGGCCGGAGGCCGGGCTGCGCCGCCCGCTGTCGGCCGCGTTGCACCGGGCGATCCGCGACCTGGCCGTGCGGCACCGCGCGCCGGACCGGGTGGAGTCCGTGCTCGGCGTGCTGAAGGCGTTCGCGCTGCGGTCCAACCCCGAGGACGCGAAGCTGCGCGACCGGTGGCAGCCGGGCATCGACGTGCCCGCGGCGGTCGGTCGGGCGGACTCCGGTGACATCGAGATCGACCTGGTGGAGCTGTTCACCGAGGTCGCGGAGCTGGCGCAGGACGTGGGCACGGGCGTCGCGCTGCTGATCGACGAGATGCAGGACGTGCCGGCGGACGACATCTCGGCGCTGTGCGCGGCGTGCCACGAGCTGTCGCAGTCGGGCGCGCCGCTGGTCGTGGTCGGCGCCGGGCTGCCGCACCTGCCCGCCGTGCTGTCGGCGTCGAAGTCGTACTCGGAGCGCCTGTTCCGGTATGTGCGGATCGACCGGCTGAGCCGGGAGGACGCCGACCGCGCCGTGCTCGCGCCGGTCGACCGCGAGGAGGCGGGCATCGAGCCGGAGGCGTTGGACGCGCTGTTCGACGCCTCGGGCGGCTACCCGTACTTCATCCAGGCCTACGGCAAGGCGGCGTGGGACGCCGCGCCGGCCGACCCGATCACCGCGATGGACGTGGCGGTGGCCGCGCCGGAGGCGGACGCCGAGCTGGCGGTCGGGTTCTTCGGGTCGCGGTACGAGCGGGCGACGCCGGCCGAGCGGGAGTACCTGCGGGCGATGGCGGAGCTGACCGACGGCAAGGACGCGGGCGTGAACACCGCGCAGGTGGCCGACCACCTGGGCCGCAAGCCGTCGTCGCTGTCGCCCGCCCGGGACAGCCTGATCAAGAAGGGGCTCGTGTACTCGGCCGAACGCGGGCAGATCGCGTTCACCGTGCCCCACTTCGGCCGGTTCCTGCTCGGCCGCGAGGACTGACCTGCGCGCTGACCTGCGGTTATCTGCTCACTTCGGTTGCATTGGGTGATCTAGCGCGCACGCTAGAGAGTGTGTCGACGCGCATCCGGTCCAGCAGGCGCACTCCAGGCGAATCGTCGGGGACCACGGCGTAACTGCCGATGATTCGCCGGTATGTGCGGCACCTCACCGGATAATCGGGTGCGTCGGCGCTCTGAAGGGTGCATACTTGAGGCACACACCGAGAGAGAACCTTTGAGAGGGATGAACCCCCGATGAACTTCACTGCGAAGCTCCGCGCTCGTCGTGTCGAGGCTCGCAACCGCAAGGCTGTCGCCCGTGCGATCGACATGGCGCCCACCCCGGCCATGCGCCACGAGCTGATGGCGATCGCCCAGGCTCAGGTGACGACCCTCCGCTGAGGGGACTTCCTCCGGCGCGCGTGACGACCACCCGATCGACACCGGGTGTGCCGCCCCGTCGTCCGCGCTCTGGTGAAGGGGGAACGACGAAGCCCTGCCGCACCTCCCGCGCGGCAGGGCTTCGTCACGTAACCGATGTGATACCTGTCACACCCGATAGGGGATGTAACAGACCTCGATCGTGTATCGATGTTCCAGATGACCCCGCAGTGCTGTCGGACCCCCGACCTGGCAGCACCGCGGGGTTTCCCATGCCCGGACTACTTGGCCGTGGCCGAGCCGTTCCAGGTGTCGTCCGTCGTCCTGCGGGCGCGCCTGATCATCACAATGTCCCCCTGCGTGTTCATGTCTGTCCCCCAATGGACCACTCCATGGTGCCATCGGGGTACGACAGTTTCATCAGGGTTTGCTGAGAGCATGGGTCGATGACGCACCCGCTCCTGGTCGTGGACGCGGCCAACGTCGTCGGCTCCGTCCCGGACGGCTGGTGGCGCGACCGCGCCGCCGCCGCCGCCCGCCTGCGCGACGACCTCGTCGACGTGGCCGAGCGGGGCCTGCCGGAGCTGCCCGGCCCGCTGGACGTGGTCCTCGTGGTCGAGGGCAAGGCGCGGCACGTCGAGTCGGTGCCCGGCGTCCGCGTCGTCTCCGCCCCCGGCTCGGGCGACGACGCGATCGTGGACGTGGTCCGCGCCAACCCTCCCGACCGCCCGTGCGCGGTGATCACCGCCGACCGCGCCCTCCGTCACCGCGTGACGGCCCTGGACGCCGCCGTCCTGGGCCCCCGGACGGTCCGCCGCCCCCGCTAGTCGAACCGATTCCACGCGGGCCGTCCCACTCGGTGGACGGCGGAATAGGTCGGTGTGCGAGTCGTGTTGGATCGGGGCGTGACGACCGCTCAACGCCGCCGCGCCCGTGTCCGCGCCCCCGAGCTGGTGGGCAGGGGCTGGCTCAACACCGGTGGGCAGGACATCGCCCTCAAAGACCTGCGCGGCAAGGTCGTGCTGCTCGACTTCTGGTCCTTCTGCTGCATCAACTGCCTGCACGTCCTCGACGAGCTGCGCCCGCTGGAAGCCGAGTTCGCCGACGTCCTGGTCACCGTCGGCGTGCACTCGCCCAAGTTCGTCCACGAGGCGGAGCCCGCGGCGCTGGAGGCGGCCGTCGAGCGGTACGAGGTGGAGCACCCCGTGCTGGACGACCCCGAGCTCACGACGTGGCAGAACTACGCGGTGAAGGCGTGGCCCACGCTCGTGCTGGTCGACCCCGAGGGCTACGTCGTGCACGTCGCCTCCGGCGAGGGCCACCTCGACGCGCTGCGCCAGATCGTGTCCGAGGTCGTCGCCGAGCACGAGGCCAAGGGCACCCTGCACCGCGGCGACGGCCCGTACGTCGCGCCGCCGCCCCGCGAGACCGAGCTCCGCTTCCCCGCGAAAGCCGTCCTGACCGGGAACGACACCCTCCTCGTCAGCGACTCCGCGCACCACGGCCTGGTCGAGCTCGAACTCGACGGCGAGACCGTGATCAGGCGCATCGGCACGGGTGAGCGCGGTCGCCGCGACGGCCTCGAACCCACCTTCTCCGAACCGGCGGGCATCGCGCTGCTGCCCGACGACGTCGCGGCCGAGGTCGGCTACCACGCGGTCGTCGCCGACACGGTCAACCACCTGCTGCGCGGCGTCGACCTCGTCACCGGCGAGGTCACCACCGTCGCCGGCACCGGCGATCAGTGGCGCGACGGGGACACCGACGGCCCGGCCGACGCCATCGACCTCACCAGCCCGTGGGACGTCGCCTGGTGGGAGCCCGCGGGCGGCGTGGTCGTCGCCATGGCGGGCAACCACACGCTCGGCCTGTTCAAGCCGCGGGAACGCCGCGTCGAACGCCTCGCCGGCACCACCGTCGAAGGGCTGCACGACGGCCCGGCGGCGGAGGCGTTCTTCGCCCAGACCTCGGGCCTGGCCGCCGACGGCGACCGGCTCTGGCTGGTCGACTCGGAGACCTCCGCGCTGCGCTGGCTGGACGCCGACCGCACCGTGCACACCGCCATCGGCAAGGGCCTGTTCGACTTCGGGCACCGCGACGGCCCGGCCGACCAGGCGCTGCTCCAGCACCCGCTCGGCGTCACCGTCCTGCCCGGCGGTCAGGTCGCCATCGCCGACACCTACAACGGAGCCATCCGCCGCTACGACCCGTCGACCGGCGAGGTGTCCACGCTGGCCGCGGACGTCGCCGAGCCGTCCGACGCGGTCCTGGTCGACGGCGAGCTGGTCGTCGTCGCCTCCGCCGCCCACCGCCTGGAACGCCCGGTCGCGCCGGGCGCGAAGCTGGTCAGCGGCGAGGCGCACCAGGTGCGCCGGCCGCCGTCGGTGGTCGCGTCGGGCGAGGTCGAGGTCGCCGTCGTGTTCACCCCGCCGACCGGCCAGAAGCTGGACGACCGGTTCGGCCCGTCCACCCGCCTGGAGATCACCAGCTCGCCCCCCGGCCTGCTGGAGGAGGGCGCCGGCGTCGGCACGGACCTCGTTCGCGTGCTGCGCGTGGCGGAGGGGTTCACCGAGGGCGTCCTGCACGTCGTCGCCCAGGCCGCGAGCTGCACGGACGACCCGGCCGTCGAGCACCCGGTGTGCAAACTGGCCCGCCAGGACTGGGGCGTCCCGATCCGCGTGGTAAGGGACGGGCCTCGGCGGCTACCCCTGATGATGGGTGGCCTCGACGAGGGCATCTAGACTCTGCTGGTGCCCGATGTCAAGCTCGAGATCCAGATGCTGCACGACCGCGTGATGGTGCGGATCTCGCCGGAGGACGGCGAACGCCGCAGCAGCGGTGGCATCGTGATCCCGGCGACTGCCCAGATGGCCAAGCGCCTGGCCTGGGGAGACGTGCTCGGGGTCGGCACGAACGTGCGGCACGTCAAGGTCGGCGACCGGGTGCTGTTCAACCCGGAGGACCAGTTCGAGGTCGAGGTGCAGGGCAGCACCTACCTCGTCATGAGGGAACGGGACGTGCACGCCACCGCGACCGAGCGGACGGACCACGGGACCGGGCTTTACCTGTGACCAGTGCGGTGAAACCTGTGAGCCACCTGAAACGTGATCGACGCGTGACGGCGTTCGGGTAAGCAGTCCCAGGACCTTGCGAGAAGGCAAGAGGGGGAGCGGTGCCGGAGAACCAGCGACCGGAGTACGACGCTGAGCGGACCAGGGCCATGGAGCCGGTCCGCCCGTCGGGCACCGCCTCGGAGCGGACCACCAAGATCACCGGGGGCGCGCCCGCCGAGGCCGCGTGGCCGCAGGAGGAGCCGGACGCGGAGCCGGACGCCTCGGCCACCGTCCGCAACGTGACGCCTCCGTCGAACGGCCACGACAACGCGACGGGCCCGTCGAGCGTCTCTCACAACGTGACGCAGCAGCACCCGACGCGCAACGCGCAGCACACCCCGCCCAGGGGCGCGGACGCCACCCAGGCCATCACGCCGTCCGGTGACCCGACGCGCGCCCTCAACCCGCCGGCCTCCGCCGAGCGGACCCAGATGATCAACACCCCGCCCGGGGGCTTCGGCCGGCCGTCGCAGCCGTCGCCCTCGGAGGCCACCACGGTGTTCTCCACGCCCGTGCCGCCGCCCGACCCGGAGCCGGAGGCCACCGTCTACGGCCCCGTGATGGTGGACGGCGACACCGCGGCCGACGAGGCCGACGCCCGCCGCAAGCGCCTGCGCAAGGGTGGCCTGATCGCCGCCGCCGTGCTCGGCGTGCTGGTCGTCCTCTACGGCCTTGACCTGGTCGTCTCGGGCGGTAACGTGCCGCGCGGCGTGACCGTGGCCGGCGTGGACGTCGGCGGCATGAGCCACCCCGAGGCCGAGCAGAAGCTGCGCGACGAGATCGGTCCCCGCCTGGCCGCGCCGGTGAAGGCGCGCGCGGGCGACGTCGAGACCGCGATCGACCCCAAGGCCGCCGGCCTGGAGCTGGACTGGACCGCCACGCTGGAGCGCGCGGGCAGCCAGCCGCTGTCCCCGATCACCCGCGTTACCTCGTTCTTCACCTCCCGCGAGGTCGGCTTCGACACGCGCAGCGACACGGGCAAGCTGTCCGCCGCGCTGGAGGCCCTGCGCGCCGAGACCGACCACGAGCCGGCCGAGGGCGGCATCCGCTTCGAGGGGGCCACCCCGATCGCGGTCGACCCGAGGCAGGGCCAGAAGCTGGACGTGGCCGGCGCGTCGGAGCGGCTGCTCGCCGGCTGGGCCGACGGCGGCACGGTCGAGCTGCCGGTGGCCACCACCCCGGTCAAGACCACCAAGGAAGGCGTGGCGAAGGCGGTGGCCGAGGTCGCCAAGCCCGCCACCGCCATGCCGCTGATCATCCAGGGCGAGGGCAAGGACGCGACGCTCACGCCCGAGCAGCTGGCCACCGTGCTGGTGTTCGAGCCCGCCGACGACGGCGGCCTGACCGCGAAGGTCGACAACGCCAAGGTCGTCGAGCACGCCGGTCCGCAGCTGAAGGACACGGAGAAGGAGGGCAAGGACGCCCAGATCGTGTTCGAGGGCGGCCGGCCCGTGGTGAAGGAGTCGGTCGACGGCCGCGGCATCGACTGGGACAAGTCCCTGGCCACGGCGCTCGACGTGCTCAAGCGCGACAACGAGCGCGCGATCAAGGCCGAGTACAAGCACACGCCCGCGAAGGTGACCACCGAGCAGGCGAACAAGATGGGCATCAAGGAGGTCATCGGCGAGTTCCAGACCGGTGGCTTCGTGGCCGCGTCCGGCACCAACATCCGCGTCGTGGCCGAGAAGGTCAACGGCGCGATCGTGAAGCCGGGCGAGACGTTCAGCCTCAACGGCCACACCGGTCCGCGCGGCACCGCCCAGGGCTACGTCGAGGCGGGCATCATCGAGAACGGCGTGCCCGGCAAGGCGGTCGGCGGCGGCATCTCGCAGTTCGCCACCACGCTCTACAACGCGGCCTACCACGCGGGCATGAAGGACGCGGGCCACAAGGAGCACAGCTACTGGATCTCGCGGTACCCGAAGGGGCGCGAGGCCACGGTGTTCATGGACGGCGCGGGCAACAGCCTGATCGACATCAAGTTCACCAACCCGGACGAGACCGGGGTGGCGATCCAGACGATCTGGACCCCGTCGTCGATCAAGATCGTGCTCTGGGGCACCAAGAACTACGACGTCACGGGGTCGACCAGCGCCGAGTTCAACCACACCCAGCCGCAGGAGCGCAAGGTCGACAAGCCGGACTGCCAGGCGAGCCCCGGCGCGCCGGGCTTCTCGGTGACCGACACGCGCACCATCACCGACCGCCGCACCGGCCAGTCGCGCCAGGAGAGCCGGACCGTCCGGTACGACCCGCAGTTCAAGATCGTCTGCGAACCGCCGAAGACCGGCGGCTGAGCGGGGCTCGTGGTTCGCGGTGGCCGCGATTGGGTATCACCCGATCGTGGCTACCACCGGGCAAGAAGTGCGAAGACATCCCGCGGTGCAGGCCTTCGGGCGTGCCGGGATGGTCTGCTACGGGCTCGTCCACGTGCTCTTGGCGGCGTTGACGGCGCAAGTGGTCCTCGGTGACACCGGGGAGAAGACGGACCAGAAGGGCGCGGTCGCCGCGCTGGCCCAGACGTCCTTCGGTCCCGCTCTGCTGTGGATCCTGGCCATCGGGCTCTTCGCCTTCGCGGTGTGGCAGCTCGCGATGGCCGTGTCCGGCTACGGCTGGGTGACGAAGAAGCGCAAACGCGTGTACCGCAAGTGCGGCTCGGTCGGTCGCGCCATCACCGGCACGGTCATCGGCATCGCCGCGATCAACTACGCGACCGGCACGTCGCAGAAGAGCGGCACCGAGCAGTCGCAGACGTGGACCGCGCGCGTGCTCGCCCTGCCGTTCGGGCAGGTCCTGGTGGGCGCGGTGGCGTTGTTCGTGCTGGGGCTGGGCGTGATGGTGGCGCGCAAGGGCGTGAAGAAGTCGTTCGAGGACGACCTGAACATGTCCGACCTGCCCGCCGGCACGCGGGTGTGGGTGGAGCGGCTGGGCCGGATCGGCTGGATCGGCAAGGGCGCGGCGTACTTCCTGATCGGCGTCCTGGTCGCGTTCGCCGCGGTCAACGCCGACCCGTCGGAGTCGGGCGGTATGGACAAGGCGCTGCACACGTTGGCCGCGCAGCCGTACGGGGTGTTCGCCCTGGCCGTGATCGCGGTCGGCTTCCTCGGCTTCGGCGCGTACTGCTTCGCCGCCGCGAAGGCGCACAAGGGCTGACGTCGAACGGCCGGAGGGCGGCGCCCACCACGGGCGCCGCCCTCCGGCCGCGTTCACCACGAGTTCTCGCAGGCCCCCCGCCCGAGCTCAAGCTCCCGCAGGCGTCCCCGCCCAGGGGAGCCCTTGTCTTGATTCTCGCAGAGGGGTCTGGCAATTCCGGCTGGTCGACCGGGTCAGAACGCCGCCTCGTCCACGTCCATCAGGGCGTTGTCGGTGGCCTCGGCGATCTTGCGGCGGGCGGTGAGCTCGGGCAGCACGGACTTCGCGAAGAACGACGCCACCGCGACCTTGCCCTCGTAGAACGCCTTGTCCTTGGCCGACACCTGACCGTCCAGCTTGGTCAGCGCCACGTCGGCCTGGCGCAGCAGCAGCCAGCCGACGAGCACGTCACCGGCCGTCATGAGCAGGCGCACGGTGTTCTGGCCGACCTTGTACAGGTTGCGGACGTCCTCCTGCGAGCTGGTCAGGAAGCCGACCATCGCGCCGAGCATGCCCTGGAGGTCTTCGAGCGCTCGCTTGAGCAGCGCCCGCTCCTCCTTCAGCCGCCCGTTGCCGCCCTCGTTGTCGAGGAACTGCTGGATCTCGCCGTTGAGGAAGCCCAGCGCCTGGCCCTTGTCGCGGATGATCTTGCGGAAGAAGAAGTCCAGCGACTGGATGGCGGTGGTGCCCTCGTACAGCGAGTCGATCTTCGAGTCGCGGATGTACTGCTCGATCGGGTACTCCTGCAGGAATCCGGACCCGCCGAGCGTCTGCAGCGACTGCGCCAGTTGCTCGTACGCGCGCTCCGAGCCGACGCCCTTGACGATCGGCAGCAGCAGGTCGTTGACCTTCTCCGCCAGCTCCTTGTCCGGGCCGCCCATGGCGATCTTGTCCTGCTGCGTCGCGGTGTACAGGTAGACCGCGCGCAGGCCCTCGGCGTACGCCTTCTGCAGCATCAGGCTGCGGCGCACGTCCGGGTGGTTGGTGATGGTGACGCGCGGCGCGGTCTTGTCCGTCATCCGGGTCAGGTCGGCGCTCTGGACCCGCTCCTTGGCGTAGGCCAGGGCGTTGAGGTAGCCGGTCGACAGGGTGCCGATGGCCTTCGTGCCGACCATCATCCGCGCGTACTCGATGACCTGGAACATCTGCGCGATGCCGTCGTGCACCTCGCCGAGCAGCCAGCCCTTGGCGGGCACGCCGTGCTGGCCGAACGTCAGCTCGCACGTGGTCGAGACCTTGAGGCCCATCTTGTGCTCGACGTTGGTGACGAAGGCGCCGTTGCGCTCGCCGGTCGACTCACCGGTCTCCGGGTCGAAGTGCCACTTCGGCACGAGGAACAGCGACAGGCCCTTGGTGCCGGGCTTCGCCTCGATGCCGGGGCCCTCGGGACGGGCCAGCACCAGGTGCATGATGTTCTCGGTCATGTCCTGGTCGGCGGAGGTGATGAACCGCTTCACGCCGTCGATGTGCCAGGTGCCGTCGTCCTGGAGCGTGGCCTTCGTGCGACCCGCGCCGACGTCGGAGCCGGCGTCCGGCTCGGTCAGCACCATGGTGGCGCCCCAGCCGCGCTCGATCATGATCTCGGCCCAGCGCTTCTGCTGCTCGGTGCCGTTCTTGTGGACGACCGAGGCGAAGTTCGGGCCGGCCAGGTACATGTAGACGGCCGGGTTGGCGCCGAGGATCAGCTCGGAGGCCGCCCACTGGACCGACGGGGGGATGCCGAAGCCGCCCAGCTCGTTCGGCAGCGACAGCCGGTACCACTCGCCGTCCCACACGGCCTGGTACGACTTCTTGAACGATTCCGGCAGCGTGGCCGAGTGGGTCTTCGGGTCGAAGACCGGCGGGTTGCGGTCGGCGTCGGCGAAGGACTCCGCCAGCGGGCCGACCGCCAGGTTGTTGAGCTCGGCAAGCACGCCGCGCGCGGTGTCCTCGTCGGACTGCTCGAACGGCCCCGTGCCGAGGTGGTCCTGCACGTTGAAGACCTCGAACAGGTTGAACTCGAGGTCCCGGACGTTGCTCTTGTAGTGACCCATCTCGTCGCTCACTCCATGCGTGGTCGGGGCGGTCCCCTACTGACCGGTAACAACAGGGTATTACCTGTCAGTAACCCCGGCAAGGCCGACCATCGGGTTGTGGCGAATCAGACGCGCCTGACCAGCATCTCCCCTATCGTCGGCCGGTGCTGCCCAAGCCCGACGTCAACCGGGTGGAGAACGCCGTCATCGGTGGTCACGCCATCCAGGTCGGCCACGTCCACGGTGACTTCGTGCTCGCCGCCTCGCCCGAGGCCGCGCCCCGCCACACCCCGGTTCCCGTCCGCGAGGCAGACCCGGTGCGGCTGGGGGTGCACCGGCCGATCAGCGTCGGCGCCGACACCTCGATGCCCCACTACGTGCCGCGCGACGTCGACACCCGGTTGCGCGCCCTGATCGCGGACGCGGCCGAGCGCGGTGGTTTCGTGCTGCTGGTCGGCGGGTCGTCGGTGGGCAAGACCCGGTCGCTGTTCGAAGCCGTGCGGGACGTCGTGCCCGACCGGTCGTTGGTCCAACCCGGGGCCGCGCGCGGGTTGGACGGCCTCGACCGGGTCGTCCTCTGGCTGGACGAGCTCCAGTCCCACCTCGACGGCGAGCACGGCCTGAGCGCGTCGGCGGTGCGTGGCCTGCTCGCCAGGCGGGTGATCATCGTCGCGACGCTGTGGCCCGACTACTACGACGCCTACACCGAGCAGGGCAGGTCCGCGGAGGACCGGTACGCGAACGAGCGGGACCTGCTCAAGCTGGCGGAGGTCGTGCACGTCGGCGCGGAGTTCACCACCGCCGAACGCTCGCGAGCGGAAGCCACCGCGCCACGCGACGAACGGCTGCGCGTCGCCCTGGCGTCCCGGGACTTCGGCCTGACGCAGGTGCTGGCGGCGGCTCCCCAACTCGTGCACCGGTGGGAAAGCGCGCAACCGTACGCACGAGCCGTCATGACGGCCGCCCTCGACGCCACGCGGCTGGGAGCGCGCTCGCCCCTCACCGCCGACCTCCTCGAAGCGGCGGCATCCGGTTACTGCACGCCGGCGGAGCGCGCCTCCGCGCCCGCGGACTGGTTCCGGCGGGCGCTGGACTACGCGACCAAGCGTCAGCTCGGCGCCACCGCGCCACTGGTGGCAGTGGGCGAGGCGATGGGTGCCGTCGACGGCTACCGGGTCGCCGACTACCTCTTGCAGCACGCCGACCGGACGCGCCGCGCGACAGCGCTCCCGCGGGCGTTCTGGGACGCGTGCGCGTCGCACGTCATGGACGACGGCGACGCGGCCAGGCTCGGCCGTGCGGCCTCGGAACGGCATCTGCACGGGTTCGCCCGCACCCTGCTCGACCGCGGCGCGCGGACCGGCCTGCTCTCGGCGATGCACGGCCTGGTGGAACTGCACCGCACGACCGGCGACCGGGCCGCGGCCGACGACGTGATCGACCGGCTCACCGCCTCGGACCACCCGGACGCCGCCCTGTACCGGGTGCTCGTGGACGCCTGGGACTTCGACGAGGTGGCCCGCTTGGCGGCGGAGGGCAACGAGTACGCCGTCGGTCACCTCATCGAGTACGGCGATCCGGAGCACGCCATCGAGCTGCTGCTGGAGACCTTCGACCCGGAGAAGCCGTGGTGCTGGCGCAAGCTGGCCGAGTTGTACGACCAAGCCGGGGAGACGGACAAGGCGATCACGACCCACGAGGTCCTCCTGGCGCGCGGCGACGACGAGGGGATCGGTGCCTTCGCCGAACTGCTCAAGCAGGAGGACCGGCTCGACCGACTCCGCGAGCTGGTCGACGAGGGCTACTTCTACGCCGCGTGCGCCCTTGCCGAGGCACTGGAGGAGAAGGGCGACGTCGAAGGCGCTTTGGACGTCCTCCACGAGTTCGCCGGACTCGGCAACCGCGAGGTCGACTGGGTCTTGGCGGACCTGCTCGCCCGTCGCGGCGACCTCGACGGACTGGTGTCACTGGCCGAGGAGGGCGTGGGCAGCGCGGCCGACGAAGCCGCGAAGTTGTTGGTCGGTCGGGGGAGGCGGGCCGAGGCGGTCGCGCTGGCGAAGCGGTTCGGCGAAGCCGACCACCCGGTCGACGTGGCGGCCCTGTCCGGCGACCCGGCCGACGGGGCGGCGGTTCGGGCGTTGGCCGACGCCGGTGACGAGCGGGCCTCCCGGTTCATGGCCGAGCAGGCGCTGGAGCAGGGCGACCTGGACGCGGCGGTCCGGTACGCCGAGGGTCTGACCACCGACGCGCTGTCCAGCGGCATCGTGGAGGCGCTGGTCGAGGACGGTCAGGTCGACCGTGCGCTGGCCTACCTCCGGTCGAAGGTCGACGCCGGGGTCGGCGGCCTGTCCTCGTCGCTCAACTCGTTGCTCCGCGAGCACGGCCGGGACCGCGAGTTGCGCGCACGGATCAGCGCCGGTGACCAGTGGGCCTGGCTGCCCCTGCACGAGCTGTTGATCGAGCGGGGCCGGACCGAGGAGGCCAAGCGCCTGCGCGAGTTCGGCCTCACCCCCGACGGGGAGATCGCCACCGGCTGAGCCGCCCGCGTCAGACCAGTCGGACGGCGCCGCCGGAGAGCAGGCCCGCCTGGTAGGCGAGGGACACGGCGTGTGTTCGATCGCGGGCGCGGAGCTTGCGCAGGATGTTCTTCACGTGCGTGCGCACGGTCTCCACCGAGACGTAAAGCTCGTTCGCGACCGCCTGGTTCTCCATGCCGTCCGCGATGAGCTGGAGCACCTCGTACTCCCGGCGGGACAGCGACCGGCGCGTGCCCGCCTCTGCGGTCGGCGTGAAACCGGCCGCCAGGGGCGCGAGGGTCGGGTCCAGGTACGTGCGCTCGGCGTGCGTGCGGCCGATGGCTTGCAACACGTCGTTGATGCCGCCCTCGCGCGGCACCATCCCGCGCACGCCCGCGGTCAGCGCCGAGCGCACGAACTTCGCCGTCCGGTGCGGCTCGCGCACCAGGGAGACCACCGCCAGCGACGAGTCGTTGCCCGTCAGCAGCGTGGCCAGGTGGCCCTGCGGGTCGAGGGCGGAGTCCACCACCAGCACGTCGGGCCGCAGCCGCTCGTGCAGCCGCACGGCCGTGTGCAGGTGACCGGTGGCGCCCAGCCAGTGCATGGCGGGGGTGCGCCGGACCACGGCCGCGAGTCCTTCGCGGAAGAGGGGCACGGGGTCCACGAGAGCGACCCCCGGCCCGGGGGCTGGGGCGGGGGTGCGCTCGCCTGGCACGAGCGGACGCACGTTGACACCGGTTCGCATATGGGTGCGACCACGTCGGCGACCAGCCATGACGCGGTTTTCCCGAACTCTTTCCGTGCCTCGCGGACCTCGCACGGTCAGATATGTGAACAACAGTCACGAATGTGACTCAATGACCCTCCGTGGCCTTCCGCCGGGCGCAACAGCCTCGTAAGACGTACGTCACACACCCATGTGGGACGCCGCGCACCGCCGCCGCTCGAACACGCGCCGCCACCCATGGGCCGAACACTCGTGGAGGCCTCATGGACACCCTCGACTGGGTCGTCGTCGGTGGGTACTTCTTCGTGATGGTGGCGATCGGCTACTGGTCACGCGGGCGCATCAAGAACATCGCCGACTTCTTCACCGCGGGCGGCAAGATGCCCTGGTGGCTGTCCGGCATCTCGCACCACATGTCCGGCTACAGCGCGGTCATGTTCGTGGCCTTCGCCGCCGAGGCCTACCGCCTCGGCCTGACCGTCTACATCTGGTGGGCGCTGACGATCGGCGTCGGTGTCGGCATCGGCGCGTTCCTGTGGGCGGGCACGTGGAACCGCCTGCGCTCCAAGCACGGCGTCAAGTCGCCGCTGGAGTACCTGGCCCGCCGCTACAACGTGCCGACCCAGCAGATCATGGCGTGGGCGGGCGCGGCGCTGAAGGTCGTGGACATCGCGGCCAAGTGGGTCGCGGTCTCGCTGCTGCTCCAGGGTTTCGCCGGCGTGCCGATCTGGCTCGGCATCACGATCGTCGGCGCCGTCACGATGGTCTACTCGGTGCTGGGCGGCCTGTGGGCCGACGCGCTGACCGACTTCGGGCAGTTCATCATCCAGGGCGCGGCGGGCATCGCCATGTTCGTCGCGGTGGCCGCGCACTTCGGCGGCATCGACTTCATGTGGACGATCTGGGACGACCTGCCCGAGTCGCACTCCGAGCCGCTGTCGGGCAACTACACGTTGATCTTCTTCATGGCGCTGTTCCTGATCAAGACGCTGGAGTACAACGGCGGCATGTGGAACCTGGCGCAGCGCTACATGGCCGCGCCGTCCGGCGCCGCGGCCAAGCGGTCCGCGCTGCTGTCCAGCGCGCTGTGGCTGGTGTGGCCGCTGGTGCTGTTCTTCCCGATGTGGGCCGCGCCGCTGATCGTGCCGGGCATGGAGGCCAACGCCGAGCAGGCGTACGTCGAGATGGGCAAGCTCATGCTGCCCGCGGGCATGATCGGCCTGGTGCTGGCCGGCTTCTTCTCGCACACCATGGCGATGGTGTCCTCGGACGCCAATGTGATCTCCGCGGTCATCACCCGGGACATGCTGCCCAGGCTGTGGAAGGGCGTGCGGCGGCTCAGCGAGCCCGCGCAGCTGCAGCTGGCGCGGATCACCACGTTCGCGTTCATCGGGCTGAGCATGACGATCGCGCTCACCGCGGACACCAAGGGATTCGTGCTCAAGGTCGTGATCGCCTTGGTGGCGGCCACGATGGGCCCGATCGCGATCCCGTTGATGCTGGGCATGCTGCCGTGGTTCAAGAAGGTCGGACCGACCGCGGCGACCAGCTCCGTGATCGGCGGTCTCGGCACGTGGGCCGTCCTGTACGTGCTTCAGCAGAACAAGGTCGAGTTCGTCACCCAGGCGGTGATCGTGTCCTGGCCGCTGCTGGTGTCGTTGGTGCTCTACCTGCTGATCGGCTTGGTCATCAAGCCGGAGCCGTCGGAGGAGCGGTCGGCGCTGGTCGACTCGCTGCAGTCCGACGCCGACGACGAGAAGGTGCCCACGCGCGCCTGAGTGCGCCACGTCGCCGTGTGTGATGGGTCATCTCCGCTGTGCGGGCGCTCGGTGCGCCCGCACAGTGGGGTGATGGAGGGTTGGCGACCGCGGGACGAGGCCGAGTCGGCCGCCGGGTGGCGGCTGTGGCTCGCGCTGAGCGGACGGCTGTGGCCGTCGGACGAGTGGGACGGCACACCGGCGTCGGCCGTGGGCGGGCTGCGCGCGGTGCTGGCGGAGTGCGGCGCGATCCGCGGCGCGTACGCCGGTGACCCGTCGGCGGTGGTGCTGCGGCTGGTCGACTCCGTGGTGTTCGTGGTGAGCCTGCCGGTGGAGCTGTGGCGCGATGACGGGCTGCCGGTGGACGCCGACCGGGCCGCGTTGCTGCACGGCGACCTCGCGGGCGTGGTCGAGCACGTCGCGGAGGTGCGCGCGGTGCTGGCGCGCGGCGGCGGTTGGGCGGAGCTGGAAGCCAGGTAAACCGGTTGCCCGCGCCCATACCGTCGGAAGATGGACCGGGAGATCAGGGAGTTCTACGCGCGGGGCTTCGAGGAGGAGCGGCTGCGCGTCGGCGGGAACGGTCGGCTGGAGTTCCTGCGGACGCAGGAGGTCGTGCGGCGGTTCGTCGGCGAGCGCAGCCGGGTGCTGGACGTCGGCGGTGCGACCGGCGTGCACGCGGGGTGGTTGGCGGAGGACGGGCACGACGTGGTCGTGGTCGACGCGATGCCGTCGCACGTGGAGGTGGCGGGCGCGCTGCCCGGGGTGACGGCCGTCGTCGGCGACGCCCGTGACCTGCCGTTCGACGGGCCGTTCGACGTGGTGCTGCTGTTCGGGCCGCTCTACCACCTGATGGAGCGGGAGGACCGGCTGCGCGCGTGGCGGGAGGCGCGGCGCGTGGTGCGGCCCGGCGGTGTGGTGCTGGGCGCCGTGATCGGGCGGTTCGCGTCGCTGCTCGACGGGCTGCGCAAGGACTTCGTGCAGGACCCGCGGTACCGGGACGTGGTGACGCACGCGATGCAGACCGGGCGGCACCTGCCGCCGGCGGACACGCCCTGGTTCACCACCGCGTACCTGCACCACCCCGCGGAAGCCGCCGAGGAGGCGCGCGACGCCGGGCTGGACGTGGTCGGGACGTTCGCGCTGGAGGGTGTGGCGTGGCTGCGGTCCAACGCCGACCTCGACGCCGCGTACGCCGACCCGGGGCTGCAGGACTACCTGATGTGGGCGTTGCGGCAGGTCGAGCAGGAGGAGTCCGTGCTGGGCGCGTCGTCACACCTGATCACGGCCGCGCGGCGGTGACTGTGGTCCTCGTCGCGGTGCGCGGACCGGCCGTCCGGACATAGTGTGTGTGCTAATGATTAGTGTGCAAAACGTCGAGGACCCGCTGGACCTGGAACGGCAGGTCTGCTTCGCGTTGTCCGTCGCGTCCAGGAACGTCGTCGCGGTCTACCGGCCGCTGCTGGAGCCCATGGGACTGACCCACCCGCAATACCTGGTGATGCTGGCGCTGTGGGGTCGGGCGCCGTTGTCGGTGAAGGAGCTGAGCCGGTTGCTGGCGCTGGAGCCCGCGACGCTGTCGCCGCTGCTCAAGCGGCTGGAGGCGATCGGGTACGTGACGCGGTCGCGGGCCGCGGCGGACGAGCGGCAGCTCGCCGTGGCGCTGACCGGGGAGGGCGCGGCGCTGCGCGAGCGCGCGTTGGCGATCCCGCCCGCGGTGATCGAGCGGCTCGGCATGTCACCGGACGAGCTGCGCGACCTGCACGCCGTGCTGACCAGGGTGATCGCCGCGACGGAGCGGACGTGAGGCCGGCCGTGCCGTTGCGGGTCTGGTACCTGCTCGGCGGCCGGTTGCCCATGAGGCACCGGGAGTGGGTGTTCCGGCAGGCGACCAAGCCGACGTGGCTGGCGTGGTTCACCGCGCGGATGTTCCTGCAGGTCCTGCCGCTGACGGTGGTGATCACGCTGGCGTTGGTGCTGGGCCTGGGCTCGCCGGTGCCGCTGGCGATCGCCTGCGGGTCGTTGGGGCTGGTGGTCGGCGTGTACTTCGGCGTGTCGTACGCGATCGAGAGCACGGACCACCGGATGACGAAGTACGGCTACCCGGCGGGCGCGGCGGCGGCGGTGCGCAAGGAGCGGACGGCGCGCGACCAGGAGCGTTACGAGCGGGTGTGGCGTTCGTCGGAAAACGGGTCCTGACTTCGCGGCCGGGTGCTCTAGCGTCCGGTGGCGTGGAGCGACAGGTGGCGGCGGCGTTCGGGTTGGGTGACGTGCTCGAACCGTGGGTGCCGGTGGCGGGTGGGCGGTCTCACCTGGTCTGGCGCCTGCGCACGTCGCGCGGCACCTGGGCGGTCAAGCGCCTGAACCGGTCGCGTGAGGACTGGTGGATGCGCGACTACCTGGTGGCCGCCGAGGTCCAGCTGGACGCCTACTCCCGCGGGTTCCCCATGCCACGCCCGGTGCACCCGCTGGAACCGGCCGCGCCGCTGTTGGCGGACGTGCGGGTGGGCGAGGAGGTCGCGAGCTACCTGGTGCACGAGTGGCACGACGGCAGGCCGTTGACCTCGGACGTGTCGACGTGGGTCGGCGCCACGCTGGCGTCGCTGCACCGTCAAGCCGCCGACGGGACCCCGGACGGGTCGCCGCACCCGGTCGAGGAGTGGCGCGAGTGGCTGGACGAGGCGCCGGACGACTTCACCGCCGCCGTCCGCGCCTACCTGCCGGACGTCGCCGAGGCTCGCGCGATCGCCGCGGCCCCGGCTGACTTCACGCCGGTCAACACGCACCGCGACGTGAAACCGGACAACGTCCTGGAGACCGCCGCCGGACCGTTGCTGCTGGACTGGGACGGCGCGGGCCCGGAGCACGCGGAGTGGGAGCTGACCCGTGCGGCGGTCTACTTCAGCCGACTGGGTGAGGACCGTGCCGCGTTCGACCGGGTGATCGAGTCGTACGAGGAGGCGGGCGGTCGGCGTCCCCCGGCGTCGCCGACGTCGTTCGCGGGCCTGCTGCGCGTCTACCTGGGCGGTGCGGCGTGGATGGTGTGGCGGGCCCTCGGTCACCGCCCGGTGACGCCGGCCGAGCGTGCGGCGGCGCACACCCACGCCCTGGAACTGCTCGCCGACCTGCGCACGTCCCTGACCCGCCTGGACGAGTGGACCACCCGCCTCCGCTAATCGCGCGGCACCACGACCACCTGGTGCTCGTCCTCGTAGACGATCCGCCCGGGATCCCCCGACTCGACCCGCTCGCACACCACCCCGTGCGCGGCGAGGATCTCCAAGTAGCCGTCGACCCGCTCGATCAGGTGATGTGCCGAAGCCTTGAACCACGCCACCGCAGCGGGGTTGACCTCCCGGTCGTACACGGTCGGGTCGACGTCGGACGGCGTCACGTACGCCGCGTCGAACCAGTCGTTGTTCTCCCGCCGGAACCGCTCCTGCTCCGCCGTCAGCACCCCCTCCCGGGCGAGCCGGTTGACCAGCCAGAACACTCCGGGGAAGAACCCGCGCTCATGCCGGACCGTCCCCTGGAAGCGCACGTACACCGTGTCGTTCACGTGGGCGGGTGACTAGTCGAGGCGCAGGACGGTTTCCTCGATGTCGGCGTTCCTGGCGGGTGCGTAGGCGATCTCGGTGCCGGTGATCGTGAAGCCCGCCTTCTGCAGGACCCTGAGCGAGCCGCGGTTGTCACTGGCGGCGCGGGCGTGCAGGGGCCGGACCGCGACCACGTCCAGGAGCAGGGCCAGGGCACGACTGGCGACTCCTCGACCCCAGGCCGACCGGTCGATCCAGTAGGTGATCTCGGTGTCGCCGTCCATGACGAAGCTGGAGATGCTGCCGACGAAGCGGCCGTCGAGGGTCACCGCGCGCAGCGTGATGTCGTGGGCGGCCCTCAGCTTCGCCATGTGGGTGTCGAACGCTGCCCGGTCGTCGGGGTCCTTCGCGGTGAAGGCGGCCATCCTGACCGATTCGGGGTCACGCATCTGGTCGAACAGCGCGTCGAGGTCGGAGTCCTCGATCGGCCGCAGTGCCACCTCTGCCACGGTTCTTCCCCTCGTCCGGTCCGCCTGGGCTCGCGGGGGAACGTAGCAGCGGCCTCCGACAATCCCGGCGCGCATCGAGCACGACGAAGGCCCAGGTCGACGTGACCCGGGCCTTCGCGCTACGAGCGGGTGACGGGAATCGAACCCGCCTCTACAGCTTGGGAAGCTGTCGTTCTACCAATGAACTACACCCGCGTGCTGCGGCACCGATCATACACATAGGCTGTGCCCGTGCTGCTCAGTGACCGCGATCTGCGGAAAGAGGTCGAGTCCGGCCGGTTGGTGCTGGACCCGTTCGACGACGTCATGGTGCAGCCGTCCAGCATCGACGTCCGACTGGACCGGTTCTTCCGCGTCTTCAACAACACCCGGTACACGCACATCGACCCCTCGATGCAGCAGGACGACCTGACCTCGCTGGTCGAGCCCGCCGACGGCGAGCCGTTCGTGCTGCACCCCGGCGAGTTCGTGCTCGGCTCGACCTTCGAGCTCGTCACCCTCCCCGACGACCTGGCGGGCCGGCTGGAGGGCAAGTCCTCGCTGGGCCGCCTCGGCCTGCTGACCCACTCGACGGCGGGCTTCATCGACCCCGGCTTCTCCGGCCACATCACGCTGGAGCTGTCGAACGTCGCCAACCTCCCGATCACGCTGTGGCCGGGCATGAAGATCGGCCAGCTGTGCCTGTTCCGGCTCAGCAGCTCGGCGGAGTTCCCGTACGGCTCGGCCCAGGCCGGCTCCCGCTACCAGGGCCAACGCGGGCCGACGCCGTCACGCGCCTACCTGAACTTCCACCGCACCGACACCACGCGCTAGAGCTTCAGGTCCCCGTACCGGGCCAGCACGCGCGACCTCAGCTCCGGGTCGGTCCGCGGCACGGGCTCCAGGAACACCTCGTCCAGCTCACGGTACGCGGCACGCAGCTCGGCGTCGATCCGCACGCACGCCCGCTCCAGGTCGGCCGCGCCCAGCGCGTCGTCGAAGTCGAGCCGCGCGCACACCAGCACGCGGTCCGTGCCGACCGCCATCGTCAGCAGGTCCACCACCTGCTCGACCTCCGGCGCGTCACGCAGCCGCGACCACACCGCCCGCACCAGCACCGGGTCGGCCTGCCTGCCGATGAGCAACCCCCGGTTGGTCGACGCCAACGTGTACGCGGCGAACGCGAGCAGCACGCCGATCGCCAACGACGCCACGCCGTCCCACACCGACGACCCGGTCAGCTGGTGCAGCCCCAGCCCGCCGAACGCGAGCACCAGCCCGACCAGCGCCGCCGAGTCCTCCAGGAACACCGTCTTCACCGTCGGGTCGTCCGACACCCGCAGGAACGCGAGCACCGACCGGTCCTCGGCCCGCGCCTCCCGCCGCACCTGCCGCACGGCCTGCGTCCACGACACCGACTCCAACGCGAACGCGATGGCCAGCACCACGTACCCGACGACCGGGCTGTTCTGCTCCTGCGGCGAGCCGAACACGGTCCGCAAACCCTCGTAGAAGGCGAACACCGCGCCCGACACGAAGATCGACACTGCGGCGAGCAGCGACCAGAAGTACCGGTCCTTGCCGTACCCGAACGGGTGCCTGCGGTCCGCGGGCCTGGCCGACCGGCGCAACGCGGTCAGCAGCAGGGCCTCGGTGAACGTGTCGGCGACCGAGTGCGCCGCCTCCGCCATCATCGCCGCCGACCCGGTGATCACCCCGGCGATCGCCTTCATCACCGCGATCGCGAGGTTCACGGCCAGGGCGAGCAGGACGGTGATCGTGCTCTCCCCGCCCTTCGGCTGCCCGCCCTCCGACTGCTCAGCTGCCATGCGCCGACGTTAGGCCGCCCCGGCGCGCCCCGCCGGGTGTGACCGCTCTCATGAAACGATCACGGTCGGCGGCGCGACGTCGAGGTGACAGGTATTAGGTTTCCGGGGGGAATTCCAGGTGCGGAGCATGACCGGCCGTCTCGCGGCCTTGTTCGTGGCCGTGGGCGTGGCGACGCTCGCGAGCCCGCTCGCGGTGGCAGAGCAGGACACCGTCACGCTGGAGGGCCTGGTGTGGTTCGACCGCGACGCCGACGGCGTGGTCGACCCGGGCGAGCCGCCGCTGGTCAACCGCCTCCCCGTGGACGTGCACGACGCCTCGACCAAGGCGTTCATCGGCAGCTACTACACCGACGCCGACGGCCGCTACAAGGCCGAGGGCCTGCCGAACGTGCCGCTCGCCGTCTACAACCGCAACGCCGGGATCTACGAGTCGACGACCGAGTCGACGGTCAACCCCGTCAGCGGTGGCGGCAGGTTCGACTTCGGCGTGCGCGGCGGCACGGTGCGCGGCTTCTCGTTCTCCGACCTCAACCGCGACGGCGTGCGGCAGACGCGCGAGCCGGACGTGCCGGGCGCGCCGACGGTCCGGCTGATCTTCGGCATCGTCGACGTGGCGCCCGCGACGCGCGGCGTGAACGGCGAGTACGAGTTCACCGACGTGCCGATCGGCTCGGACGTGTCGATCGTCGCCGACAACGCGCCGGAGCTGAAGCTGGCGCAGCCGCTGACCGAGCACGACATCGACCCGGCGACGCGGCAGAAGAAGATCGTGGTCCGCGCGGGCGAGACGACGCGCGTGGACGTCCGCTACACGTACCTGGACGCCGACTTCGTGGCGGGCACGCCGCGCCTGGAGCCCGCCAAGGACGCCTACCGCGTGGGTGACGTCGTCACGCTGGTCGTGCCGGTGACCAACCGGGGCGAGGCGCCGGACAACCCGGAGATGGTGGTGTTCGGGTCGACGCCGGAGTTCGTCGGGGCCGGTGACCGGGTCACCGTGATCACGCCCGGCCAGGAGTTCAGGCTGAACGGGCCGATGGCGGTCGGCGAGACCGTCGACGTGCGGCTGGCGTACCGGTTGGACGACCCGGGGTTCGAGCAGTTCCACCTGCTCATCCGACCGTTCTCGGCGCTCGGGCACCGCGAGACGAACTTCAAGGACAACCACGCGATCGTGCCGCTGAAGTACGCGACCGACGAGCAGCCGACGACGACCACGCCCCCGACGACGACCACGCCCCCGACGACCACCACGCCCACGTCCACCACCACCACCACCGCTCCGGCAGTGGTGCAGGTGGCCGGTGGGAGCAGCGGTTTGGCGGACACGGGCGCGGCGCCGTTCCCGATGGCGGCGATCGGCGGCCTGCTGCTCGGCGCAGGCGCGTTGACCTTCTTGGCGGCACGCAGGCGTCGTCGCGCCTGACCCGTTCGGACCACCGCTGCCGTTAGCCTGCGGCATGGGCATTTTGGTGCACGTACTGCTGACGGCGGTGGCGGTCTGGGTCGCCACGCTCATCCCGGGCATCGACCTGGAGGCGGGCGCGTCGACCCCCGCGAAGATCGGCACGCTGATCGGCGTCGCGCTGCTGTTCGGTCTGGTCAACGCGGTGGTCAAGCCGCTGGTGAAGTTCTTCGGCTGCCTGTTCTACCTGGTCACGCTTGGGCTGATCGGCCTGGTGGTGAACGCGCTGCTGTTCTGGCTCACGGGCTGGCTGGCGGGCGAGCTGGGCCTGCCGTTCGACGTCACCGGCTTCTGGCCCGCGTTCTGGGGCGCGATCATCGTGGCCCTGGCGAGCTGGGCCCTGAACCTCGCCTACGACCGCGTCACCGACCGCGACTGACCTGACGACGAACGCCCCTCGGTCCGCAGTGCGACCGAGGGGCGTTCGTCCGCAAACGGCTAGTTGGACGCGGCCTTGTCCTCGTCCGGCAACGGGGTGCCGGTCGGGGTCTCGTCCGTCGGGACGTCGCCGCGCTCCAGGGCCTGGCCCCGGCGCACGGACGTCAGCAGCAGCTGCGCCACGTCGACGACCTCGACGTGCGAGCCCGCCGCGCCCTCGTTCTGCCGGGCCGTCACGCCGTCGGTCAGCATCACGCGGCAGAACGGGCAGCCGGTCGCGATCTTCGACGGCGCGGTGCCCAGCGCCTCGTCCACGCGGTCGAGGTTGATGCGCTTGCCGATCCGCTCCTCCATCCACATGCGAGCGCCACCGGCGCCGCAGCACATGGAACGCTCCTCGTGGCGGGGCATCTCGCGCAGCGTCGCGCCCGACGCGCCGACCAGCTCGCGCGGCGCCTCGTAGACCTTGTTGTGCCGGCCCAGGTAGCACGGGTCGTGGTAGGTGACGTCCTCCGCGACCTCCGCCACCGGCACCAGCCTGCGCTCGCGCACCAGCCGGTTGAGCAGCTGCGTGTGGTGCACGACCTCGTACTGGCCGCCGACCTGCGGGTATTCGTTGGCCAGCGTGTTGAAGCAGTGCGCGCACGTCACGACGATCTTGCGGCGGCCCGGCTCGCGACCGTCGAACACGGTGTTGAGCACCTCGACGTTCTGCTGCGCCAGCATCTGGAACAGGAACTCGTTGCCCGCGCGCCGCGCCGGGTCGCCGGTGCAGGTCTCCTCCGGCCCGAGCACGGTGTACTTGACGCCCGCGGTGTGCAGCAGCTCGGCCACCGCCCGCGTGGTCTTCTTGGCCCGGTCCTCGAACGCGCCCGCGCAGCCGACCCAGAACAGGTACTCGGCGTCACCCAGCTCGCCGTCGAACACCGGCACGTCGAAGTCGAGGCCCTCGGTCCACGCCAAGCGGTCCTTGGCGTTCTGGCCCCACGGGTTGCCCTTGTTCTCCAGGTTCTTGAACATGCCGCCGAGCTCCGACGGGAAGTTCGACTCGATCAGCACCTGGTAGCGGCGCATGTCGACGATGTGGTCGACGTGCTCGATGTCCACCGGGCACTGCTCGACGCACGCGCCGCACGTCGTGCACGACCACAGCACCTCGGGATCGATCACGCCCAGCTCGTCCGCGCCGGCGACCAGCGGGCGCTCCGACTCGGCCAGCGCCAGCACGTCGATGGACTCCAGGCGCTTCTTGTAGTCCTCGTACTTGTCCTCGGTCAGGCCGACCTCGTCGCCCGCCATGTCCTTGCTGCCGCCCGCGAGCAGGTACGGCGCCTTGGCGAACGCGTGGTCGCGCAGCTGCGTGATGACGAGCTTCGGCGACAGCGGCTTGCCGGTGTTCCACGCGGGGCACTGGGACTGGCAGCGACCGCACTCGGTGCACGTGCTGAAGTCCAGCCAGCCCTTCCAGGAGAAGTCCTCGACCTTGCCGACGCCGAACACGTCCTTGTCGGGGTCGGCCTCCTCCAGGTCGAGGACCTTGCCGCCGCTCATCATCGGCTTCAGCGCGCCGAGCGCGACGCCGCCGTCGTCCTCGCGCTTGAAGTAGATGTTGAAGAACGCGCTGAACCGGTGCCAAGCCACGCCCATGGTGAGGTTCTTCGACACCACGATCAGCCAGATCATGCCGGACAGCAGCTTGGTGAACGCCATGATCGAGACCCAGTCGGGGCTCGCGGGCAGGATCTGCGCCAGCGGCGCGGTCACGAACGACGACCACAGCGGCGGGTCCTCCAGGCCGGAGGCCTGCTTGAACGCCTTCACGCCGAGGATGCCGAGACCCTCGATGATCACGACCGCTTCGACGAAGTACGCGGACTTGAAGTCCGAGCCCGCGAACCGGGACACGCGGTCGGCGCGGCGCGGGTGGTTGAGCTGGCGGATGATCGCCAGCGCCACGCCGCCGACCACGGTGCCGATGCCGAGCAGCTCGACCAGCAGCAACCACAGCGACCAGGTGCCGATGACCGGCCAGTGGAAGCCGGGGTAGAACATCTCGCCGTAGGCCTCGAACAGCACCGCGGAGCCGATCAGGAAGCCCCACATCACCATCCAGTGCCAAGGCGCGACCTTGCGGAACTTGGCCATCCGGGTGTGGGCGACGAACTCGACGATCAACGTGCGCAGGCGGGGCAGGAACGGCCCGTTGCGGGTCGAGTCCGGCTGGCCGAGGCGGATGATCCTGATCATCCGCACGACACCGGCGACGAACAGACCCCAGGCGAACACGCTGACGGCGACGCCGATGGCGCCGAGGGTGAGCTGGAGGGCTCCCATTGTGGTGGCGGCCTTTCTCGTCCGTTCTCCTGGCTGGGCAGCCTACGCCCGATTACTGACCGGTAACCACTTGGACGTGGCCGATCACATAGGGCCGGTAGACTAGTGGAACAGACGTTCAACTTGTTGGGGGCGGGACGTGCTCGTGTACCTGGTGCTGGCCGTGGCGATCATCGGCGAGGTCACCGCCACCGTGTTCCTCAAGCTCTCCGAGGGCTTCTCCAAGCCGATCCCGTCGGTCGTGGTCATCGTGGGGTACGTCGTCGCGTTCGGCGCGTTGAGCAAGGTGCTGCAGCTGGGCATGCCGATCGGCGTGGCGTACGCGATCTGGTGCGCCTTCGGGATCGCCGCGGTCGCGAGCATCGGCGTGCTGGTGTTCAAGGAGCCGGTGAACACCACGATGGTGGTCGGGCTGCTGCTCGTGATCGCGGGTGTGGTGGCCATCGAGGTGGGCAGCGGTGCCACCGCCTGACGGCCGGCGGGTGCGGGGCGACCGGCGTCGGCGGGAGATCCTGGCGGCCACGCTGCGGGTCGTGGAACGGGACGGCGTGGCCGGGGTGAGCCACCGGTCCGTGGCGCGCGAGGCGGGCGTGCCGACGACGTCGACGACCTACTACTACGCGACGTTGGACGACCTGCTGATCGCCACGCTCACGTGGTCGGCCGACGAGATGGCCGCGAGCTTCCGCGAGGTGGCCCTGACGCCCGCGGCGGTCGCGCGGTTCATCGCCGACGCCGCCGGCCCGCACCGGGGCCGCACGCTCGCCGAGTACGAGCTGTACCTGCTGGCGGCACGCCGGCCGGAGCTGCGCGCGGCGGCCCGTCGGTGGATCTCGCTCATGGCGGAGGTGGCCGGCCCGCGCGACCCGGTGGCGCTGCGGGCGGTCCTCGCGGGCCTCGACGGGCTCCTGATCCAGGCGTTGATCGCGGATTTCCCCCCAATGGCGGAGGATTTGGAGCCCGTCGTGTCCCTTCTGATGCTCGGCGGATGACCTTCACGCGGGACACTGGTGGCATGAGGTTCGCAGGTCGTGAGTCGTGGCAGGTGTCGCACGGGACGAGTCAGACGGTCAACACCGCGCTGTTCGTCCGGGACACGCTCGCGCTCTCGGTCGAGACCGTGCCCGAGCTGCCCGGTCTGGACCCGTCGGTGCCCGTGGTGGTGCCGGTGGGGGTCGACCGCGCCGCCGCGGCGGAGGAGTGGCTCGGCTGGTGGGCCGACGTGCTCGACCACGCCCGCGCCGAGCCGGCCGGCGGCTCGCCCGCCGACCCGACCGGCGCGTCGTTGCAGATCCGGCCCGCGCTGCGGGCGGCGGTGCTGGCGCTGGGCCCGGCCGCGGCCGAGTACGACCAGCGGTACGTGACGTCGCGGGGGGCGTTGCCGATCGGCGAGGTGGTGCGCGGGGTGGAGGGCAGGCTCGGGCGGTACGTGAAGCCGTTCCGGCTGGTCATCACCGAGGTGCCGGTGCAGGGCATGGTGTGGGAGCGGATGACGGAGACGCACGTCATCGCCTCGCAGCGCTTCCTGGTCGACCCGGCCCGCTCCGCGCCTGCCCTGCGCGCCGTCGTCGAATCCCTGGCCTGACCCCGCGTGTCCTACCTCCAGAACGCGTGTGTCGTACCTCCAGAACGCGCGTGTCCTACGTTCGGGACGCGCGTGTCCTGCGTTCAGGACCCCCGAGTTCACCGTTCGGCACACGCCGCGCCGCTGACGGTCCGCTGACCGGAGGGGTAGGGACAGCCCCCGTATCGGTCGGGGGCCTCCCTGGTGGGCGCGCCGGTCGAGTACCCATAGCGTGGATCTCGACATCTTGACGCCTGACGAGGGGGCAGCGGTGGTTAAGCGGATCGCGTTGACGGTCGGTGTGGCGGTGACCGCGGCGCTGGCGCTCACGTCGTGCGTGCGACTCGTCCACAACACGTTCGACGACACGCACTCGGTGTCCGACCAGGTGACTGAGGTGCGGTTGCAGAACGGCTCGGGCGACGTGACGGTCCGCGGGCAGGCAGGCGTCACCGAGACCCAGGTCCGCCGACGCGTCGAGTACCCGAAGGGCTCGGACAAGCCCGGCGGCGTCTCCCACCGCATGGAGGGCTCCACCCTCGTCCTCGACGGCTGCGGCAGCCAGTGCTCGGTGGACTACGAGGTGACCGTCCCGGGCAAGGACGTCAAGATCACCGGCCGGAACAGCTCCGGTGACGTCCACCTCGAAGGCGTGGCGAGCGTCGACGTCGAAGTCGGCTCCGGCAGCACGACGGTCCGCGAGGTCGCGGGCCCGGTGCGCGTCGACAACGACTCGGGCGACCTGGACGCGACCGCCGTCGGCGGCGACTTCACCGGCCGGGTCGGCTCCGGCAGCACCAGGCTGGTCGACATGAGCGGCTCGGTGACCATCGACTCCGACTCCGGCGACGTCGACGTGGCCATCGTCGCCGTCAACTCCGTGCGCGCCGACATGGGCAGCGGCAGCCTGAACGTCACCGTCCCGCAGGGCGCGTACAAGATCGACGTGGACGCCGGCAGCGGCGAGCGGAACGTCGACGTGAAGAACGACCCGAACGGCTCCGCCGAGCTGCACCTGCGCACCGACAGCGGCGACGTGACGGTGCGGTCCGCCGCCTAGGCGTTCTGCTCGTACGCCGCCACCAGCAGCGCCTCCACCTCGCCGTCCAGCTCGTCGGCCCCCGTCAGCGACACCTTGTGCGTCGCCTGGCCGGGGCCGCCGGGCGTCAACCGGTCGCTCTCGGGCGCGGTGGTGAACCGCAGGCCCAGGTCGACCCGCGACGCCATCGCCTGCACGGCCGCGAACTGCCGCCCCCGCACGAACGGCACGTAGGTCGCCCGACCCTCGGCCCGCACGTCCTCGCCCAGCCCGAGCGCCAGCGTCGCGATCCGGTCGAACAGAGGTCGCAGCGCCGCCTTGCGCCCCGAGTACTGCGCCTCGACGTACTCCGTGAACGTGGGCTCGGTCCACCCCGCCCGCCGCGCCGCCGCGTCCGCGATCGTCCACTGCGAGTTCTGCTTCACCCCGTGCACGTCGCGCAGCCACGCCCGGACGGCCTTCCGGTCCACCGGGTCGAGTGAGCTCGCCTCGACCAGCTCGACCCATTCGTCCAGCGTGCGGCCGGTGCGCGCGAGCATCGACGCGGTGATGGCGGCCATCATGTCGGCGGGTGACTCCATGCGGACGAGTGTCCCGGATCACCTCGCACCGGGAACACCGCGACACCGCCGTCCGTTGGACAGGCAGAAAGATTGAGCCGGGTGGACTCAAGTCCACCGACGCCGGCTAAACTTGAGCCGGTACCGCTCAACGCGGGGCTCTCACACACGCACTACCAGGAGGAATCCAATGGCGCGAGCGGTCGGCATCGACCTGGGGACGACCAACTCCGTCGTCGCGGTTCTCGAGGGTGGCGAGCCGACGGTGATCGCCAACTCCGAGGGGTCGCGCACCACACCGTCCATCGTGGCCTTCGCCAAGAACGGCGAGGTGCTCACCGGTCAGCCCGCCAAGAACCAGGCGGTGACCAACGTCGACCGGACGATCCGGTCCGTGAAGCGCCACATCGGCACGGACTGGCGGACCGACGACGTCGACGGCAAGAAGTACACGCCGCAGGAGATCAGCGCGCGCGTGCTGATGAAGCTCAAGCGCGACGCCGAGGCGTACCTGGGCGAGGAGATCACCGACGCGGTGATCACCGTCCCCGCCTACTTCGAGGACGCGCAGCGCCAGGCCACCAAGGAGGCCGGCCAGATCGCGGGCCTCAACGTGCTGCGCATCGTCAACGAGCCCACCTCCGCCGCCCTGGCCTACGGCCTCGACAAGGGCGACAAGGAGCAGACCATCCTGGTCTTCGACCTCGGTGGCGGCACGTTCGACGTCTCGCTGCTCGAGCTCGCCGAAGGCGTGGTCGAGGTCAAGGCGACCTCCGGTGACAACCACCTCGGTGGTGACGACTGGGACCAGCGCATCGTGGACTGGCTGGTCGAGCGGTTCAAGCAGAGCAACGGCATCGACCTGACCAAGGACAAGATGGCGCTGCAGCGGATCCGCGAGGCCGCCGAGAAGGCGAAGATCGAGCTGTCCAGCTCGAACAACGCCTCCATCAACCTGCCCTACATCACCGTGGACGCGGACAAGAACCCGCTGTTCATGGACGAGACGCTGTCGCGCGCCGAGTTCCAGCGCATCACCAACGACCTGCTGGAGCGCACCCGCGCGCCGTTCAACAACGTGATCAAGGACGCCGGCATCAGCGTCGGCGACATCGACCACGTGGTGCTGGTCGGCGGTTCCACCCGCATGCCCGCCGTGGCCGAGCTGGTCAAGGAGCTGACCGGCGGCCGTGAGCCGAACAAGGGCGTCAACCCGGACGAGGTCGTCGCGGTCGGCGCGGCCCTGCAGGCCGGCGTGCTGAAGGGCGAGGTCAAGGACGTCCTGCTGCTCGACGTCACCCCGCTGTCCCTGGGCATCGAGACCAAGGGCGGCGTGATGACCAAGCTCATCGAGCGCAACACGACGATCCCGACCAAGCGCTCGGAGATCTTCACCACGGCCGACGACAACCAGCCGTCCGTGCAGATCCAGGTGTTCCAGGGTGAGCGCGAGTTCGCCCGGGACAACAAGAAGCTCGGCATGTTCGAGCTGACCGGCCTGCCGCCCGCGCCCCGCGGCGTCCCGCAGATCGAGGTCACCTTCGACATCGACGCGAACGGCATCGTGCACGTGTCCGCGAAGGACATGGGCACGGGCAAGGAGCAGCGGATGACGATCACCGGCGGCTCCGCGCTGCCGAAGGACGACATCGAGCAGATGATCAAGGACGCCGAGGCGCACGCGGAGGAGGACAAGCGCCGCCGCGACGAGGCCGAGGTCCGCAACCAGGCCGAGACGCTCGTCTACCAGACGGAGAAGGTCCTCAAGGAGAACGAGGACAAGCTCCCGGCCGAGGTCAAGGAGAAGGTCACCGCGGCCCTCGCCGAGACCACCGAGGCGCTCAAGGGCGAGGACATCGCCAAGGTCCGCGCCGCGGTGGAGAAGCTCGCCACGGAGTCCCAGGCCATCGGCCAGTCCCTGTACGCCAACGCCGCACCCACGGCCGACGCCGCGGGCGCCACCGGTGGTGCCGCCGCCGGTGACGCGCCGAAGGCCGACGACGTGGTGGACGCGGAGATCGTCGACGAGGACGAGAAGAAGTGACCCAGCCCGAGGAACAGCCCCACGTGGTGGTGCGCGACCGCAGGCGCATCGACCCGGAGACGGGTCAGGTGCGGGAGAGCCCGTCGGACGAGAACGCGCAGGCCGAGGCGTCGCAGGCCGACGCCCCGGTCGAGCCGGAGGCCGGTTCGGTCGGTCCGTCCGGTGTGCCCGAGGCCGGTTCGGAGGGCGGCGGCAAGCACGCCGCGCCCGAGCCGGAGGCCGAAGCGGCCGTGGCCGACGACCCGTCGGTCGAGCTGAAGGCCCAGCTCGACGAGCGGACCGCCGACCTGCAGCGGTTGACCGCGGAGTACGCCAACTACCGCAAGCGCGTCGAGCGCGACCGGGAACTGGTGGTCGCCACGGCCAAGGCGCAGGTGGCGGGCGAGCTGCTCGGCGTGCTCGACGACATCGAGCGGGCCGGCACGCACGGCGACCTCACCGGCGCGTTCAAGGCGGTGGCCGACAAGCTCGTCAGCGCGCTGCACGGCACCGGACTGGAGCCGTTCGGGCACGAGGGCGAGGAGTTCGACCCGTCCGTCCACGAGGCCGTGCAGCACGGCACCTCGCCGGACGTCAGCGGGCCGACCGTCACCGCCGTGCTGCGTCGCGGCTACCGGTTCGGCGAGCGCGTGCTGCGGCCCGCGCTGGTCGCCGTGACCGACCACGAACCGGCCGCCGCCGAGCAGCCGGTCGTCCAAGAGGCCGTCGAGAAGCCGGTCGAAGAGCAGCAGGACTGAGAAGGGGGGCGGCGTCCGTTGAGCGCTCGCGACTGGATCGAGAAGGACTTCTACCGCGAGCTGGGCGTCACCTCCGACGCCTCGGCCGACGAGATCAAGAAGGCGTACCGGAAGTTGGCGCGGGAGCTGCACCCCGACGCCAACCCCGGTGACGCCAAGGCCGAGGCGCGGTTCAAGGCGGTGTCAGAGGCGTACGGCGTGCTGTCGGACACCGCGAAGCGCAAGCAGTACGACGAGGCCCGCCGCCTCTTTTCCGGAGGCGGCGGGTTCCCCGGCGGGTTCGGCGCCGGCGGCGGCTTCGACGTCGGCGACCTGTTCGGCCGCCAGGGCGCGCAGCAGGCCGGTGGCATGGGCGGGCTCGGCGACCTGCTCGGCGGCCTGTTCAACCGCCGGGGCGGCACGTCCGCGTCGGCGACCAGGCCGCGGCGCGGCGAGGACGTCGAGACCGACGTCCGGATCGACTTCACCGAGGCCGTCAAGGGCGCGACCGTGCCCATGCGGCTGTCCAGCCCGGCGACCTGCGGCACGTGCGCGGGATCCGGCGCGCGTCCCGGCACGTCGCCGCGGACGTGCACGAACTGCGGCGGCGCCGGGTTGGTCACCCGCAGCCAGGGCGCGTTCGCGTTCTCCGAGCCGTGCGCCGACTGCCGGGGCACCGGGCGGATCGTGGACGACCCGTGCCCGGAGTGCGCGGGCGACGGCGTGAGCACGAAGACCCGGACGTTGACCATCCGGATCCCGGCGGGCGTCGACGACGGCCAGCGGATCAGGCTGGCCGGGCAGGGCGAGCCGGGGCGCAACAACGGGCCCGCCGGCGACCTGTTCGTGCTCGTGCACGTCAACCCGCACCCGATCTTCGGCAGGTCGGGCAACGACCTGACCGTGACCGTTCCGGTGACCTTCCCCGAGTTGGCGCTCGGCGCCACGTTGACCGTGCCGACGCTCGAGGGCAAGGTGACGTTGAAGGTTCCCGCGGGCACGGCCAGCGGTCGGGTGCTGCGGGCCAAGGGCAAGGGCATCGCCAAGCGCGACGGCCAGGTCGGCGACCTGCTCATCACGTTGAACGTCGCGGTGCCGAACAACATGGACGCCGCAGCCCGGGAGGCGTTGGAGAACTACGCGTCGGCGACGGCGATGCACGACCCGCGCGCTGAGCTCAACGCCCTGTTGGAGAAGAGGTCGGTGTGAGCTTCCCGTTCCCGCCCGGCACCGACGAGGACACCCCGTTCTTCGTCATCTCCGTGGCGGCCCAGCTGTCGGGTCTGCACGCGCAGACCCTGCGTGCCTACGACCGGCTCGGCCTGGTGTCGCCGGGCCGCACGTCCGGCGGCGGGCGCCGGTACTCGATGCGCGACATCGTGCTGCTGCGCGAGGTGCAACGCCTCTCGCAGGAGGAGGGCGTGAACCTCGCGGGCGTCAAGCGGATCATCGAGCTGGAGAACGAGGTCGGTGCGCTGCGCGCGAGGGTGCAGGAGCTGACCGAACAACTGGCCTCCGCCATGGCCGCGGCCGAGCACGCCGCCGCGTCGGTGCACGCGTCGTACCGCCGTGACCTGGTGCCGGTGCGGCACGAGACGGCACTGGTCGTCTGGAAGCCGAACTCCAAGCGCTGAGCTGCTGACGGGTCGCCCAATAGGGTGATCATCGCGGAAAAGTGTACGGAAACACTGTTCCCGTACCTCGGTTAAGCATGAGGAACCCCGCGACGCCGACCCCCACCGGCCCCACCCCTCCGCCCCGCCGTCCCCACCCCGCCGGCCGGGCTCCGCCGTCCCCACCCCGCCGGCCGGGCTCCGCCGTCCCCACCCCCGCCGACTCGGACGACCCACCGGCCGGGACGCCCTACGGACCCGGACGACTACCGAACCGGACGACTACCGAACCGGACGACCCGCGCCAGACTGGACCCCGTGGACTACGTCTTCGTGCACGGCACCACCCAGTCGCCCGCGGCCTGGCGCCCGGTGGAGGACCTGCTCCGCCGACGCGGCCACCGCACCGTGGCCGTGGACCTGCCGACCGACCAGCCGCAACTGCGCGCCGTCGACTACGCCGCGATCGCCCGCGCCCAGGCGGGCGACGCGCTGGCCCCGGTGCTGGTGGGCCACTCCGGCGCCGGCCTGCTGATGCCCTCCATCGCACGGGCCCTCGGCGCGTCCCACCTGGCCTGGATCGCCGCGATGATCCCCGGCCCCGTGTCGCTGGCCGACGAGCTCGCCGTCGACACGGGCGAGATGTTCAACCCGGAGTGGCGCTCGCTGTCCGAACCGCCCACCGCGGACCCCGTGGTGGCCTCGTACTTCCTGTTCCACGACTGCGACCTGGCCGGTGTGCGCGCCGGCCTGCGCACCCTGCGCCTGTTCTACCCCGCCGCGACGTACCGCGAGGTGCACGAGGTGCCGGACCTGCCGTCGACCTACGTCCTGCCGCGCGACGACCGCACGCTGCGGCCGTCGTGGATGCGCCGCGCGGCGCGCGAGCGGCTCGGGGTCGAGGCGATCGAGGTCGACGGCGGCCACTGCCCGCAGACCAGTCGGCCGGAGACGCTGGCGGCAGTGCTGGGCGCGGCCTGGCCGGCACGGCCGTGACGAGCCGGATCGCGGTGCGTCGCCGAAGGTCCCGCACGACCCGGCGGCGAACGTGAAGAAGTTTCGGGTAGGTGCTCAGTCCAGCGTGAACGGGTCGTACTTGATCCGGTCGAGTGGGGTGCCGGCGACCAGCATCCGCGACACGGTCGCCCGGATCATGGACGGCGAGCCGCACACCAGCACGTCCCGCTCCTCCCACGCCCCGTAACGCGTGACCACGTCGGCGAGCGTCCCCTGCTCGACGCCGCGCGCGCCCGGATCGGACTCCAGCACCGGCACCACGGTCAGCCACGGGTTGGTCATGGCGAACCGCTGGAGGTTGTCCAGGTCGTACAGGTCCTCGCGGGTCCGCCCGCCCATGAACAGGTGCACGCGCGGGTTCTCGCCCCACTGCGCCATCTCGTCGATGATCGCGTGCATCGGCGCGACCCCGGTCCCGCCGGCGACCATCAGCACGTCCCGCCCGGACTTCCGGTCGACGTTGAGCCGGCCCATCGGTGGCCCGAGGCGCCAGACGTCACCCGGTTGGGTGTGCCCGACGATCGACCGGCTGACCCACCCGCCCTCGACCGAACGGATGTGGAACTCGATGATGCCGTCGTCGCGCGGCGCGTTCGCGGGCGAGTAGTACCGCCACAACCGCGCGCGCTGCGGCGTCTCGACGCTCACGTACTGCCCGGCGCGGTACCCGACCGGGTGATCCGGCTGCAACCGCACGACCGCGAGGTCCCAGCTCACCCGCTGGTGGTCGAGCACGGTCGCGTGCCAGTAGGCCGGGCCGTCGTCGGCCGCCGCCGCCTCCTGCATCGCCCTGGCCATGATCGTGTACGCCTCGGCCCAGGCCATCTCGACCTGCGGCGTCCACGCCGGACCGGCGAACTTCTTCACCGCCGCCAGCAACGCCGTGCCGACGGACTCGTAGTGCACGTTGACCACGCCGAACTTGCGGTGGTCGCGCCCGAGCTGCCGCAGGAACGGGATCAGGTCGTCCGGTCTGTCCACCATCTGCACGACGTGGACGAGGGCGCGCAGCAGTCGGCTGCGCTGGACCTCCATGTTCGCGGGGAACATCTCACGGGTCGCCGGCGCGAGGCTGAAGAGCATGCCGTAGAAGAACTTGGCTACCTCTTCGGCGCGCGGCTCCACCACCGCGAAGCTCTCCCGGATCATCCGCACCATAGCGGTGACACCAGGAGGAGGTTCGCGGTGTGGCGGGCTCGGGATGGGGCTCAACACGGCGTTCGCAGTCATGGTCCGGGCGCAGTCTCCACGTTTCTGGCGGCGCCAGCAAGGGCGCTACGTCCTCGTCAAGCTTCCATCCCGACGGGGGGACACTAACCCGCCAACTGGCCGGTCGACTCCTTGATGCCACCTTCGAGTGCAGTGCGATTACGGACGGTCGCGAAAAGTTCCCGCGAACGGGTGGACATTCCCTTCCACGTATACCGAATCCGGCGCTTGCGGCCCACCGCCAGACGCACGACTCCTCACGGGACGTGGGCGGGACAACACCCGGGCCACGTCAGCGGGACGTTCGATCGGGGTTTACCAGCCGATGTTCACCCCAGTGGCGGCCGGCAGGTCGACCACGAGTGGTGGGCCGCAGTCGCCTGTGGATTCCCACCTGCGGATTGTGGACAACTCACGTGCCGGTGTGGACAACCGGCTGCGACATGTGGGTGACCAGTCTCAGGCCTGCTCGGACCGCTCGGCTGCGCTGCGTTCAACGCAGAACTCGTTGCCCTCCGGATCGGCCAGCACGACCCACCCCTTGCCGTCCGGCCGGCGCATGTCGGACACCAGCGTCGCCCCGATCCCGAGCAGCCGCTCCACCTCGGCGTCACGGGTGGTGTCGGGCTGGAGGTCGAGGTGGACCCGGTTCTTCACGGACTTGGGCTCGGGCACCTGGATGAACAGCAGTCCGGGCCCGCCGGGCAGCGCGACCAGAGCTTCGGGGTCCCCCGGGAAGTCGTCGTCGGAGACCGGCATGCCGGTCACCTTGCTCCAGAAGCCGGCCAGCTCGTAGGCGTCCGCGCAGTCGATCGTGATGTGGTGCACCAGTGATGTCATGCGCTGATCGTCTCCGCGGGACCGACCGGGCGCACTCGAGTTTCGGCCCGGCACGGCCGCCGTGGCCCACACCACACGATTCCACTAGGTTGAGCGGAACTGGCTCAACTTTTCTGACGTTGACCGGAGTGACGGCCGGCTCCGCACGCCGGCCCCTGCGCACGAACACCGACCGAGGTGAGGAATGGACGCTTTCAACCCGACCACGAAGACGCAACAGGCCGTGTCCGCCGCCGTGCAGGCGGCGACCATCGCGGGCAACCCCGACGTCGGCCCGGTCCACCTCCTCGGCGCGCTCCTGGCCCAGGGCGACGGCCTGACCGCGCCCCTGCTCTCCGCCGTCGGCGCGGACCCGAAGCAGGTGCACAAGGAGCTGGAACAGCTGACCAGGGCGCTGCCCGCGGCCAGCGGGTCGTCGGTGTCGGCGCCCCAGTTCTCCCGCGACTCGGCCCGCGTGCTGAGCAAGGCGCAGGAACTCGCCACTGAGATGGGCGACGAGTACGTGTCGACCGAGCACCTGCTGGTCGGCCTCGCCCACCACGGCGGCCAGGTCGCCGACCTGCTGCGCCGCCACGGCGCGCACCCCGAGGCGCTCAAGGAGGCGTTCGGCAAGGTCCGCGGCTCGGCGCGGGTCACCAGCCCGGACCCGGAAGGCACCTACAAGGCGTTGGAGAAGTACGGCGTCGACCTGACCGAACGCGCGCGCAAGGGCGAGCTGGACCCGGTCATCGGCCGCAACACCGAGATCCGCCGCGTGGTGCAGGTGCTGTCGCGCCGCACGAAGAACAACCCCGTGCTGATCGGCGAGCCGGGCGTCGGCAAGACCGCCATCGTGGAGGGCCTGGCCCAGCGGATCATCGCGGGCGACGTGCCCGAGAGCCTGCGCGGGAAGAAGGTCGTCGCGCTCGACCTCGGCTCGATGGTGGCAGGCGCGAAGTACCGCGGCGAGTTCGAGGAGCGGCTGAAGGCCGTGCTCAAGGAGATCACCGACTCCGCGGGCCAGGTCGTCACGTTCATCGACGAGCTTCACACGATCGTGGGCGCGGGTGCGACCGGCGAGTCCGCCATGGACGCGGGCAACATGATCAAGCCCATGCTGGCCCGCGGCGAGCTGCGCATGGTCGGCGCGACCACGTTGGACGAGTACCGCGAGCACATCGAGAAGGACGCCGCCCTGGAGCGCCGCTTCCAGCAGGTCCTGGTCGGCGAGCCGTCGGTCGAGGACACGATCGGCATCCTGCGCGGTCTCAAGGACCGCTACGAGGTGCACCACGGCGTGCGCATCACCGACGCCGCCCTGGTCGCCGCCGCCACCCTGTCCGACCGGTACATCACCGCCCGCTTCCTGCCGGACAAGGCCATCGACCTGGTGGACGAGTCCGCGTCCCGGCTGCGCATGGAGATCGACTCCCGCCCGGTCGAGATCGACGAGGTCGAACGCGCGGTCCGCCGGCTGGAGATCGAGGAGATGGCGCTGGCCAAGGAGTCGGACGCGGCCTCGGTGGAACGCCTGGCCGCGCTGCGCGCCGAGCTGGCCGAGCAGCGCGAGGACCTGTCCGGGCTGACCGCGCGGTGGCAGAACGAGAAGGGCTCGATCGAGAAGGTCCGCGACCTCAAGGAGCAGCTGGAACAGCTGCGCGGCGAGTCGGAGCGGGCCGAGCGCGACGGCGACCTCGGCCGGGCCGCCGAGCTGCGGTACGGGCGCATCCCGGCGTTGGAGAAGGAGCTGGAGGCGGCCACCCGCACCACCCAGGACGCCGCCGTGATGCTGAAGGAGGAGGTCGGGCCGGACGACGTGGCCGACGTGGTCTCCGCGTGGACGGGCATCCCGGCGGGCCGGCTGCTCGAAGGCGAGACGGCGAAGCTGCTGCGCATGGAGGAGGAGCTGGCCAAGCGCGTGGTCGGCCAGGCCGAGGCGGTGCGGGTCGTGTCGGACGCGGTGCGGCGCACCCGTGCGGGCGTGGCGGACCCGGACCGGCCGACCGGCTCGTTCCTGTTCCTCGGTCCGACCGGCGTCGGCAAGACGGAGCTGGCCAAGGCGCTGGCGGAGTTCCTGTTCGACGACGAGCGGGCGATGATCCGGATCGACATGAGCGAGTACTCCGAGAAGCACTCGGTGGCCCGCCTGGTCGGCGCGCCCCCCGGCTACGTCGGCTACGACCAGGGAGGGCAGCTGACCGAGTCGGTCCGCCGCCGCCCGTACTCGGTCGTGCTGCTGGACGAGGTCGAGAAGGCCCACCCGGACGTGTTCGACGTGCTGCTGCAGGTGCTCGACGACGGCAGGCTCACCGACGGCCAGGGCCGCACGGTCGACTTCCGCAACACCATCCTGGTGCTGACGTCGAACCTGGGCTCGCACGTCATCGCGGACGCCGCCCTGGACGAGCGGCAGCGCAACGACGCCGTGATGTCGGTCGTGCGGACGCACTTCAAGCCGGAGTTCCTCAACCGGCTGGACGACGTCGTGGTGTTCCACTCGCTGGCCACCGAGGAGCTGACGTCCATCGTGGACATCCAGGTGGATCGGCTCGGCCGGCGCCTGGCGCAGCGGCGGCTGACCCTGGACGTCACCCCGGCCGCGCGCGAGTGGCTGGCGCTGAACGGCTTCGACCCGGTGTACGGGGCCCGGCCGTTGCGGCGGCTGGTGCAGTCGTCCATCGGCGACCAGCTGGCGAAGGAGCTGCTGGCGGGCGAGGTGCGCGACGGTGACACGGTGAAGGTCGAGGTGCTGGACGACCACTCGGGCCTGATCGTCGGCAAGGCCTGACCTCGGCGTTCGCCCGAGGTCGGCGGGACGCGCTCGGTGCAGCCGGGACAACCGGCTCCCGAGCGCGCCCGCCGCCTCACTGCCTGACCGCGCTCACTGCCTGACCGCGCTCACTGCCTGACCGCGCTCACTGCCTGACCGCGCTCACTGCCTGACCGCGCTCACTGCCTGTCGCCTCGTGCGTTCCGTCCGGGAGTCCGGCGTTCTGCCGTTCCGCGTTTCGCCGCGTTCTGCGCTCCCGCGTTCCACGGCTCCCGCGCTCCGGGCTCGCTCCGCAGGGGTCCCCGACCGGGGGATCCCCGATTTTTACTCTGCCGGCCCGGACCGACGCCGGGCGAGTGGTCGGGGCGTGCCTGTGGACAACGCTGTGGCCTGTGGATAAGTCGTGGCCGGCCGTCGTCGGACGTGCCTGAGCCGCCACCGCGGCCGACCCGCGAGCCGGGTAACAGCTTGATCCGTTTGCGCGACCCACGCCCCAAGTGATCTTCGTTTGTTCATCGCCGCCCGCTACTCTCGCACCGTGGGCATACCGGCGTGGGTCTGGTTCACCGTCGCCGCGGTAGCGGGCGTCGCGGGGTTCGCCCTGCTCGCGACCGACCGGGCACAGCGAACCGCGCGAAACCGCGAACGCCGCCGCTGGGCGGCGCTGCGCGGCTGGCAGTTCGAGGAGACCGACCACGTGCTGCCCACCCGCTGGGAGAGCGGCGCCATCGCCTACTACGGCGTCGGCGTGGCCAAGGACGTCGTCGCCGGCTCCACCTTCACCGCCGACGGCCGCCGCCAGGTCTACGTGCTCGACCACGAGACCGGCGGCAAGGTCAACTCCGTGCTCGTCGGCGTGCGCTGCCGCCGGGCGTTGCCCGTGGTCATCGAGCTGTGGCTGCCCAGCGTGCCGTTCCAACGCGACCAGATGCCCGACCTGCTCGGGCCGGTCGGCTCGCGGTACGCGTTCGTCAGCGAGCTGCCCGCCGCGCGCAAGCTCATCACCCCCGACCTGGTCGACGCCGCCGAGGAGATCGGCGGTGACGTCACCGTCGTCTGGCTGGAGGACGACTGGGTGCTCGCCGCCGCACCCCCGAACTCCACCCCCGCCCGCCTGGAACGGCTGCTGCGCGACCTCGGCGAACTGGCCGACGTGATCGACCCGTTCGAGGCCGACCCCGAGTCCGACACCGGTGGCGAGGTCCACCGCCCGCAGTTCGGGCGCAAGCCGTGACGCCGCCGACCGCCCTGGTGACGGGCGCGTCGTCGGGCATCGGCGCCGCGTTCGCCCGCAGGCTCGCCGCCGAGGGGCACGACCTGGTGCTCGTCGCCCGCGACGAACGGCGGCTGGAGGAGACGGCGGCCAAGCTGCGCGCCGCGCACGGCATCGCCGCCGAGGTGCTGCCCGCCGACCTGGCCACCGACGCCGGCCGCACCGAGGTCGCCGACTTCCTCGCCGAACGCGAGGTCGACCTCCTGGTCAACAACGCGGGCTTCGCGATCTCGTCGGAGTTCTTCACCGCCGACCCGCTCGAGCTGCAGTCCCAGCTGGACGTGAACGTGACGAGCGTGCTGCGGCTGACCCGCGCGGCGCTGCCGGGGATGGTGGCACGCGGGCGTGGCGCGGTGGTCAACGTGTCCAGCGTGGCGGGCTTCCTGCCCGGTCGCGGCACGACCTACAGCGCGGACAAGGCGTGGGTGACCGCGTTCTCCGAGGGCATGTCGATGGCCACGGCGGGCTCGGGCGTGCGCGTGATGGCCTTGTGCCCGGGTTTCGTGCGCACCGAGTTCCACCAACGGGCGAAGATCGACATGTCCGCGACCCCCGACCTGTTCTACCTCGACGCCGACCGGGTGGTGCACGACTGCCTCGCCGACCTGCGCGCGGGCAGGACGCTGTCGGTGCCGGGCGCCCAGTACAAAGCCATCACGGTGTTGGCCCGGCTGGTTCCGCGCGCGCTGCTCAGGCGGATAGCCTCCCGCGCGGCGGGCGGACGAGGACGCACTTAGAAGAGCCGGGAACCCGAACCCGGTCCGGTCCGTCCCACTCCACTAGTTGGAACAGGGAGGAACCGTCCATGGGCGAACAGTTCAGCGTGGAGCCGCCTGAGCTCCGCGGCTACGGCGAGTTGCTGACGCGCAACGCGCAGCACTTCATGACGATCAAGGACCACGCGATCTCCAAGGGTGGCGACACCTCGGGGTTCACCGGTCTGCTCTCGCTGCTGCAGCCCATCGTGACGGGCGTGGCGTCCCTGTACGGGGAGACCCTCGACTTCGCGAACCAGATGATGGTCAAGGAGGCGGAGAGCCTCAACAAGGCCGCCGACATGTACGAGAAGAACGAGGAGATGGTGATGAGCGTCCTCGACCGGGTGCTCTCCCAGCTCCACAGCGTGGCCGAGGCCCCGTCGCTCGGAGGTGGCGGCCGATGACCGCGTACGCAGACGTCGAAGACCCGTCGGTCGCGCTCAACGCCGCCGCGGAGGACCGGCCCGGCCGGCAGTCGACCAAGGAGCTCATCGAGAAGGCCGGCTGGAAGATCCAGGGCGTCAACTGGATCTACGAGAAGGTCACCGGCGAGAACCTGCTCGACGCGCTGATCAAGCCGCTGCTCGGCGACTTCGAGAAGATCGACGAGAACGCCAACGCGTGGGACCGGGTCGCCAAGGCGCTCGACTCCGTGCGGCACAACGTGGACGCGGGCGCCGAGCAGCTGTCGTCGCACTGGGACGGTGACGCGGCGAAGGCGTTCGAGACGCGCATGGGCACCATGTGGGTGATCGCCATCGAGGCGGACTCGCAGATCGCGCGGATCATCGGCAACCAGTTCCGGTCGACGGCCAGCACCTGCCGCACCGCGTGCGGCCTGGCGTTGACGCTGCTGGACATGCTGGTCGGCAAGCTGATGGAAGCCGCGATGACGGCGTGGATCCCGGTCGTCGGCTGGGGCCGCGCGGTGTGGATGGTCTACGACGCGATCCAGATCGTGGACGCCATCCGCAAGATCATCATCTCGATCCAGACGCTGATCGAGGGCGTCCAGGGCATGATCGACGGCATCGTCGCCATGGGCACGGCGCTGTCCAAGCTGAAGGACGTGCGCGACGTCAGCGACCTGCTCGACGTGGTCGACGGGTACCAGGACGGCAAGGAGAAGTACGACAACGGCGTGGCCGCGGCGAAGTCCGGGGCGATCGGTGTCGGGCTGGGCGCCTACGGCCTGGGCAAAGCCGGCAACGCGGCGAACGGCCGCTACAACCAGCCGCCGCCCACATCACCGGCGCCCGCTCCGGCCGGCGCGAGTTCGGGCTCCGGGTCCGGTGGAGGTGATGGGCAGTGACGTTCCCGTATGACAAGGCGAAGCTGGACGCGCTGGTCGCCGACGTCGAGAAGCGGATGGCGAACGTCGAGGAGACCGCGCGGGCGGCGAGTCAGGTGCAGCTGCGGTCGCGCGGGCTGACGCAGGCGGACTTCGCCGAGATCTCGCGGTTCGCCAACAGCCCCGGCGCGCCTCGTGAGCTGAAGGAGCTGGCACGGCGGGTCGACGCGGGCGAGATGTCCTGGGAGGACATCGCGTCCGGGCGGGCCGTGGACGACGAGGGCGTGCAGCGCGCTCTGCAAACCGGTGTGCCGGACCTGCAGCGCGCGTACACGGCGATCCAGGAGGGCAACGACCCGGAGGACGTCGTCTCGGCGGGCTCGTCCCGGCCGGGTGGGCGCCGCGACGATGACGACGACGAGCCGAACAAGTTCACCGAGGACGCCTGGTAGACGAGGTGAGGTCAGGCCTGGCACCGGGGGCTCCGCGGAGTTGTCCACAGGTGCCGGTCTGACCACCTCGAACCGTCGGACCGTTGGGGCAGAATGAAAGCAGGGGTCCCCTTGGCGGGGACGCCTGCGTAGCTGCGGGCGGTCGACGAGTCCGGGCGCGTCCGAAGGGCGGCACAGGGTGCGGCGAGGCCCTCGACCTCGCACGCCGGTCCGCGCCGGGCTGGACGTACGCCGGTCCGCGCCGGGGCTGGACGCGCGGGGTCGGTCGGCGCTGAGGCCCGGCGCGTGCCGGTCGGGCCCCGGGTCAGGTCAACGTGGGGAAGTCGAACCCGCCCGCGCTGGTGTGGTTCGTCCCCACCCCGCGCACCACGTCGTACGCCACCGCCGCCGCGATCGCCAGCGAGCGGACCGGGTCCGGCGTGCCCGGCCGCAGGGTCAGCACGTCCCGCCGCACGCGCCGCCCGTCCCGCTTCACGATCGCGCCCGGGCTGAACGACGCCACCTCGTGCAGCAGGCGCAGCCGCTGCCCGGCCGCGTCGAGCAGGCCGTAGGCGCCGTGCCCCTCGTGCCGCACCGAGCCGACCACCGAGCCGTTCGGCCAGGTCACGCGCGTCGGCGGCTTGCCCGACCCCTTGCGGATCAGCAGCAGCTGCCGCCCGCGGTCGGCCAGGGCGAGGTCGAACGTCGTCCGGCCGGAGAACGCGGTGGCGCGCAACAACTTCCGCAGCGGCCCGAGGAACCGGCGCTCGGAGACCGACGCGATCAACGCGCCGCCGCCGTCGTAGACGTCGTTCCGGTACCTGGTGCCCAGCAGGTGGCGCAGCACGCCCCAGGGCTGCTCGATGATCAAGGTGTCGGTGCCGGGAAGGGTCACGGTGTGCCAGCGTACGGCGCGGTATGACACTCTTGGCAGCCGTGCGAACTGAAGTGGTCCTGGATGCCGCGGCCAAGGCCGAGCTGGCGCGGTTGGTGAGCGAGTTGGCCGTGGTGCACGGCAAGGTGACGTTGTCCTCGGGCGCCGAGGCCGACTACTACATCGACCTGCGCCGGGCGACGCTGCACCACGCCGCGTCGCCCCTGATCGGCAAGCTGCTCCGGCAGCTCACGGCCGACTGGGACTACGTGGCCGCGGGTGGGTTGACGTTGGGCGCCGACCCGGTGGCGTGCGCGATGATGCACGCCGCCGCGAACGCGGGCGAGGTGCTGGACGCGTTCGTCGTGCGCAAGGCGGCCAAGCAGCACGGCATGCAGCGCCGGATCGAGGGCATCGAGGTCGCCGGGCAGCGGGTGCTGGCGGTCGAGGACACCTCCACCACCGGTGGCAGCGTGCTGACCGCCGTCGAGGCCCTGCGCGAGCACGGCGCCACGGTGGTCGGCGTCGCGACGGTCGTCGACCGCGGCACGGGCGCGCGCGAGGTGATCGAGGAAGCCGGGCTGCCGTACCGGTACCTGCTGGACCTGGCCGACCTGGGCCTGGCCTGACGTGGCCGGCGCCCTGGTCCTGCTGCTGGTGATCGTGGCGATCCTGGGCGTCGGGGTCGCCGTGGGGTTGGCGCGTCGGAAGCGGAACCCGTTCACGAACCAGCAGTTCGTGAACCAGTGGGAGCAGCAGATGCGGGCGATGGAGGCGTCCCTGGGGTGGCGGTTCGTCGCCGAGGACCAGGGCTTCCAGGAACGCGTGCCGCAGATCGGGCGGATGCTGGAGGCCGACCGGAGCCGGGTGAAGTTCCAGCTCGTCGGCCACTGGCGCGGCGTGCCCGTGCTGGCCGTGGAGGTGGTGTTCCGCGCGGACAACGTGGTCACGTCGGAGTACCGCACCTACACGGTGGTGGTCGTGCCGCGCCCGATGCCGGGCCCGTGGGTGCTGATCAGCCCCCGCGAGGACAGCGTGTGGGGGCTGTTCGAGCAGTTCGTCGAGTCCGGCGACCCGGTGTTCGACGCGCGCTACGAGGTGCGCCGCCGCAACCCCGCGTTCGCCTCGGCCCTGCTCGCCTCCGGCTTCACCCAGGGCTTGGTGCAGGACCCGCGGGCGAACGGGGTGGCGATCGCGTTCGACGAGCACAACCTCGCCGCCGCCGTGCCGGGCCCGCTGCTGCAGGCCCCGCTCGCCCACCTGACCGACCTGCTGCTGGACGTGGCGGGCCGGGTGCCGTGGCAGGCGCTGCCCCGGGGCTGAAACGCGGGCCGTGCCGCGTAATTCGAGCGGCATGTGATCGCTTGGCGGCCTACTGTGGGAAGCAGGGAGGTCGCTATGGTCGCGCACGCTTTAGCCGAGCTGGTCATGGTGGTGCACTTCGCCGTCCTGGTCTTCCTCGTGGTCGGGGGGTTCCTGGCCTGGCGCTGGCCGAGGGTGCTGTACTTCCACGTGGCGATGGCGGCCTGGGGCCTGCTGATCGTCCTGTTCCCGCTCGCGTGCCCGCTCACCTGGCTGGAGAACGAGCTCCGCGCCGCCGCCGGCCAACCCCCGCTCGTGAGCGGCTTCATCGACACCTACATCGACGGCGTCCTCTACCCGGACTCCGCGGCACGCCTGGTGCAGGTGCTCGTCGCGGTCGTCGTGCTGGTCTCGTGGTTCGGTTACCACCTCAAACGACGCGATGAAGAGCCCTCGCCGACGCACACCGAAGCTTGTCGCTGAATCGGTCTGATCGCAGGCACGGCCGTTCGAGCTACACCGCCGTCAAGCGCCATTCCCAAGTCCTACTGTGCGGGCGAGGGGGTGGACGCGGTGGCCTGGTTTCGTCGTCGGAAGAAAGCGTGGACCGCCGACCTGCACTCAAGTCTCCCGGCCTACCACTGCGATCTGATCGAGAGAGAACGCGGGCAGCGGTGGCGCGTTCAAGCGTGGTCACAGGAAGTCCGGGTCAGCGAGAACGGCGACGTGGACCAGCGGATGTGCTTCACCGTCGTGGCGGAGTGCGACCGGCTGGATTTCGTCAGCTTCCACGACCGGGTCAACTGGGACTGGCCGGAGTAACATCAGGGCGGGCTGAAGGTCGAGGTCCGCACTCCCGCACGGCACGGTCTCGGCGGCACGCGCTTGGACATCACCCACCGCTGGATCCGCAAAGGTCAGGTCAAAGCGTTCATCAAGCTCGACACGCCGTCGGCGCTGCCATGACTACGATCGCCACGGTCTTCTCAACGCCGGGGGTGACGTGGTCGGGCGAGTGGTCCTCGAAGGGTTTCACGCGGTCAAGCACGCGGTTCGGTTCGGGGGATCGGTGGGGACCGTGCTGGTGCTCGACCGGGACAAGGCGGTGGGGCTCGCGAGGTCCCACGCGCCCGACCTCGTGGAGGTCTTCGAGCGGGCGCAAGTGGTGGGGGCGGCCGAGTTCGAGCGGGTGATCGGGCGGTCGCACCCGACCGGGGTCGGGGGGCTCGCCGAACGGCCCGTGGTCGAGTGGGGGCGCGAGGGGCGGAGCGCGCCGCTGGTGCTGCTGGACAACCCGCGCAACCTGGGCAACTTCGGCGCGGTGATCCGGGTGGCGGCCGGGCTCGGGGCCGGCGGGGTGGTGTCGCTCGGCGACGTCGACCCGTGGCACCCGAACGTCCTGCGCGGCAGCGCCGGGTTGCACTTCGCGCTGCCCGTCGGCCGGCTGGACGGGATCGACGACGTCCGCGGCACGGTGATCGCGTTCGACGCCGACGGCCGGGAGCTGCGCGACGTGCGGATCCCCGACGACGCGGTGCTGGCCTTCGGCTCGGAGCGGCACGGGTTGTCGCCCGAGGTGCGGGCGCGGGCGGACCTGGTGGTCTCGCTGCCCATGCGGCCGAAGGTGTCGAGCTACAACCTGACCACGAGCGTCGCGATGGGGCTCTACCACTGGGAACTGTTCCGGCGAGCTTCTTGAACGGTTCAGTAGGCACGCTGGTGAGGTGACATCACCACCGAAGCTCCTCGCCGCGCGCGCCGGTGTCGCCGAACGCGCGGTCGAGTCCCGGCACCTGCGCCGGGTCTGGGGAGTTCCGGGCACGGCCCTCGGCGCGGTCGCCTGGCCGCCCGGCTGGCCGGGCCGCCTGCACGTCCGGTTCGGCTACTGGTGGCAGGCGCACCTGCTGGACTGCGTCCTGGACGCCCAGCTCCGCTCGCCGAAGGACGCGCGGGTGGCGCTGGTGCAGCGGCTCGTGCGCGGCATCCGGGTGCGCAACCTGGTCGGCTGGACCAACGACTACTACGACGACGTGGCGTGGCTCGGCCTCGCGCTGCTGCGCGCCGAGCGGGAAGTCGGGATCGCCAGGCCGAAGGCCATCGCCACGATCGCCGACCGCCTCCGCGCGGGCTGGACCGACCACGGCGGCGGCGGCATCTGGTGGCGGCGCGACGACGACTTCAAGAACGTGCCCGCCAACGGCCCGGCGGCGATCCTGTTCGCCCGGCTCGGCGCGCGGGCCGACCTCGGCCGCGCCCGCTCCATCGTGGACTGGGTCGAGGACAACCTGGCGGACCCGGAGACCGGGCTGGTGTGGGACGGGCTGCACGTCCACCCCGACGGCACGATCCGCGAGATCGAGAAGAACTTCTACACCTACTGCCAGGGCGTGGTGCTCGGCGCGTGCGTGGAGCTGGGGGGCCGCTACCAGGACAAGGCGGCGCGGATCATCGACGCCGTCGACAAGCACCTGGCCACCGACGGCGTCCTGCGGGGGCACGGCGGCGGCGACGGCGGCCTGTTCAGCGGCATCCTCGCCCGCTACCTGGCGCAGGCCGCGCTGCGGCTCGACCGACCCGAGGCGGCACGCGCGGCGGACCTCGTGTTCGGCTCGGCGAACGCGGTGTGGGCGAACCGGACCGCGGTGGTGAGCGGACCGCTGTTCGGCCCGGAGTGGTCCGAACCCGCGGTGAAGGGCAACGGTCCGGAGCGCGACCTGTCCGTCCAGCTCGGCGGGTGGATGGCGCTGGAGGCCGCCGCCCTGCTGGAGCGCGACGGGATCTCGCCGTCGCGGAGCTGAGCCGTCAGTGGCAGCCGCACGACTGCCGGTGCCGCAGCACGGGCGGCAGCCGGATCGTCTCCGGCGCCCGGTCCGGGTCCTCGATGCGGGACAGCAGCAGCCGCACCGCCGTGCGCCCGATCTCCTCCACCGGCTGCGCCATCGAGGTCAGCGGCGGGTCGACCAGCTCGGCCCACTCCACCTCGTCGTAGGTCACCAGCGCCAGCTCCGACCCGATCCGCACACCCCGCGCCCGCGCCGTGCGCAGCACGTCCACCAGCACCTGGTGGTCGTTCACCACCACGCCCGAGACCTGCCCGAGCAGCGGTTCCAACGACGGCCGCACGATGTCCTCGTCCCACGCCAGCCCCGCCCGGCCGAGCCCGAGCCGGTAGCCGAGCACCCGCTCGTCCGTGGTGGCGAGCCCCGGCTGGCCGGACACCAGCCCGATCCGCCGGTGGCCCAGCTCCGCCAGGTGCCGGACCAGCGTGGACGTGGCCTGCACGTTCTCCGGACCGACCTGGTCGACGTCCTGCGCCACGGTCAGCCGGTCCACCAGCACCGTCGGCACGCCCAACCGGCGCAGCTCGGGCAACGCGGCCGAGCCGGACGTCGGCGTGAGCAGCACCCCGTCCACCCGCCGCGAGCGGAGCATCCGCACCGCGGCCTGCTCGGACTCGGCGGTGTCCCGGGTGTCGATGAGCACGAGCGTGTAACCCGACCTGGTGGCCTCGCCCTCGATCGCCGCGATCAGCTCGGCGAAGTACGGGTGCGAGACCAGCGACACCGCGAGGCCGAGGGACTTCGTGCCGCCGGTGACGAGCGAGCGCGCGATGGCGTCGCCGGTGTAGCCGGTCTCCTCGACCGCCTTGAGCACCCGTTCCCTGGTCGCCGAGGCGACCGGCCTGGTCTCGTTGATCACGTGTGAGACCGTGGTGATGGAGACGCCGGCGAGACTGGCGACCTCCCGCATGGTGACCATGGACTCGTCCCCGTTCGGGCCGGCGCAAGCGATTGCGTGGGGACTTTACCTGGTAGGAGGGAGGCGCCGTGGCTTCTGTGCTGTGTGTCGGGCTGACGACCGTCGACGTGAGCCAGCGGGTGGCCGAGTTCCCCGTCCCCGGACAGAAGGTGCAGTCACTCGGCGTGCACCTGTCGCCCGGCGGTCCGGCGGCGAACGCGGCGCGCGCGGTGGCCGCGCTGGGGCACCGGGCCGTGCTGCTGACCGCGCTGGGCGGCGAGCTCGGCGACTTCGCGCTGGCGCGGCTGCACCCGGTGGAGGTGCGCTCGGTCGGCGCCGGCGGTCCGGCGCTGAGCATGGTCGCGGTGCGCGAGCGCGACGGCGAGCGGACCGTCATCTCGCGCAACGCCGCCGGGTTCGACGCGGACGTCACCGTGGACCCGGCGCTGGTGGAGGCGTCCGACGTGGTGCTGGTGGACGGGCACCTCGGGCCGCTCGCCCTGCGGGCCGCACGTCACGCGAGACGCTTGGGCGTGCCCGTGGTGCTGGACGCGGGCAGCTGGAAACCCGTGCTGGACGACCTGCTGCCGCTGGTGGACGTGGCCGCGTGCTCGGCCGCGTTCGAGCTGTCGGAGGCCGAGCTGCACGCCAGGGGCGTGCCGCTGGTGATCCGCACGCACGGCCCGCGTCCCGTCACCTGGTCGCGTGGTGGTGTCACCGGTTCGCAACCGGTAGGAGTTGTCGAGGCGCGCGACACCAACGGCGCGGGCGACGTGTGGCACGGTGCCCTGGCGGTCGCGGTCGCCGAGGGCCTGGCGGTGGACGACGCCGTCCGGTCCGCGAACGAGGTCGCCGCGGTGCGGGTGCGCCACACCGCGTGGGACTGGGTGGAGGAGCTGGGACGGTGGCGGGACAGCGGGTGAAGTTCGACGAGCTGGTCGACCGGGCGCGGCTGCTGGTGGACACCGGTGAGCGCAGGCTCCTCGGCATCGGCGGCGCGCCGGGTTCGGGCAAGTCGACGTTGGCGCGCCGGCTGGTCGACGCGCTGGGCGAGGACGCCGCCCTGGTCGGCATGGACGGCTTCCACCTGGCCCAGCGCGAGCTGGACCGGCTGGGCATCGCCGACCGCAAGGGCGCGCCGGACACGTTCGACGTCCCCGGCTACGTCGACCTGCTCGGCCGGCTGAAGGCGTGCGGGCCCGACGTGGTGTACGCGCCGGAGTTCCGCCGCGAGATCGAGGAGCCGATCGCGTGCGCGGTGCCGGTCGACCCGGCCGTGCCGCTGGTCGTCACCGAGGGCAACTACCTGCTGATGCAGTACGACAAGTGGAAGCGCGTGCGGGTCGTGCTCGACGAGGCGTGGTTCCTGATGATCGACGAAGAGCTGCGGGTGGCGCGGCTGATCGACCGGCACGTCCGGTACGGGCGGTCGGTGCAGGACGCGAGCGAACGCGTGCTGCACGGCACCGACCACGTGAACGCGCTCATGGTGAACGCGTCCAAGTCCGCCGCCGACCTCGTGATCACCGAGGTGCTGTGAGCGTCACGACGGCGCGGTGACCTCTTCGTCCACCGGCTTCTTCATCTCCTGCCGGTACCGGAACAGGCCGTAGGCGGTGCCGAAGACGAAGAACGCGATGCTCACGACGACCGCCACCGTCTCCAGCCACGGGACGGAGGTCAGCAGGCCCGCGCCGTAGTAGCCGGCCAGCACCAGCGTCGGCACCCACGCGATCGCGCCGATGGTCGTGGCCAGCATGAACCGCTTCGAGTCCATCCGCGCCGCGCCCGCGATCATCGGCGCCAGCGTGCGGACCCACGGGATCCACCGGGCCAGCACGATCGCCCAGAAGCCTCGTCGGTCGAGGAAGTCGCGGGCCTTGGCGAGGTTCTCCTTGTTGAGGACCTTGCCGCCGCGGCGGGCCAGCAGGCGGGTGCCGGTGTGCCGGCCGATGTAGTAGCCGATCTGGTTGCCGACGACGGCCACGGCGAGCGCGACCCCCGACAGCAGCCAGGCGGACAGCTCGGCCTCGTGGGACGCGAGCACCACACCGGCGGCGAACAGCAGCGAATCGCCGGGCAGGAACAGGCCGAAGATGAAGGCGCACTCGAAGAAGATGAAGCTCAGCGTGATCAGCCACACGGCCATCGGGCCTGCGGAATCGAGCTGAACGAATGCGACAGTCTCGGACGTTGCGGACAACACCACGCCATGCAGCCTACGTGGGACCTCGGCGTCGTCTGGGCGACATGGGGATAACGCGTTGCCGAAGCTCCGGGGACGTGGCGGTTCGCACCGGCGTGAACACGGACTGGAGTGATCACCGTCACGCGGGTTAGCGTGGACGGATGGAGGCCTTGCTCGCCGAACTCCGCTCCGCCGTCGGCGCCGACGCGGTGCTGACCGACGTCGACGTGACCGCGAGCTACCAGCGCGACATGATGCCGTTGGCTCCCTACGGGCAGCCGCTGGCGGTGGTGCTGCCGACGTCCGCGGCACAGGTGCAGGCGGTCGTGCGGGCCTGCGCGGCGGCTCGGACGCCGATCGTGCCGCGCGGCGCGGGCAGCGGGCTGTCCGGCGCGGCGAACGCCGTCGAGGGCTGCGTGGTGCTCGCGACCACGAAGATGAACGCGATCGTGGAGGTCGACCCGGACAACCGGCTGGCCGTGGTCGAGCCGGGCGTGGTGAACCTCGACCTGCGCGGCGCGGTGGAGAAGCACGGGCTGTTCTACCCGCCCGACCCGTCCAGCTACGACTGGTGCACCATCGGCGGGAACCTGTCCACCAACGCGGGCGGGCTGTGCTGCGTGAAGTACGGCGTGACCACGGACTCCGTGCTCGGGCTCGACGTGGTGCTGGCCGACGGCGAGCTGCTGCGGACCGGTCGGCGCACCGTCAAGGGCGTCGCCGGGTACGACCTGACCAAGCTGTTCATCGGCAGCGAGGGCACGCTCGGCGTGATCACCCGGGCGACCCTGGCGCTGCGGCCGTTGCCGCAGGCGCCCGCCACGCTGGTGGCCACGTTCGGCAGCACGGCGGACGCGGGCGCCGCGGTGAGCCGCGTGGTGACCGAGGGCATCGTGCCGTCGTTGATGGAGATCATGGACCGCACGTCCATCCGGGCCGTCGAGCAGTACCTCAAGACCGACCTGAACGCCGGCGCGGCGCTGCTGCTGTGCCAGTCCGACGCGGGCGGCGAGGCGGGGCGGCACGAGCTGGCGGCGATCGAGCAGGCGTGCGTCGCGGCGGGCGCCGAGCTCGTCTACGCCACCGACGACCTCGGCGAGGGGCGCGACCTGCTGACCGCGCGGCGCGCCGTGCTGCCCGCGCTGGAGATCTACGGGGCGTGGCTGACCGACGACGTGTGCGTGCCGCGGACGAAGATCGCGGACCTGATCGCCGGGTGCGAGCGGATCAGCGAGTCGGTGGGGCTGCGGATCGCCGTGGTCGGGCACGCAGGCGACGGCAACATGCACCCGACGATCGTCTACGACCCGACGTCGGCGGACGAGTTCGCGGGGGCGCGGCGGGCGTTCGACGAGATCCTGGCCCTGGGGCTGGCGCTCGGCGGCACGATCACCGGCGAGCACGGCGTCGGCAAGATCAAACGCGAGTGGCTGGCGCGCGAGATCGGCCCGGTCGGCCTGCGGGTCCACCGCGAGATCAAGCGCGCGCTGGACCCGGAGAACCTCTTCAACCCGGGCTCGATGTTCGAGTTCACGGAGAACCCGTGAACGGCGGGTGGAGCCGGACGGTGAACCGGCACGGCTCGCTCATCGGCGACACCGCGTCACCGTCGTCGGCCTGGGCGGTCACCTCGTAGGTGTGGCCGTCGGCCAACGTGCCTTCGGGAAGATCGGCCATGAGACCCGACGCGGTCTCGACACTGCGGAACTCGCGGGCCTCGTCCGGTCGGGCGACGTCCCGCACCACGAACCGGCCGTCGAACGTCTCGCCGTCCGGGTCGGTCACCTGCGCGCGCAGCCAGCCGGAGTGAACCGGCACGACCGAGTCGCACGGCGCGTGTTGGAGGGTGATGTCCTTCGGCGTCGCGGGCGGGGTGTTCACGTACATGGAGATCGTCACGGTCTTGGCGAAACGGCGGCCGTGCGCCACGTCCCACTGCCGCGCGCCGGGCATCCGCAGGGCGAAGGTCGCCTTGTCCCGCCCCTCCGCGATGACCTGGTTCAGCGTGGCGGCGACGTCGAAGGACGGGTACCCGACGCACTGGGTGTTCGTGCCCGTCCACACGTGCCGGGTCAGCTCGCGCGGCGCTCTGAGGTAGGTCGGCCGGTCCGCGTCATCGGTCAGCCACAGCTCGGTCGAGCGCGGCTCGGCGCAGTCGTGGGCAGCCGTCTCCGTGAACACCGCCCTCGCCGAGAAGACGTGCGCGCCGCGGAACTGGGCCAGGTCGACCGTGTAGTACGCCTTGGACACGTGGAGCCTGCCGAGGTCGTCGTGCCACGCGCCCACCGGCATGTCGTTCCCGGTGGTGATGTTCCGCAACGGCTCACGCACATCGGTGTACGAGCGCGCGGAGCTCACTGCGATCGCGTGGTGCTGACCGGCCTGGGCGGGTTCGGCGACCGCGGTCACGACCGCACAGGCGATCAGCGCCGCGCCGAGCACACTTGTGAAACGCCTCATGAGCCCCCCGGAATCACGACGCCGCCCTGGCGCCCCCGCTGTGGATCGTGCGAGCGGGGGCGTGGCGTTACCGGTGGGTGGCGTCAGTCGAGGGGCTTGATGCGCTGGGTCTCGTCCACCCGGTCGATGACCTGGGTGATGTCGGCCGCCTCCTGCGCGAGCAGGCTCTTCTTCTCGCGGCGCGCCTTGACGATCTCGATGATGATCGGGACGACCGAGATCAGCACGATCAGGATCAGGATCATCTCGAGGTTGTCGCGCACGAACTGGATCTGGCCGAGGAAGTAGCCGAGCACCGTCAGGCCCGCGGCCCACGCGACGCCGCCGATCAGCGAGTACGTGAAGTACTTGCGCGCGTCCATCCGGCCGACGCCCGCCATGGCGGTGATGAACGTCCGCACGATCGGCACGAACCGGGCCATCACGATCGCGCGCGCGCCGTACTTGTCGAAGAACTCGTGCGTCTTGTCGACGTACTCCTTCTTGAAGATCTTCGACTCGGGCTTGGTGAACAGCGCCGGTCCGGCCCGGTACCCGATCCAGTAGCCGACCACGTTGCCCGCGAGCGCGCACGCCGTGAGCAGCAGGCACACCAGCCACAGCGGGTAGTCCAGCAGCCCCGAGGCCACGAACAGGCCCGCGGTGAACAGCAGGGAGTCGCCGGGCAGGAAGAACCCCACCAGCAGGCCGCACTCCGCGAAGACGATGAAGCACAGCCCGACCAGCATGTACGGCCCGAGTCCTTGGAGCAGGATTTGCGGGTCGAGCCAATCGGGACCAAGGGCAACCGTGGAAGAGGTGAGCGCGACCGTCACGGCGACCACCGTACAGGCACTACCTGAGCGTCATGACCGCCACGACGGTGCCCGCGGCCAGCCCGAGCAGCACCGCCAGCAGCAGCACCCACCCCGCGCCCAACGCCGGGCGGGCCCGCCGCACGGGCACGTGGGGATGCGCGCCGGAGCTGGTGGCCTGTGCGCGCAAGGCGTCGGCCACCAGCTTCTCGTGGTCTTCGGGCACCGGCTCAGTCTTTCACCCACGCGCCCCGGCTCATCACCTCGCGCGGCTTCAGCTCCGCGTCCAGCACCACGACGTCGGCCGCGAGACCGGCGCGCAGCTCACCCGTGCGGCCCTGCAACCCGAGCAGCCGGGCGGGCCGGGTCGAGGTGGCGTGCACGGCCTCCTCGATGGTCAGGCCGCACGACTGCACCGCGTTGCGGAACGCCGCGTCCATGGTCAGCGTGCTGCCCGCGAGGGACGCGCCACCGGCCAGCGTCGGCACGCCGTCCACCACCCGCACCTCGAGGCCGCCCACGTCGTAGACGCCGTCGCCCACGCCCGCCGCCGCGATCGCGTCGGTCACCAGGACGGTCCGGTGCACGCCGGCGTGCCGTGCGGCGAGGCGGACGGCGGTCGGGTGCAGGTGCACCAGGTCGCAGATCAGCTCGACGGTGACGCGCTCGTCGTCCAGCAGCGCGCCGATCGGGCCGGGCTCGCGGTGGTGCAGCGGGCGCATCCCGTTGAACAGGTGGGTGGCCACCGTCGCGCCCGCCTCGACGGCCGGCCGGATCTGCGCCTCGGTGGCGTCGGTGTGGCCGATCGCGGCCAGGACGTCGTTGGCGACGAGGTGGCGCACCGCGTCCACGCCGTGCTCCAGCTCGGGCGCGACGGTGATCATGCGGACGGCGCCGCCGCCCGCGTCGAGCAGCCTGTCGATCGAGGCGCGGTCCGGCGGGCGGAGGATCGCCGGGTCGTGCGCGCCGCACCGCGCCGCGGACAGGAACGGGCCCTCCAGGTGGATGCCCGCGACCACGTTGTCACGCACCAGCTCGGTCAGCGCCTCGACCTGGTCGGCCAGCTCCGGGATCGGCCTGGACACCAGGCTCGCCAGCAGCGTGGTGGTGCCGTGCCTGCGGTGCGCGTTCGCCGCTTTGATCACCCGGACCGGATCGGCGCTGGTGAACGCCTCACCACCGCCACCGTGGCAGTGGATGTCGACGAAACCCGGCACGAGCCAGCCGCCGTCCACGTCCGTCGTCGGGCCGTCCGGTGGCGTCCCCTCGCCGACGGCCGCGATCAGGCCGTCCCGCACCGCCACCCACCCCTGTTCGAGCACCCCGTCGGGCGTGACGACCCGACCACCGGTCAGGGTCACGTCCACGGGTCCACCCCACGTGCTCATCTCTCCTCCAGCATGTCGATGGCCAGCAGCGCGGCCCCGAGGCACCCGGCCTCGTCGCCGAACGCGGCCAGCCGCAGTTCCGGGCGTCGCTGGAACGTGATCAGCTCGTCCAGTCGTCCGCCCAGCGGATCCGTCAACTTCGGACCCGCCAGCGCCAGTCCGCCGCCGAGCACCACGGCTCGCGGCCCCAGCAGCGCGGCTACCAGCAGGATGCCCTTCGCGAGCGCGTCGACGGCCTCGCGCCACACCACCGCCGCGTCATCGTCACCCTCCGCGAGCAGTCTTGCCACGTCCGCCGCGCCGTCGACCTGGCGGTTCGTGCGTTCGGTGTAGCGGCGGGCGATCGAGGCGCTGCTCGCCCGTGCTTCGACACAACCCGTCTGGCCGCAGCCGCACGGGTCGCCGTGGCCGACGTCCACGTGCCCGACCTCGCCCGGCGCGGACGAGACCCGGCCGTCCAGGACGAGGGCGGCGGCGATGCCGGTGCCGATCGGCATGATCACCGCGTCGGTCAGGTCGCGGGCGTTGCCCTGGCGCAGCTCGGCCAGGCCACCGGCCCGCACGTCGTGGCCGAACGCGGTGCGCAGGCCGGTCGCCGCCGCGATCCGGTCGCGGAACGGGTAGTCCGCCCAGCCGAGGTTGGCCGAGTAGACGCCGGTGCCGGTCACCTCGTCCACGATGCCCGGCACGACCAGGCCGATCGCCTCGACCGGGTGTTCGGAGGCGGCGCCCAGCTCGGCGACCAGGGCGGCCACGTCCTCGACCACGGCGTCACCGCCGGGCCTGGTCGCGCGCCGCTGCTGCCTCACCGCCACCACCCCGCCGGGATCGCCGGTGACCAGGGCCGCTTTCGTCCCGGTACCCCCGACGTCGACGGCTATCACGTGTCTTGTGCGCGCCACGAGGACCGATACTGCGGCATCGGACCGCCATTGGTCTATACCAAGTGTCCGATTGGGCGAGTCCGGTGTGGCCGCGCACGCCCCGTGGCGCCGCTCGAGGGCCGGTCGCGAGTTGTCCACAGGCGACGGTCGGCGGGCCGGCTTTGTCGGTTCGTGGTGGCAGGATCAAGAACAGGGATCCCCTGGGTGGGGACCCCTGCGTAGCGAGGTCGCGGTGGGTCGGGCGGCCTGGCCACCCGCGCCGCCTGCCGCCAGGTCGAACTCGCCGTGGTCCGCCGGCTCCGACGACGAACCGCGGGACGACGGCTAGTTGCCGGCCATGATCTTCTGCAGGGCGTCGAGCGCGCGGCTGGCGGTGCTCTTCACCGTGCCCTTGCTGATGCCCGTGGCCTCGGCGATCTCGGCTTCCGAGAGGTCGCCGTAGTAGCGCAGCACGAGCACCTCGCGCTGCCTCGGCGGCAGCTGGGACAGCGCACGCACGACCGCCTGGTGCTCGGCCGTGAGCATGGCGAGGCTCTCCGCCGAACGCGCGTTCGCCACGTGCGGCGGGGTGTAGTCGCGGGCCGTCTTCCGCCGCCTGAGCACGCTGCGCGAGCCGTTGACGACCGCGGTCCGCAGGTAGCCCACGGCCGCCTGCGCGTCCCGCAGGTTCTTCCAGTTCCGGTACAGGCCGGTGAACGCCTCCTGGACGACGTCCTCCGCCGTGGCGGGCTCGTCGACCAGCAGCAGCGCCAGCCGGACCAGCCGCATCCGGTGCTGGCGGTACAGGTCCTCCAGCGTCAGCGGGCCGGTCGGGGCCGGTGCCGCGCCGTCCTGGATCCGCAGGTTCGTCAGCGTGTCCTGCACACGCGCGATGCCGCCGCTGTTCCGATCGGGACCGACCACGGAAAAGACGTTACCTCCTCAGGGGGTAGCTTCGGTGCGGCGCTGCACAACGGAGGTGGGCATTCGATGGCACGGTTCGCGGTCGAGCTGGTGTTCGGCGACAACCAGGACGAGCGGCTGGCGGTCCGGCCCGCGCACCGCGAGTACCTGGGGACGCTGGTCGAGCGGGGTGTGCTGCTCGTCTCCGGCCCCTACACCGACCAGTCCGGCGCCCTGCTGATCTACGACGTCGCCGACGAGGCCGAGCTGCGCGAGGTCCTCGCCGCCGACCCGTACACGCCCGCCGGCGTAGTCAAGGAGACGCGCGTGCACGAGTGGCAGGCGTTGACCGGAGTCTGGCTCTAACCCTTCTTCGCGGCGGCGGCGGCGGCCGTGCCGCCCGGTCCGACCAGGCCGGACAGGTCGTTCGCCGCCATCTCGCGGTCGGCCGCGGGCACCGACTTCGGCGCCTGCCGGTCGACCACCTTCGGGGTGAACGCGCGGAAGAGCTTCAGACCGCCGACCCAGCCCGGCACGTGCACGGCCCTCGACCGCCGGGCGATCGCCCGGACCACCGCCTTGCCGACGTCGGAGACCGGGTACTTCTTGCCCGCGAGCCCCGGCATGCCGCTGCGCAGCGGGCCGAAGACGGGGTGCTCGTCGGCGCTGTCGACCATGTCCGTGGAGATCCACGAGAAGTAGGCCACGCCGACGTCCACGCCGAGGTGCCGCACCTCCGCGCGCAGGCTGTCCGCGAACGCCTCGCAGCCCGCCTTCGCGGCGGAGTAGGCCCCGTTGCCCGGGATGTGCACGATCGCGGCCAGCGACGACACGACGAGGCAGTAGCCGCGGCTCGCGATGAGGTGCGGCAGGCACGTCCGGACCGTGCGCCACACCCCGAGCAGGTTGACCTCGATGACCCGTTCGAACGCCGCGGGGTCCATCGATCGGATGAAACCGGTGGCGGCGATGCCCGCGTTGGCGACGACCACGTCGATGCCGCCGTAGTGGTCGACCACGCCGTTCACCGCGGTCTCCAGCGCCTGCCAGTCGGTGACGTCGGCCTCCCACGCCTCGCCGCCGCACTGCTCGGCCACCTGTCGCAGCTGATCGCCCTCGAGCCCGACCAGGGCGAGCTTCGCGCCCTTCGCGGCCAACCGCCGCGCCACCTCCGCGCCGATGCCCCTCGCCGCGCCAGTGATCAGGACAACCTTGCCCGCAACGTCCACGGTGACCTCCTCAGCCCGCTCCAGCCAGGGAGGTCACCGTAACGCAACTTACCGCCAGTAAGCTACTGGAGAGTTAAACGGCGCTGGCCGCGGTCAGGGCCTCCACCTCGTCCGCCGCCAGCCGCAGTTCCAGGGCCGGGAGCAGGGCGGCGAGCTGGTCGGTGGTGCGCGCCGACGCGATGGGCGCGGCGACCGTCGGCTGCTCCGCCAGCCACGCCAGGGCGACTGCCGCCTGGGTGGTGTCGTGACTGTCCGCTACCTCGTCCAGCGTCGCGAGGATGCGCAGGCCGCGGTCGTCCAGGTACTTCGACGCGGCGGCGGCCCGCGCGCTCTCCACCGTGACGCCCGGCCGGTACTTCCCGGTCAGGAAGCCCTTCGCCAGGCCCCAGTACGGCGCGGACGCGAGCCCGTGGTCGGCCACCGCACGGGACAGCTCGCCCTCGTAGGAGCGGTCCACGAGGTTGTAGGGCTGCTGGAGCGCGACGAACCCGGCGAAGCCCTCGCGCTCGGACACGGCGAGGGCCGACGTGAGCCGCTCGGCGCTGTAGTTGGACGCGGCGACGTGCCGGACCTTGCCGGCCCGGACCAGCCGGTCGAACGCCGCCAGCGTCTCCTCCTGCGGCGTGTCGAGGTCGTCCTTGTGCGCGTAGTACAGGTCGATGTGGTCCACGCCGAGCCGGCGCAGGGAGTCCTCGGCGGCACGCTCGACCGTGGCGGCTTCGAGGTCGTCCAGCCCTCGGAGCATGCCGACCTTGGTCGCGACCACGATCGAGTCCCGGTTGCCCCGGTCGCGCAGCCACCGGCCGATGATCCTCTCCGACTCGCCGCCGACGTGGCCCTCGGCCCACGCCGAGTACGAGTCGGCGGTGTCCACGAAGGTGCCGCCGGCGTGCGCGAAGGCGTCCAGCACGGCGAACGAGGCCTCCTCGTCGGCGGTCCAGCCGAACACGTTGCCACCGAGGCACAGGCGCGACACGTCGAGGTCGCTGGTTCCGAGTTTCGTCATGTCGCGAAGCTAGGCGGACCGGTCCATTCGCGCCGAATGGAGAAGTCAGGACTAAATGGTGCCGCGGCGCGGTTGGCAGTCGTCAGCACCTAGTTCGTGGGGAGACGAAATGACGGTCGAGTTGGGCAGGTACGGCGTGTGGGACCGGGCCGCGAGGTGGGTGGGCCGCGGCGAGGACGCCGCCGAGCTGGAGGAGCTCGGTTTCGGCGCCCTGTGGCTGGGCGGATCGCCGGACGGCAGCGTCATGACCACGGTCTCCGAGCTCCTGGACGCCACCGAGAAGATCACCGTGGCGACCGCCGTGATGAACGTCTGGACGACGCCGGCCGGCGAGGTCAACGACGGCTACCGGGCGCTGGCGTGGACCGACCGGTTCCTGGTCGGCATCGGCACCGGGAACGGTGAACTCGTGGGTGAGGTGCATCACAGCCCCTACCAGAAGCTGATCCACTACCTGGACGAGCTGGACGTGCCGCGCGACCGCCTGGCGCTGGCCGCGCTCGGCCCGCGGCTGCTCCGGCTCGCCGCCGCCCGGACGAGCGTCGCCCACCCCTACCTGGTGACGCCCGACTACACGGCGAGAGCGCGCGAGACCGTCGGCGCGGGCGTGCTGCTCGCCCCCGAGCAGCACGTGGTGCTGGAGGAGGACCCGGCGCGGGCCCGTGACCTGGGCCGGGAGGCGTTGGCCGGGTACCTGGGCAGGCCGCACCACACCCGCAACTGGCTGCGGAACGGCTTCACCGAGGACGACCTGGCCGGCGGCGGCAGCGACCGGCTGGTCGACGCCCTGGTCGCGTGGGGCCCGGTCGAACGGGTCGCGCGGCGCCTGCGCGAGCACCACGACGCGGGAGCCGACCACGTGGCCGTCCAGGTGGTCGGCTCCCCCGACGCCCAGCAGGTTCTGCGCGACCTCGGGGCCGCGTTGCGGGACTAGTTCTCGGTGATCTCCACGCCGTTCCAGAACGCGACGTGGTCCTTGATGTTCGCCGCGGCCTCGCTCGGCTCCGGGTAGTACCACGCGGCGTCGGTGTTGTCCTGACCCTTGACGTGCAGCGTGTAGTAGCTGGCCTTGCCCTTCCAGTGGCAGACCGACGTCGTGTCCGACGGCCTGAGGTACTGGGCGTGCACCGACTCCAGGGGGAAGTAGTGGTTCCCCTCCACCATCTCGGTCTTGTCGCTCTCGGCGATGATCTCGCCGTTCCACCGTGCGATCGCCATGACACCACTATGCCGTTGATCATCTTCGCTCGCCGGCCCGTGCCCGTAGGATGCTGCCGACACCGCGTTCCGGGCACCCGAGGAGGACCCACCGATGCCCATCGCAACCCCCGAGGTCTACGCCGAGATGCTCGACCGCGCGAAGGCGAACGAGTTCGCCTACCCCGCGATCAACGTCACCTCGTCCGAGACCCTCAACGCGGCCCTGCGTGGTTTCGCAGAAGCCGAGAGCGACGGGATCATCCAGGTCTCGACCGGTGGTGCCGAGTTCGCCTCGGGCACCAAGGTCAAGGACATGGTGACCGGCGCGGTTGCGCTGGCGGAGTTCGCGCACGTGGTCGCCGAGAAGTACCCGGTGAACATCGCGCTGCACACCGACCACTGCCCGAAGGACAAGCTCGACGGCTACGTCCGGCCGCTCGTCGCGATCAGCCAGGAGCGGGTGGACCGCGGGCTCAACCCGCTGTTCCAGTCGCACATGTGGGACGGCTCGGCCGTGCCGCTGGACGAGAACCTGAAGATCGCCTCGGAGCTGCTCGACCTCACCGCCAAGGCGAAGATCATCCTCGAGATCGAGGTGGGCGTCGTCGGCGGCGAGGAGGACGGCGTCGCGCACGAGATCAACGAGAAGCTCTACACCTCGCCCGAGGACTACCTGAAGACGGTGGAAGCCCTCGGCGCCGGTGAGAAGGGCCGCTACCTGGTCGCGGCGACGTTCGGCAACGTGCACGGCGTGTACAAGCCGGGCAACGTGAAGCTGCGCCCGGAGATCCTCAAGCAGGGTCAGGACGTGGTGGCCGAGAAGCTGGGCCTGCCGGCCGGCTCCAAGCCGTTCGACCTGGTCTTCCACGGCGGCTCCGGCTCGCTGCTGGAGGAGATCCACGAGGCGGTGACGTACGGCGTGATCAAGATGAACATCGACACGGACACGCAGTACGCGTTCACCCGGCCGATCGTGGGTCACATGTTCGCCAACTACGACGGCGTGCTCAAGGTGGACGGGGAGGTCGGCAACAAGAAGGCCTACGACCCGCGGTCCTACCTCAAGGCCGCCGAGCAGGGCATGGCCGCCCGCATCGCCCAGGCGTGCGAGCACCTGAAGTCGTCCGGCCGCATGATCGCCGGCTGAGACGCCCCGGCACGGCGAACGGCCCCCTCCGGCTCTCGGAGGGGGCCGTTCCGCTTCGCTACCCGCCGTACATGCGGCAGACGGCCGCGGTGAACAGCTCCAGCTCGATCTCGTTGTTCTCCGGGGCGAAGCGCTGGATCCGGGTGGTGAGGACGGTGACGTTCCGGGTGCCCGTGCGGTCGCTGAAGCTGTAGGTGGAGTAGCCCGGCAGGCCACCGGTGTGACCCCAGACCGTGCCGCACCGGGTGGCGGCCTCCATCACGCCGAGGCCGTAGCGGACGGGGCCCGAGCCCTGCGGGACCGTGTCGAGCATGGCCCTGAGCTGGTCGCGCGGCAGCAGCCGGCCGGAGAGCAGGGCGGACTGGAAGCGCTGCCAGTCGCGGGTCGTCGAGGTCATGCCTGCCGCCGCCCACATCGAGCTGAGGTCGATGCCGGTGACGTCCACGTGGTCGTGGTGCTCCGGACCGGCGAAACCGAGGCCGGGCGGGGCGCCGGGCGGCAGGTGCGGCGCCAGGTGCTCGGCGTCCGGCTCGTACCCGTGGGCGTGGCGGCCGGGGAACGTCGCGTCGGTGGACAGGCGGGTGTCGGTGAGCCGCAGCGGCCCGGTGACGCGCCGTCGCACCAACTCGCCGTAGGTCTGGCCGGTCGCGCGCTCCAGGACCATGCCGACGAGCGTGTAGTTGGTGTTGCTGTAGCCCCACCGCTCGCCCGGCGCGAACAGCGGCGGGTGCCCCGTGGCGACGGCGACCAGCTCCGCGGGCGGCCAGTGGCGCGGCTGCTGCCCGGTGACCAGGCCGAACAGGCGCGGGTCGTCGAGGAAGTCGAACAGGCCGCTGGTGTGCTCGAGCAGCATCTCCAGCGTGATGGCCCGACCGTTCGGGACGACGCCCGGCAGCCACTTCTCCACGGGGTCCTCCAGCGCCAGGACGCCCTCGGCGACGAGCTGGAGGGCGATCGTGGCGGTCACCGTCTTGGTGTTCGAGGCGACCCGGAACTGGTCGGTGGGCCGCAGGCGGTGGTCACGGACCGTCCAGCGCGCCTGGCGGACCAGTTCGGTGACCCGCCGGCCGTCGTCGACCCGCACGACGACGCCCGGCGCGCCCGCCGCGACGAGCTCCTCGGCCAGGCCGGTGAGCTCGTCGGTGGCGGACGCGGTGACGGCTCCGGTGCTCGCCAGCGCGACGGCGGCGACGGTCGCCGTCGCGGTGCGTAAGAGTGTCCGCATGGATTCCCCCTCGGGATCAGGACCGGCCCGATCGATCCTCGGAGAAGCGCGCGTGCGGCGGAATCGGTCCGTCACTAGTGTTTCGCGGGGGGTTGACCCCACCATGAACCGGTGAACGGCCGGCCCGGATGCGTCCCCTCGGGTGCTACTCGCCGTTCATGCGGCAGACGGCGGCGTCCACCAGCTCCGCCTGCGCGGCGGCCGCGTCCGGTGCGGCCAGGGCGAAGGTGGTCGTCATCAGCACGGTGACGGTGCGGGAGCCGGTGGCGTCGGCGTAGTTGTGGCTGCGGTAGCCCGGGAAGCCGCCGGAGTGGCCCCAGACCGTCCCGCAGGACGTCTTGACCTCCATGACGCCGAGGCCGTAGCCGTTGGCGCTCGCGCCGCCCTGGGGCACCGCGTCGCGCATCTCCGCGAGCAGGTGCCGCGGGATGAGCCGGCCGGACATGAGTGCCGTGAGGAACACCTGCCAGTCCTCGGCGGTGGAGATCAGGCCGCCCGCGGCCCACGCGGGGCTGAGGTCGATGCCGGTCACGTCGACGTGCTCGTGGCGCTGAGGACCGGCGAAGCCGTCACCGACGGGTTGGCCGGGCGGGAGCAGCGGGCCGAGGTGCTCGGCGTCGGGCTCGTACCCGCGGGCGTGCCTGCCTCGGAACCCGGACCCGTCGGCGAAGTAGGTGTCCCTCATGCCGAGGGGCCGGAGGATCCGCCGCTCGGCCAGGTCGGTGTAGGACCGGCCGGTCACGGCCTCCAGCACCAGGCCGATCAGCGTGTAGTTGGTGTTGCTGTAGTCCCACCGCTCGCCGGGCGCGAAGAGCGGCGGGTGCGACAGGGCCACGGAGAGCAGCTCGTCAGGAGTCCACTCGTGCGGCTGCTGCCCGGTGAGCAGGCCGTGCAGGCGCGGGTCGTCGAGGTAGTCGAACAGGCCGCTGGTCTGGTTGAGCAGCATCCTCAGCGTGATCGCCGAGCCGTTCGGCACCACGCCCGGCAGCCACCGCTCGACCGGGTCGTCCAGGCCGACCCGTCGTTCGGCGACGAGTTGCAGGACCAGGGTCGCGGACACCGTCTTGGTGTTGGACGCCACCTTGAACTCGTCGCCGGCCCGGAGCCGGTGGTCCGACAGCGTCCAGCGGGCCTGCCGGACGACCTCCACCGGCCGGCCGCGCCCGTCGTCCACCCGGACGACGACGCCGGGGACGCCCGCCGCCAGGGCTTGGTCGACCGCGCTCGCCAGCCGGTTCGGCCCGGCGGCGGTCGCGAGGCCCGCGGTGGTCGCGGTCAGGGACAGGGCCAGCGCCCCGGCCACCGTCGCGCGGAGAAGTCGGCGCATAGAAGTTCCCCCCAAGGGTTCGGGTGTTGCCCGACTGATCCTCGGGGGGAACGGGGGTCGATCGGAATCAGGCGGTCACCAGTGGTCGTCCGGGGGTTTCCCCCACCTTGACCCGGTCGGCGACCAGCCAGAGCGCGGCCAGCGCGACGAACGTCACCGCCGCGGACGGGTAGAGGATCGGCGGCGCGGCGTCCAGCGCCTGCAGCACCCAGATCCCGCCGTAGCCCAGGCCCGTGACGGCCGCCGAGCCGAGCACCGCCGCCAGTGGCGCGGGCAGCCTGCCCAGGTGCGCCGCGTCCACGGCCAAGCCGATGAGCAGCAGGAACACCGGCACGGTCGACAGCGGGAAGTCGGCGACGCCGAGCAGCGGCCAGATCAGCAGGCGGTAGGCGACGTAGCCGCCCGCCACCGCCGTCGCGGCCCACGGCACGCCGATCGTGCGCCGCGCGACGACCAGCACGAGCGCCGCCGCGACCAGGCCCCACACCGGGTAGACCCAGTCGGGGATGGGCAGCGAGAACTGGACGATCGACTCGCGGTCGACGGGCCGGCCGATCTGGTCGGCGGCGAACTGGAGCAGGCTCGGCTCGGCGTACGGGTCGCCGCGGTCCCACGAGGCGATCTCCAGCACGCCGTACTCCTGGTGCTGGTTCGGGAACCACATGTTCTCCAGGAACAGCAACCACAGCCCGGTCAGGCCGAGCACCCGCCACCGGCCGCCCTCCGGGTAGAGCTTGATCCACCCGCGGATCGCGCCCGCCATCATGATCGCGGTGCCCAGGTACAGCAGGGCGTGCGAGCCGCTCCACGACGTGATGTCGAGGCCGTTGATCCGGTGGTTGATCAGGTCGATGGGCAGCGCGACCAGGAAGACGCCGGTGCCCCACTGCATCAGCCGCAGCGCGGTCTTGTCCGCCCCGTAGCCGGTGTAGGTGTGGAACAGCGTCAACCCGACCACGATCACCGTGCCCAGGGTGTTGATCAGGTGCGGTGGCGCCAGTTCGTCGCGCAGCCACTTGAAGTGCCAGGCCACGTCCCACGAGGAGCCGATCAGCTTGAGCAGCAGACCGACGAGCCAGAGCTTGTAGAGCGAGGCGACGAGCGCCGGTGGCGTCTCGCGCCCCGACTCGCCGCGCTCCCAGTACTGGTCGCGGAAGCGCGCGACGCGATTGGTTACCCCCATGTTCACCCGCCCATGATGCGTCCCGGTTGGGGAGGCTGGAAGGGTGCCCCGCCCTGGGATTTCCCGGATCTTCCCCTAAGGGCGTCGATGACCAGCGCATTCCGGGGTCGGCTCATGCTAACAGGTGACCTTCGTTGCTCCGAATGGCCTCAACGGGAAAGGTGCCGCCCTGAGAGTTCACTGAGAACCGAGGAGCGCGTTCATGGGCAGGAAGGTCGTCGCCGGCCTCATCGTCACCGCGTTGGTGCTGGCACTGGTCGCTGCGGCGGCCCGGGTATTCCTAAGCTGACGGCATGGAGAACCTGCTCGGTCCCGAACCCACGTTGCTGCCGGACCGCCCGGAGGCGCAGGCCGCCGCCGAGGCGGGCACCGACCCGGCCAAGATCGTCCGCGCCTACCCCGACTTCAGCGAGGCGTGGGCGCTGCTCGCCGAGCGGGCGTTGCAGACCGGCGACCCGGTCGCCGGCTACGCGTTCGCGCGCACCGGTTACCACCGCGGCCTGGACCAGCTGCGCCGCTCGGGCTGGAAGGGCCACGGCCCGGTGCCGTGGTCGCACCGCGGCAACCAGGGCTTCCTGCGCGCGTTGGCGGCGCTGGCGCGGGCCGCCGACGAGATCGGGGAGACCGAGGAGTACGAGCGCTGCCGGAAGTTCCTCGGCGACAGCGACCCGGCGGCGCCCGCCGCGCTCGGCCTGAGCTGAGCACGTGGGGGCCGTGCGCGACGAGGTGGCGCGCAGGCTGAAGCGGTGGCAGAGCACGGCCTTGCCGATCGGCCAGGCCGCGCTCGCCGCCGGCCTGTCCTGGTTGGTCGCCACCGAGGTGGTCGGCCACGCGCACCCGTTCTTCGCGCCGATCGCCGCGGTCGTCTGCCTCGGCGTGTCGCTGGGGCAGCGGCTGCGGCGCGTCGTGGAGCTGGTCGTCGGCGTGTCCGTCGGCGTCGGTGTCGGTGACGTGCTGATCTCGCTGATCGGCTCCGGGCCGTGGCAGATCGCGCTGGTCGTGGCGTTGGCGATGTCCACGGCGGTGCTGCTGGACGGTGGCGCGGTGATCGCGCTGCAGTCCGGCTCGTCGGCGGTGCTGGTCGCTACCCTGCTGCCGCCGAGCGCCGGTGGCGGCCTGGACCGGATGGTGGACGCGCTGGTCGGCGGCCTGGTGGGGCTGGCCGTGACGGCGCTGCTGCCGGCGAACCCGCTGACCGTGGCGCACCGGCAGGCGAAGGTGGTGTTCGGCGAGCTGACCGAGGCGTTGCGCGGCGTGGCGACGGCGGTGTCCGAGGCCGACGCCGTGCAGGCCGCCGGGGTGCTGGCGCGGCTGCGCGACAGCCAGGAGGCGGTGGACGAGTTCGCGTCGGCGTTGAAGACCGGCGGCGAGATCGCCACCATCGCGCCGATCCGCTGGCGCAGGCGGCACGAGCTCGGCCGTTACGAGACGGCCGCCACGCCGGTGGACTACGCGCTGCGCAACACCAGGGTGCTGGCCCGGCGGGCGTTGGCCGCGCTGCGGGACGGCGAGCGGATGCCGGACGTGCTGCCGGACGTGCTGCGGCGGTACGCGGACGCGGTGGACGTGCTGCGGGCCGAGCTGGGGCGCGGTGACGAGCCGAAGAAGGCGCGTGCGGCGGTCTGCGAGGCGGCGGCGTGCGCCACGGCGCAGCACCTGGGCGGCGAGGGGTTCTCCACGAAGGTGGTCCTGGCGCAGGTGCGCTCGGTGGCCGTGGACCTCTTGCAGGCCACCGGCCTGTCGAGGAACGAGGCGGCCTCCTCGTTGCCGCCCCTCACGAGGAAGGGCGGCAACGACGTCTAACCCTCGGGGCGGTTCAGCACGCCGAGCAGGACGGCGTGCACCGCCTCGTGGTCCTTCTCGTCGGCCAGGCGGCACGACGCGCCGGTGACGGCGTACCACTCCTCCGCGCCCTCGTAGCGCACGAGCGCGCGCAACTCGCCGTTGTCCAGCGTGGTCCGCAGCTCCAGGTCACCGGTCACCACGCCGACCTCGTCGGTCATGACGCCGCCCGGTCCGGCCACGAACGCGGAAGAAAGGTCGGCCATCGCCTCGTCAGCACCTCCCGAGCATGCTTTGCAGTGCAGACTTCTCCGCCGAGTTCACGCTCAAACCCCACTTGTGCTTCGAGCGCGTCCACATCTTCGCGTAGGTGCACCAGTACGAGGTCAGCGGCGGCTTCCAGAGCGCCGGGTCCTGGTCGCCCTTGGCCTGGTTGACGTTGTCGGTGACGGCGATGAGCTGCGGGTTGGTCAGGTCGTTGGCGAACGACTGCCGCCGCGACGTGGTCCACGACGACGCGCCCGAGCGCCACGCCTCGGCCAGCGGCACGACGTGGTCGATGTCCACGTCGGACGCCGCCGTCCACGTCGCGCCGTCGTACGGGCTGTACCAGCGGCCGGAGGTGGCCGCGCAGCTGGAGTCGGTGACCACGTTCGTGCCGTCGCGCTTGAGCACGGTCTCGCGGGTGTTGCAGGCGCCGGACACGGTGCTCCAGTGCGGGAACAGGTCCCGCGAGTAGCCGCTGGTCGAGCCCTCGGTGGCCACCCTCAGCGCGGCCAGCTCCGACAGGGCGGTGCTGGTGCTCGGGATGTTCGGCGGCGTCGCCTGGGCGGGGGTGACCAGGCCGACTGCCAGCACACCAGCCAGGAGCAGGGAAAAGATCGAGAATCGCGCGGTTTTGTTGACCGTTGACATAATTCCGACCTTCCTAGTTGGAAGCTGTCGGAATTACCTTGGGTCAATTCTCCTTCCGTTACAACGCTTTCGAGTGACGCCTGAATGGCGGGCGAGAAAATTCCTTCGTCACTACAACCCGCGGACCAGTCGCAGCTCTTCCGTGTGGCGGTACCACGTCCACTTGCTCATCGGGCGCGGGTGCGCGACGCCGTCCGAGTTCACCTGCACCGGCAGGCAGCCGAGCTGGAAAGCGCGCGCCGACGTGCTGGTCACCTTCCGCCCGAACAGCCGCTTGTGGATGACGCGCACGACCAGGCCGAGGCCGCCCTCCGGGTCCGGGGTCACCTCCAGCCGGGACGCCTGACCCCGGAGCACCACGGTGTCGTCCCCGTAGCCGACCCCGCGCACCGGGCCGAGCGAGCCGAGGCCGACGAGCACGCCGCCGACGTCGTCGCGGACCAGCGGCACCCGGTCGGGGTCGCCGGACAGGGCGAGGTCGAGCGCGCGGCCCGGATCGGTCGGCAGGCCCCACAGCTTGGCCACCTCGGACCGCGGGTCCGCGGGCACGTACCCGATCGGCACGTCGGCGAGCCGTTCGGCGCGCAGCAGCCGCAGGACGACGGCGTTGAGGTCGCCGTCCGTGCCGTGCACGACGAGACGTTTGTCACCCGAAACGGCGAGAACCGCGTCCACCTCGGCCTTTCCGGGCCGTTCCGCCACCTGGCGGACCTCGAAACGGTCACCGTCCGTGATCATTGGCAACTGCGAGTTTCCGCAGGCCAGCACGATTCCGCGCACCTTCATCTCCTGGTCTACCCTCAACAGCCGTCCACTGACGGCTCGGCCGTCGCAGGCATTCGGCTCTTACCCGTCCAACCGCTTGGAGTTTCACATGCCGGCCGTCGTGCTGATCGGTGCCCAGTGGGGCGATGAGGGCAAGGGCAAGGCAACGGACCTGCTCGGTGACCGGGTGCAGTGGGTGGTCCGGTACCAGGGCGGCAACAACGCCGGGCACACCGTGGTGCTGCCCGACGGCCAGAAGTTCGCCCTGCACCTGATCCCCTCGGGCATCCTCACCCCCGGCGTGACGAGCGTCATCGGCAACGGTGTCGTGGTCGACCCCGGCGTGCTGCTCGAGGAGCTGGCCGGTCTCGACGAGCAGGGCGTCGACACCAGCAAGCTGCTCATCTCCGCGGACGCGCACTTGATCATGCCGTACCACGTGGCGATCGATAAGGTCACCGAGCGGTACCTGGGCAAGGCCAAGATCGGCACCACCGGCCGCGGCATCGGCCCGTGCTACCAGGACAAGATCGCCCGCGTCGGCGTGCGCGCGCAGGACCTGCTGGACGAGAAGATCCTCCGGCAGAAGGTCGAGGCCGCGCTGGACTTCAAGAACCAGGTGCTGGTCAAGGTCTACAACCGCAAGGCGCTCGACCCCGAGCAGGTCGTGGACAGCGTGCTGGAGCACGGCACCAAGTTCACCTCCCGGATCGCGGACACCCGCCTGCTGCTCAACCAGGCGCTGGAGCGCGGCGAGACGGTGCTGCTGGAGGGCTCGCAGGGCACCCTGCTCGACGTCGACCACGGCACCTACCCGTTCGTGACGTCGTCGAACCCGACCTCGGGCGGCGCGAGCGCCGGTTCGGGCATCGGGCCGACGCGGATCACCACGGTGATCGGCATCCTGAAGGCGTACACGACGCGGGTGGGCTCGGGCCCGTTCCCCACCGAGCTGAACGACGAGATGGGCGAGCACCTGCGCAAGACCGGCGGCGAGTTCGGCGTGACGACCGGGCGGTCGCGGCGCACGGGCTGGTTCGACGCGGTGATCGCCCGGTACGCGGCGCGGGTCAACGGCATCACCGACTACTTCCTGACCAAGCTGGACGTGCTGTCCGGCCTGGAGAAGGTGCCGGTCTGCGTCGGCTACACGATCGACGGCGAGCGGGTCGACGAGATGCCGATGACGCAGACCGACGTGCACCACGCCGTGCCGGTGTACGAGGAGCTGCCGGGCTGGTTCGAGGACATCAGCCACTGCCGCGCGTACGAGGAGCTGCCCGCGAACGCCCGCGCGTACGTCGAGCACCTGGAGGAGATCTCCGGCGCCCGGATGTCCGCGATCGGCGTCGGCCCCGGCCGCGACCAGACCATCGTGCGCCACGAGATCATCTGAGTCGTCCGACGACAAGTGCCTCCGATGCCGAAGCAATCGGCATCGGAGGCATTTTCACAATTCGGGAGACGTTGACTTGCCCCGGCCGGATATCAAAACTCGGACTCGCTGATCAGCGCGTCCGACGTTCCCTGTCCGCTGGGAGAAATCCGTGTCGATTTCCACCGCCGGTGTTGTCGCGCGCCCTGAATCGGCTGCCACCGCGCGCGCACCCGCCACGAGACAACGCAAGTGGCCCGATCTGCGCCGGTGGTTGAGCCCGCTCGGGCTGGTGCTGCTGTGGCAGGCCGCGAGCAGCACGGGCGTGCTGCCGCCGGACAAGCTCGCGTCGCCGCTCACGGTCTTCCGGTCCGCCTACGAGCTCATCGCGGACGGGCAGTTGGTGGACGCGTTCCTGGTGTCGTCGAGCCGCGTCGCCGTGGGGTTCGCGCTGGGCGCGGTCATCGGCGGCGCCCTCGGCCTGGCCTCCGGCCTGTCCCGCTGGGGTGAACGGCTGCTCGACCCGCCGGTGCAGATGCTGCGCACGTTGCCGCACCTCGGCCTGATCCCGTTGTTCATCCTGTGGTTCGGCATCGGCGAGGAGCCGAAGCTGGCGCTGGTCGCGGCCGGCGTGGCGTTCCCGCTGTACCTGAACCTGCACGCGGGCATCCGGCAGACCGATCCGGCGCTGCTGGAAGCCGCGCGCGTGCTCGGCTACTCGCGGTTCGAACGGGTCGCGCACGTGGTGCTGCCGTCGGCGGTGCCGCAGGCGCTGGTGGGCCTGCGGATCGCGCTCGGCACGGCGTGGCTGTCGCTGATCGTCGGCGAGCAGGTCAACGCGGACGCGGGCATCGGCTACCTGATCAACAACGCGCGCGAGTTCCTGCGCACAGACGTCGTCGTGGTGGGCCTGCTGGTCTACGCGCTGCTCGGGTTGACCACGGACGCCCTGGTGCGCGCGTTGGAGCGGAGGGTGCTGCGGTGGCAGGCGCGGTGAGGGTTCGAGGACTGGTCAAGGACTTCGGGCCGCGCCGGGTGCTGGCCGGGCTCGACCTGGACGTCGCGGACGGCGAGTTCGTGGCGCTGCTGGGGCGCAGCGGGTGCGGCAAGTCGACGTTGCTGCGGATCCTGGCCGGGCTGGACCCCGACGTCGAGGGGGCGTTCTCGGTGCCCGAACGGGTGTCGGTCGCCTTCCAGCAGCCTCGGTTGCTGCCGTGGCGGCGGGTGTGGCGCAACGTCTCGTTGGGGCTGCGCGGTGCAGGCCGCCGCAAGGACTGGCACCGTGCCGTGGCGGAGCGGGCGCTGGCCGAGGTCCGGTTGGCCGGTCACGCCGACGCGTGGCCGTTGACGTTGTCCGGTGGCGAGGCGCAGCGCGTGTCGTTGGCGCGGGCGTTGGTGCGCGAGCCGGAGCTGCTGTTGCTGGACGAGCCGTTCGGCGCGCTGGACGCGTTGACCCGGCTCGCCATGCACCACCTGGTGGAGCAGCTGTGGCGGGAGCACCGGCCCGCCGTGCTGTTCGTGACCCACGACGTGGACGAGGCCCTGTTGCTGGCCGACCGCGTCGTGGTGCTCGACGAGGGCCGGATCGTGGCCGAGCACCACGTCGACCTGCCGCGACCGCGGCGCCGCGCGTCCTTCGTCGACCTGCGGTCGGAAGTGCTGTCGAACCTGGGAGTGGACGATGTCGAAGCTGCTTAGCGCGCTGGTGGTCGCGGTGCTGGCGGTGTCGGGCTGCGGCACGGCGTCGTCGTCGGACGGGCCGGTCGTGCTCAAGGTCGGCGACCAGAAGGGCGGTTCGAAGGCGCTGCTGACGGCGGCCGGGCTGCTGGACGACTTCCCTTACCCGATCGAGTGGTCCACGTTCACGTCCGGTCCGCCGTTGCTGGAGGCGGCGTCGGCGGGTGCGATCGACGTCGGCGGTGTCGGGAACACGCCGCCGATCTTCGCGGCGGCGGCGAACGCGAAGATCGCCGCGGTGTACTCGGCGAAGGGCAGCGTGGAGGGCGACGCGCTCCTGGTGCCGTCCGACTCGGCGGTGAAGACCGTGCCGGACCTCAAGGGGCGCGGCATCGCGGTGGCCAAGGGCAGTTCGGCGCACGGGCAGGTGCTGTTGACGCTCGCCGCGGCCGGGCTGACGACCAAGGACGTCACGCTCAACTTCCTGCAACCGTCGGACGCGTACTCGGCGTTCACGCAGAAGCGGGTGGACGCGTGGGCGGTGTGGGATCCCTACACGGCGCAGGCCCAGCAGGAGGCGGGCGCGCGGGTGCTGACCGACGGGCGCGGCAAGTCGAACGGCTACACGTTCCAGGTGGCCGGGCGGGCGGCGCTGGAGTCGCCGGGCAAGAGCGAGGCGATCAAGGAGTTCGTGAAGCGGATCAGCCGGGCGCAGCGGTGGGCCGACGCGCACCGCGAGGAGTGGGCGCGGGCGTGGGCCGCGGAGACCGGGCTGAAGCCCGAGGTGGCGCGGGCGGCCGTGGAGCGCGGCGGCGACCTGCCCGTGCCGCTGGACGACGCGGTGATCGCGTCCGAGCAGGAGTTGGCCGACGCGTTCACGGCGGACGGCGCGTTGCCAAGCGCGGTGGAGTTCCGGAAGTTCGTGGACACCCGTTTCCAGGAGGAGCTGTCGTGAGCGTCGTGCTGCACTGGTTCCTGCCCACGTCCGGTGACGGCCGGACCGTGGTCGAGCGCTTCCACGCCAACCGGTCGTTGGGCGCGGCGGCGTTGCGCGAGCCGGACGTCGACTACCTGGCGCAGGTCGCGCAGGCGGCCGAGCACAACGGGTTCACCGGCGTGCTGACGCCGACCGGCACGTGGTGCGAGGACGCGTGGCTGACCACGGCGGCGTTGCTCGCGCGGACGTCGACGCTGAAGTTCCTGGTGGCGTTCCGACCGGGGGTGATCTCGCCGACGCTGGCCGCGCAGATGGCGTCGACGTACCAGCGGATCTCGCGCGGGCGGCTGCTGCTGAACGTGGTGACCGGTGGGGACGAGGTGGAGCAGCGCCGGTTCGGCGACTGGCTCGACCACGACCAGCGGTACGCGCGGACCGACGAGTTCCTGCACGTGGTGCGGGCGGTGTGGTCGGGGCGGCCGGTCGACTTCGCCGGGGAGCACTACCGGGTGTCGGGCGCGACCGTGATGGCCGCGCCGGACCCCGTGCCGCCGATCTACTTCGGCGGGTCGTCGGACGCGGCGCTGCCGGTCGCCGCGCGGCGGGCCGACGTGTACCTGACGTGGGGCGAGCCGCCGGCGCAGGTGGCGGAGAAGATCGGCAGGGTGCGCGCGCTGTCGGGTGACCGGCCGATCCGGTTCGGCGTGCGGCTGCACACGATCAGCCGCGACACGTCCGCCGAGGCGTGGCGTGAGGCGGAGAAGCTGCTGGAGGCGCTGGACCCCGAGCAGGTGGCCAGGGCGCAGGAGCAGTTGCGCGCGTCGCAGTCGGTGGGGCAGCAGCGGATGGTGGCCCTGCACGGTGGCGACCTGGGTCGGGGCGTGCGCGGCCTGGAGATCCACCCCGGGCTGTGGGCGGGCATCGGGCTGGTGCGCGGCGGCGCGGGCACGGCGCTCGTCGGCAGCCACGAGGAGGTCGCGGACCTGATCGAGGAGTACCACGGCCTCGGCGTGGAGGAGTTCGTGCTCTCCGGCTACCCGCACCTGGAGGAGGCTTACTGGTTCGGCGAAGGCGTCCGCCCGGTCCTGGCCCGGCGCGGCCTGCTGGCCGGCCCGCCGGCCCACGACGGCCCGGAATTGTCGGACCCCGTCGGTAGAATTGCAGCAAGGGTTCCCCTTGGCGGGGACCCTCGCGAAGCCGTTCACCGCAGTCCGTCCTGATCACCGGTGGGCGCCCGCGCGAGTGCGGGCGCTCGTTCGGTGCTCAGGGCGTTCACCGCAGAGTGCTGGTGTCGACCACGACGAGCCCTTCCCCGGAGGGCACGTGCGTAGTCCTCGTCGGTGGCGGGCGCGTACGCGCCGAACATGGCGGAGAACCCGACCCGTCGGACTGCTCAGGCTCGTTCTCGGGGGAATGTCCACCTCGCCGGACGGGTCATCGTCCTCGATCGCCATCGAGCACTCGCCTGCCGACCGGGGCCGGGCGTTTCGCCGGCGCGGACGCCGGGGTCCGGCCGGGTGGTGACCCCGGCCGGACCCCGCGTGCGTCAGCCCTTGCGGGCTTCCACGGCGGTGTCGGGGTTGTCGGCGAACACGCCGTCCAGGCCCGTCGCGTAGAACTTCGCGTACTCGCCGAACGCGTCGCCGTACGCGGCCGGGTCGGTGGACTTGCGGAAGTCCGCCGGCAGGAACGTGTTCTCGTTGCGGAACGTCCAGGCGTGCACGATCAGGCCACGCGTGTGCGCGTCACGCACCAGGGTGGTCGGCTCGCGCAGGAAACCCGCCGCGTCCCGCGGGATGATCCGGTCCTTCGCCGCGCCGATGCCGTTGGCGTAGGTGCGGATCTCGCGCAGGCCCTCCGGCGTCACGAGGTCGCTGTAGGTGCGCTTGTCACCGGCCTTGACGAAGTCGTACGGCGCGCCCGACCCGTTGATCAGCTGCACCAGCGGCACCCGCAGCTTCCCCTTGAGCTGCTTGAGGTTGGCCACCTCGAACGACTGCACGTACACCTTCGCGCCGTGCCGGTTCAGGCCCGCCTTCGTCAGCACGTCGACCAGGCGCGGCTCCAGCGGCAGGCCGATGTCCTGGAAGTACGTCGGGTGCTTGGTCTCGGGGTAGATGCCGATGTCGCGACCGAGCTCGCGGGTCAGCCGGCGGGACAGGTCGATGACCTCCTCCAGCGTCGGCACCTCGAACCGGCCGTCGTAGAGGGTGTTGCGCGGCCGGACCTCCGGGATGCGCTCCTTGGCCCGCAACGTCTTCAGCTCGGCGAGCGTGAAGTCCTCGGTGAACCAGCCGGTGATCGACGTGCCGTCGATGACCTTGGTGGCCTTGCGCGCGGCGAACTCCGGGCGCGCCGAGACGTCCGTCGTGCCGCCGATCTCGTTCTCGTGCCGGGCGACCAGCTTGCCGTCCTTGGTCACCACCAGGTCGGGCTCGACGTAGTCCGCGCCCATCCGCGCGGCCAGCTCGTACGCGGCCAGCGTGTGCTCGGGCCGGTAGCCCGACGCGCCGCGGTGGCCGATCACCAGCGGGCCCTTGCGGGACGACGCCACCTCCGCGTCACCGCTCGCCGACGCCGAGGGCAGCACCACCGCCCCCGCCACCGCGAGCGCCGCGAGCGCCGCCCCGACGATCCTCGTCCGCACCATCGCCGACCTCCTCGACTTCACTCCTGACGCGCGGCAGCCTCGTCGCGCACCGCGACGTCCCGGACACGCTAAGGCGAAGCACAGGCCACGTCACGGTGAACGCGTGGGGGGTGGTTCGGTGTTCGTCACTCCCTGGATATGGCCGCTTCCTCCAGGTCGAGTTCGCGGAGCACCCGGAACAGCACCTCGTCGTCGATCCGCCCGTCGTCGCGCGCCTGGATGAACACCTGCCGCTCGGCCTCCAGCATCGTGCGCCGCAGCCGACGGTACGACGCGGCCGGGCTCTCGTCCTCCTGCCTGCCCAGCCGCTCCCACGCCGCGTTGCCCCGGTGCTCGGCCATGATCCGCAGCCGGTCGACGACCTCGTCCGACGTGCCGGCGTCGTCGCCGAGCACCTCGTCCAGCTTGCGCACGGCGGCCTGCGCGGCGGCGTGCTGCACCTGCGCCTCGGCCAACGCGTCGGTCCGCTCCTCGTCACCGCGGAACCCGAGCTTGCGGATCACGAACGGCAGCGTGAGGCCCTGGAGGAGCAGCGTGCCCACGGTGACCACGAACGCGCAGAACACGATCACCTCGCGTCCCGGCAGGTCGAGCGGCAACGCGCTCGCCGCGGCCAGCGACACCACGCCGCGCATCCCCGCCCACGACAGCACCGTCACGCCACGCCACCCCGGCGCCCGCTCGCGCTCCCGGACCCGCTTCGACAGCAGCTGCGGCAGGTACGCGGCCGGGTACATCCACGCGAACCGCACCAGGATCGTCGCCGCCAGCACGGCCGCCGCCGCCCACCCCAGGCCGGCGGTGATGTCCACGTCCCGCACCACGCTGTTGAGCTGCAAGCCGATCAACGCGAACACGAACGACTCCAGCAACACGTCCACCGACCGCCACACCGCCGTGTCCTGCAGGCGCGTGTAGTACGAGCTGCGCGGCGCGTTGTGCCCGATGTAGAGCCCGGCGATGACGACCGCGAGCACACCGGAGGCGTGCAGCTCCTCGGCGAAGATGTACGCGCCGAACGGCACCAGCATGCCGACCGCGCTCTCCAGCACGCCGTCGTCGAGGCGGTCGCGGACCCACCGCACGCCCCAGCCGATCGCCAACCCGACGAGCACGCCGCCACCCGCGCTGACCACGAACGTGCGGGTGCCGTCCACCCAGGTCGCGGCGGCGCCGGCGGCCACCGCCACGGCCACCTTGTAGGCCGTCAGCGCGGTCGCGTCGTTGATCAGGCTCTCGCCGGTGAGCAGCGTCATCGTCCGGCGCGGCAGGTTGAGCCGCCGGCCGACCGCGACCGCGGCGACCGCGTCCGGCGGCGCCACCACCGCGCCCAGCACCAGCGCCGCGGGCAGCGACAGCTCGGGCAGGACCAGGTGCGCGACCCAGCCGACGGCCATCGTGGTGGCCAGCACCAGGCCCACCGCGAGCAGGCCGATCGGCCTCAGGTTCGCCCGGATGTTGTGGTAGGAGCTGTCCAGGGCGGCCGAGTACAGCAGCGGCGGCAGCACCAGGACCAGGATCAGCTCCGGTTCCAGCGCGAACTCCGGCAAGCCGGGGATGAACGACACCGCCAGCCCGACGCCCACCAGCACCAGCGGGGCCGACCAGTTGAGGCGTTTCGCCGCCGCCGTGACGAGCAGCGCGCCGACGAGCAACAGGAGCAGTTCCGGACCGTGCATGGCGCAATCTTGCGTGATGATGACCGGTATGACCTGTCCTCATGTCCCAGATCTCCCGGACTCCGTCACCCCGGACAACCCCGAGGGCTGCGCCGACTGCCTGGCCGCAGGTGAGCACAACTGGGCCCACCTGCGGATCTGCCTGTCCTGCGGGCACGTCGGGTGCTGCGACTCCAGCCCGCGCCGGCACGCGACCGCGCACTTCCACGCCTCGGAACACCCCGTGATGCGGTCGTTCGAGCCGGAGGAGGACTGGCGGTGGTGCTACGTCGACGCCCGGATCGTGTGATCCCGTCGGTCTCGGCGCAGCGGTCTTTACAGTCCCTTTAGACGGTCGCTCTATGGCTGTGACCGGCGACACAAGTAGCTTCGTGAGCGCTTCATCCAGCGCGACACGAAGGGGTGCGCGTGGCGACCAAGCCGCAGGTCGAAGTAGACGAACTGCTCGCCGAGTACGACGAGGAGCGCCCGTCGCGCGCCTTGTCCCGGAGGTGGGAGCTGGGCGTGTGGGTGGCGGGTCTCGCCATCGCGCTGCTCGTGCTCAAGCAGGTGTTCTGGCCGTTCAGCAAGGGCGGCCAGTACTACCTGGTGATCTTCCTGGCGGTCACGCTGCCGCTGGTCTTCCTCTGCTACCGGCCGCGCGGCAGGCGCGGTGAGGCCGACGACCCCGGTGTCGTGGACTGGGTGGCGGCGGTGTGCGCGTTCGTGGTGGGCGCCTACCCCCTGTTCGGCGGGTTCGACGCGTTCCTCGACCGCCAGGGGCAGCTGACCGCGCTCGACATCATCGCCGGCTCGTTGCTGCTGGTGCTGATCCTGGAGGCGTGCCGGCGGACCACCGGCTGGGTGCTGCCGGTCGTCTGCGTCGGGTTCATCGCGTTCGCCTACTACGGCGGGTTCCTGCCACCGTCCTGGGCGATCTCGCACGCCGGCGTGGACTTCTCGCAGATCATCAACGGCTTCTACAACGACGCGACCGGGTTCTACGGGACGCCGCTGGACGTCGCCGCCACGTACATCGTGCTGTTCACGATCTACGGGTCGGTGCTGAACGCGTCCGGCGCGGGCACGTTCTTCGTGGACATCAGCTTCTCCGCGTTCCGCAAGTCGCGCACCGCGCCGGGCCGCACCGCCGCCACCGCCGGTTTCCTGCTCGGCACGGTGTCCGGGTCGGGCACCGCGACCACCGTGTCGCTGGGCGCGGTGACGTGGCCGATGCTGAAGAAGGCGGGCTACCCGAAGGAGAACGCGGGCGGGCTGCTCGCCGCGTCCGGCATCGGGGCGATCCTGTCGCCGCCGACGCTCGGCGCGGCGGCGTTCATCATCGCCGAGTACCTGGAGACGTCCTACCTGCAGGTGCTGATCTGGGCGATCCTGCCGACCCTGCTGTACTACCTGGGCATCGCGCTGGCCGTGGAGATCGACGCGCGCAAGTTCGGCGCGAAGCCGGTGGAGATCGACTCGCCGAGCCCGTGGGCGCTGCTCAAGCAGGGCGGGTACCACTTCCTGTCGCTCGCGGTGATCGTGGTGTTCCTCGCCCTGGACATCCCGGTGTTCTCCGCCGTCGTCTACGCGACCGGTGTCGCGGCGCTGTTCGCGCTGGTGGCCAAGCGCGGCGACGTGCGGGCGTGGCTGAAGGCGATGGCGGACTCGCTGTCGCTCGGGGTGCGGTCGGCGTTGCCGGTGATCGCGGTGTGCGCGGCGGCGGGCGTGATCACGTCGACGATCACCAAGACCGGGCTCGGCCAGGAGCTGGCGTCGGCGCTGGTCGACCTGGCCGGCGCGATCTCGTCCAACCCGACCGCGGTGCTGTTCGTCACGGTGGTGCTGGCGGCGTTCGCGGTGAGCCTGCTCGGCCTGGCCGTGCCGGTGACGGCGTCGTTCATCATCTCGTGGGTCGTCATCGGGCCCGCGCTGATCGAGCTGGGCGTGGCGCGCGAGGAAGCGGCCATGTTCATCTTCTACTACGCGGTGCTGTCCGAGGTGACGCCGCCGACGGCGCTCGCCGCCGTGGCCGCCGCCGCGATCACCGGCGGCGACGTGATGAAGACGATGTGGCGGACGTGGAAGTACACGCTGCCCGCGTTCCTCGTGCCGCTGGCGTTCGTGCTGACCGACAACGGCGCCGGGCTGTTGCTGCGCACGTCGTTCCTCGACGGCGTGTGGGTGTTCGCCGTCTCCGCGCTGGGCGTGGCGGCGCTGGCCGTGCTCACCGGCGGCTGGATGTTCGGTCGCGCGCGGTGGCCGGAACGCGTGCTGTGCGCGCCCGCCGCCGTCGCCCTGCTCTACCTGCAACCCGTCACCATCGCCGTCGGCCTGGGATTCCTGCTGGTCGCGGTCGCGGTGCACGTCGTCCTACGGAGGAAGGAACAGCATGCGCAGCTGGACGCTTAGGGTCGCCGTCGGCGTGCTCTCGGTCGGCTTGGTCGCCGCCGGGTGCGGCGGGAAGCAGACCCCCGCCGCATCGAACGGCGACCCGGGCACAGCCGCCTGCGAGGCGGCCGACGGGCGGATCACCATCGCGACCGGCAACTCCGGCGGCGTGTACTACGTCGTCGGCGGCGGGCTGGCGAAGCTGATCAGCGACAACACCAAGCTCAAGGCCACCGCCGCCGAGACCGGCGCGTCGGTGCAGAACATCCAGCAGCTCGTCGCGGGCGACTACGACATGGCGTTCTCGCTGGCCGACACGGCGGCGGACGCGGTCGCGGGCAAGGGCGCGTTCGACGGCAAGCCGCAGCAGGTGCAGGCGCTGACCAGGCTGTACCCGAACTACACGCAGGTGCTGGTCAGGTCCGATTCCGGGATCGACTCGGTCGCCGACATGCGCGGCAAGCGGATCTCGACGGGATCGCCCAAGTCGGGCACCGAGGTGATCGCGCAGAGGCTGCTGACGGCGGCCGGGCTGAACCCGGAGACCGACGTGCAGGCGCAGCGGCTCGACCTGGCCAAGACCGCGGACGGGATGAAGGACGGCAGCATCGACGGCCTCGTCTGGTCCGGCGGCCTGCCCACCGCGCAGATCACCGACATCACCACGTCGCTGAAGGACAAGGTCAAGTTCATCGACATCACGCCGCAGCTCGACGCCTTGAAGAAGATCAACGAGGTGTACGACCGGGGCGTCATCCCGGCCGCGACCTACGGGCAGCCCGCGGACGTGCCGACGGTGGCCGTGCCGAACGTGCTGCTCGTGCGCACGGACTTCCCCGAGGGCGACGCGTGCGCCGTGACCAAGCTCATCTACGAGAAGAAGTCGGACCTGGAGGCCGTGCACCCGGCGGCCAAGGACATCGTGCAGGAGAAGGCCGGGATGACCGATCCGGTGCCGCTGCACCCCGGCTCGCTGGACGCACTGGGCGAATGACCGGGTGGGTCATCTAGGCTTCCGCACCGTGCGTGTCCTGGTCATCGGGTCTGGCGCCCGTGAACATGCCCTTGTCCTCGCTTTGTCGCGGGATCCTTCGGTGATCGCGTTGGCCTGTGCGCCCGGCAACGCCGGCATCGCCGGTGTCGCCGAGACCTACGGGGTCGACGTCACCGACGGCGGCGCGGTCGCGGCCCTGGCCAAGGAGTGGAACGCCGACCTGGTCGTGGTCGGGCCGGAGCAGCCCCTGGTGGCGGGTGCGGCGGATGCCGTGCGCGCGATCGGGATCCCCTGCTTCGGCCCGTCGGCCGCGGCGGCGCGGATCGAGGGCTCGAAGGCGTTCGCGAAGGACGTCATGGCCGCCGCGGGCGTGCCGACCGCCGTGTCGGAGATCGTCGACAACCCGGCCCGGCTCGACTCGGCGCTGACCCGGTTCGGCCCGACGTGGGTCGTGAAGGACGACGGCCTGGCCGCGGGCAAGGGCGTGGTCGTCACCACGGACCGCGCCGTGGCCCGCGCGCACGCCATGACGTTGCTCGACCACGGCCACCCGGTGCTGCTGGAGTCGTTCCTCGACGGTCCGGAGGTGTCGCTGTTCTGCCTGGTGGACGGCGCCACCGTGGTGCCGCTGCTGCCCGCGCAGGACTTCAAGCGCGTCGGCGACGGCGACTCGGGCCCCAACACCGGCGGCATGGGCGCGTACTCGCCCCTGCCCTGGGCCGCGCCCGACCTCGTGGACACGATCGTGTCAACTTGCGTCCAGCCGGTCGTCGACGAGCTGGCGCGCCGCGACACCCCGTTCACCGGCCTGCTGTACGCGGGCCTGGCCCTGACCTCCACCGGCCCGCAGGTGATCGAGTTCAACTGCCGGTTCGGCGACCCGGAGACCCAGGCCGTCCTGGCGCTGCTCCGCACCCCGCCGGCCGCCCTGTTCCACGCCGCCGCCACGGGCGCCCTCGCGTCCGCGCCGCCGTTGGAGTGGGCCGAGGGCCACGCCGTGACCGTCGTGATCGCCGCCGAGGGCTACCCCGGCCGGCCGCGCACGGGTGACGTGATCAGCGGGTCCGAGGCGGAGGGCGTCCTGCACGCGGGCACCCGCCGCCGCGAGGACGGCGCCGTCGTCTCGATCGGCGGCCGGGTCCTGTCGGTGGTCGGCACGGGCAAGACCCTGGCCGACGCCCGTGCCGAGGCCTACCGCCGGGTGGAGGGCGTCCACCTGACCGGCTCCCACCACCGCACGGACATCGCGCTGCGTGCGGCGAACGACGAGATCACCGTCCCCTAGCACCGCTCTCGCCCCACAAGTGACCCACCGCGGAACCGGCGCGGGGGTTTCTTCGTCCAACCTCAGACCTGGCTCACGTGGTCGTTGGTAGCCTCGAACCGGGTTCAATCCGTTACCGACCGTACGGGGGTAGGACGTCGTGGAACAGGAGACCGGCCTACTAGGAGCCGTCGCCGCCGCGGGGGGAGCCGTCGGCAAGGCGGTCGGCGACATGTTCATGGCGGAGAAGCGGCTGAACGACACCATGGCCGCCAGCCCCGGCTCGGGGCAGAAGTTCGAGGTCAGCCGGGACACCGTGCTGCAGGCCGGCAAGATCATCGACGACCAGGCGGACCGGTTGAACAAGGCCTTGGAAAGGGCCGGCAAGGACCTCAGAGTCGAACTCGGGGATGGCACCGACCCGGTGAACGCCGGTGTGGCCGCGGCGTGGAACAGCAGGCTGGTCGAAGCCGAGGATTCCTACGGCGAGCGCATTCGGCAGTACATCGACAGTCTCGACAGCCTGGTCAAGCAGCTGCGCTCGGTGGCCGAGCAGTACGGGTTCACCGAGGAAGAAGTCACCACGGCGTTCGGGGCGAAGAGTGTCCACTAGCTTTCTTCGCGTCGTGGTCGTGGCTGCGACCCTGGGACTGGTGGCCGTGGGCTGCACGGATCGCGAGCCCGGTGATGCCACTCCCGTCGGTGAAACGACGACCACGTCCACCGCGACGTCGGCGGCCCCCGAGAAGGTGCGACCGCGCGAGGTGAAGCTCGACGGGATCGATCCCTGCAAGGTTCTCACCACGGCGCAGATGGAAGAGCTCGCCGTGGTCGAAGCCGAGCGGAACGACGGTGACATCGTGAAGGCCGGCGACGAGCCGGTCTGCGCGTACGGCAACAACGACTCGCCTCGCGTCACCTATGAGGTCGGCTTGGTGACGACCAAGGGCATCGAGTACTGGCGCGGCAGCGGCAACGTCGCGGTGGAGCAGGTGGAGGTGAGCGGTTACTCCGCTGTGCAACTCACCTTCAAGGGCACGTCGACCGTGGACTGCGCCGTCTCCGTCGATGTCGCCGACGGTCAGCAGTTGTACGTGGACTTCTCGTCCATCGGGCAGACGCCTTCCCAGGAGCAGATGTGCGACAACGCGAAGAAGGCGGCCGAGCTGGCGCTCGTCACCTTGCCGACATTGGCGTGAGGGGAGAGTCATGAGCGGGCATCGAGACATTCCGGATTTCCGGTTCCAGGGTTACGACAACCAGGCGCTGGCCACCCTCGTCCAGCAGTTCCAGTCGGGTGACGCCGCGCAGAAGTTCAGCGACGCCTCGCACGCGCTCCGCGAGCTGTCCGCGAGCCTCATCGAGGTGGACGAGACCCTGCGCACGGAGCTGAAGAAGCTGGGCATCGACTGGCAGGGTGCCGCCGGCGAGCAGGCGAACCAGAAGACGACCGTCATGGCCGACTACGCGGCCGAGGCGGACGAGGCGGCGCAGCAGAACTCGCAGGCCACCGCGGTGCAGGGCGCCACGTACAGCCAGACCCGCAACGGGATGCCCGAGCCGCAGAAGTTGCGCGGTGACACGGAGACCCACATCGGTGACGACTTCCTCGGGTTCTTCGGGCACGAGACCGATCACGCCAAGGAGGTCAAGGAGACCCAGGCGGCTCGGGAGCAGGCGATCCGCGGGCTCGACCAGTACACCGAGGCCAGTCGGGACGCGCTGAACCAGTACCAGGGCATGAACAAGCCGCCGCAGTTCGACGTGACGGCGGCGTCCAGCGTCAGCACGCCGGTCGCGGCGGTGGGGCAGCTCGGTGGGACCACGCCCCAGATCCCCGGTGGCGTGCCCGGCGGTGTCCCCGGTGGTGTGCCGGGCGGCCTGCCCGGTGGCTCGGTCGGTGTGCCGCCGCAGGTGCCCGGGATGCCCGGTGGCTCGACCGGGTTGTTGCCGAACCCGCCGGGTGGCCAGACGGTGCTGCCGCCGGCCGCGTTCGGCGGCAAGCCGGGTGGTGGGTCCAACTTCGGGTTGGGGCTCGGGCTCGGGTTGGCCGGTGGGCTCGGGCTCGGGCTGGCGGCGACGCAGGCGCGCGGTGCGCGGCTCGTCCGCAACACCGCGCCCGCGATGCCCGGTGGCGCCAAGGCGCCTGAAGGCCCCGCCGGCGGCAAGGGCACCGGTGGTGGCACCGCCGGCAAGGGCGGTGTGCCCGGGATGCCCGGTGTGCCCAGCACGTTGACCGGGAAGTCCGGCATCTCCGCGACGATCGGCGCCATCGACCCCGACGAGCGCGCGCCCGGTCGTGGCGCGGCCGGTGGTGTCGCGGGCAAGGCCGGTGTGGGTTCCTCGATGTTGCAGCCGGCGGCCACCGCCAAGGGCGGGCCGGGCGAGGAGGACGGGGAGCACGTCCGCAAGTACGGCGTCGACTCCGACGACGTGTTCGGTGACGAGCGGATGGTCGTGCAGTCGGTCATCGGCGACGAGATCGAGAAGAAGTGAAGTGAGCGGCACGGTTGTCCTGTCCACGTTGGAGTTCGACGTCGCGTGGGAGGGTGAGCGACTTGCCCGGCGCAACGTCGCGCTGGACGTGCCGAGCCCGGGCATCACGCACACCGAGCGCGCCGTGTTCGTCGAGCAGGCCTGGGGCTCGCTCACCGAGCGCGGGCTGGCGGCCAACCGGCGGTTGACGCCCGAGTTGGCCGACGCGTTCGCGCTGCTGGCCAACCCGCAGGTGTCGATCGACCTGTGGATCTGGGTCGACCGCCGCAAGATCAAGGGTCTTGCGGCGGCGGCCGGTGACGAGGGCATCCTCGCCGTGGTCGACGGCGACGAGGTGTGGCTGATCGAGTCACGGGCCGGCGCGCTGGCCGAGGCGGCGGTGTCGGTCGCCGGCGACATGCCCGCCGGGCACGGGCGGTCGATCAGCCTGCCGAACGACGTGCTGCGCGCGGCGTCCGACGAGGCCGGGCGGGACGCGGAGAAGCTGATGCTGGCGCTGGAGCGGCACGGGTTGCCGCTGCACGAGGCGCAGGAGCTGGCCGGCATGTGCGACGGGATGAGCACCCGCGGCCAGTTCGGCGTCGAACGCGCCCAGCTCGGCGGCCCGCCCGTGCGCGCGGGTCGCGTGGTCGCCTGGCACGACACGCCGTCCGGCCGGTACCTGCACCAGGTCCGACCCAGTTCGGACGGTCGCAACTGGAGCACGATCACCCCGATCGACAACGCCCGGCTCGCCGGGTGCGTGTGGGAGCTGGTGCAGGAGGTCTGAGTTCCCGGCGCCAAAACGGAACCCGTGCGTCCTCCAGGACGTCAGTTCCGGAGCGGGCTGGGGGGCCGGAGCAATGCCCGCCGTCATTCGGGAGTGACGTCTGGTGACCAATGCGACCCTCAGCGCCACCGCGTTCCGCACCGCCTGGGAACACCTCGACCTCGGCGCCATGCCGATCGTGCTGCACGTGCAGGACGACCCCGCGCCGTGGAGCCACCTCACCGCCCAAGGACTGGCACGCGGCGGCGAACTCGACCCCTGGCTCGGCGCGGCGTTCAAGCTCATCGCCAACCCGCCGCGGTCGGCGGACCTGCGGCTGGGCATGGGCAGAGCCGCGGTGCGCGCGCTGGCCGCCTCCACCGGCTCGGGCTCGGGCTCGGTGCTGGCCGTGCTGACCCGGGACCTGCTCACCGTGCGGGAGGTCGACGCCGACCTCGCCGCCGCGCTGGTCGGGCTGCTGCCCGGACTCGCCGACGGCCTGGTCGGCGGACCGGACCTGCGCGGCCAGTTCGGCGCCGCGGCGATCGACCGGAGCGGGCGGCGCAGGCGTGCGGCGGACGTGGTCGACTTCCACGGACCGGTCGACCCCGACGTGCTGCGGAAGAGGATCACCGGCCTGCTGGAGGAATTCCTCTGATGACGGCGGTGTGCTCGCCGGTTTCCGTCCTGCGGTCGGACGCCGCGGAGGAGATCCGGGGGGCCGGGTCGGTGGTGCTGGTGGCGTTCGGTGGGTGTCAGGGCCAGGTGTTGGCCTGCGAATCGAACAGTTCGGTGGGGCTGTGGACGGGGAGCACGCACAGCAGGTGGCCGCCGGGGGCGCGCAGGATCCGGCACTCCAGCCAGCGGGACACCTCGGTCGCGCCGAGCGCCAGCAGCCGTGCCGTCTCGGCCTCGACGTCGTCGGTCTCGATGTCGAGGTGGAAGCGGGGCTCGTCGTCCACCGCCTGCACGGCGGCGACGAGGTGCGGCAGGGCGTTGTGCAGTGAGGTGAACTGCTCCTCGCCCGGCACCGGGTGGGCGGTGGCGCCGAGGGCCGCCGACCAGAAGGCGGCGGACCGGTCGGCCTCGGCACGGGGTGTGTCGATCAGCAGGGCGTAGACGCGGCTGCGGTGCATGGTGACGACAGTAGTGGTGACCTGCGGATCTTCCCGGGGCGTCGATTAGCCTGGCCGCCATGGTTGGTGTTGCCGGGCGTGCCGATGTGCCTCCCTTCCACGTCATGGAGGTGCTGTCCGCCGCGGCGCGGCGGCAGCGGGTCGTAGGGGACGTCGTGTCGTTGGCGGCGGGGCAGCCGTCCAGTCCGGCCCCGACGCCGGTGCTGGAGGCCGCCCACCGGGCCCTGCGCGAGCAGACGTTGGGCTACACCGAGCAGCTGGGGATCGTGGAGCTGCGGGAAGCCCTGGCCGGTCACTACTCCCGGCAGTACGGGCTGGAGATCTCGGCGGACGACGTCGTGGTGACCACCGGCTCGTCCGGCGGGTTCCTGCTGGCGTTCCTCGCCGCCTTCGAGGCGGGCGACCGGGTCGCGTTGGCCCGGCCCGGCTACCCCGCCTACCGCAACATCCTCACGGCGCTCGGGTGCGAGGTGGTCGAACTGCCCTGCGGCCCGCAGACGCGGTTCCAGCCGACGGTGGCGATGCTGGACGACGCCGGTCCGCTCGACGGGCTGGTGGTGGCCAGCCCGGCGAACCCCACCGGCACCGTGCTGTCCCCGGACGAGCTGGCCGGCCTGTCGGCCTGGTGCGCCGAGCACGACGTGCGGCTCGTCAGCGACGAGATCTACCACGGCATCAGCTACGGCGCGCCCCTCGCCTGCGCGTGGCAGACCTCCCGTGACTCCATCGTGGTCAACTCCTTCTCCAAGGCCTTCGCCATGACCGGCTGGCGGTTGGGGTGGATGCTGCTGCCGCCCGACCTGCGCCGGGCGGTGGACCGGTTGACGGGCAACTTCACGCTCTGCCCGCCCGCGCTGGCCCAGCACGCGGCCGTCGCCGCGTTCGAGCCCGAGTCGTACGCGCAGACCGAGCGCCTGGTCGAGGGGTACCGCCTCAACCGCGACGTGCTGCTCAAGGGCCTGGCCGACCTCGGCATCGACGAGGTGGCCCCGGCCGACGGCGCCTTCTACGCCTACGCCGACGTCTCGCACCTCACCGACGACTCGATGGACTTCTGCCGCCGCCTCCTGGACGACACGGGGGTCGCGATCGTGCCGGGCGTCGACTTCGACCCCGTGCGCGGGCACGAGTTCATCCGGGTGTCCTTCGCCGGGGCCGCCCCCGACATCGAGGAGGCGTTGCGGCGGCTGGGCGCTTGGTTGTCGTCATCATGACGACATTTGTACTCCGGATCAGGGCCGAGGTGGGGAACTGATCCGCTGGTTCAGTCGTTCGGATGACATGGTCCGGATAATCCTGTGGCTGCTGGCGGCCTGGCTCGTGATCACCGTGCTCGGCGCCGTGATCGAGGGCGTCTTCTGGCTCGCGGTGATCGGTGGCGTGCTCTTCCTGGGCACCGCCGCGTACGGCGCCATCAAGAGCAACAAGCGCCCGAAGGGCATCAAAGGGCCCTGACCCTGCCTGTTCGACCTCACGAGCTGGTAAAACGCCGAGCCGACCCGCACCATGGGTCGGTGTTCGAGACCGATGAACGACGCCTCGCCCGGTGGGAGCGCCGCGCCGAGTGGCCGCTGACGGGCCTGGCGGTCCTCTTCGTGCTGGTCTACGCCTGGCAGGTCCTCGACGGCCGCTCGACCCCGGGCGTGCACACCGGGCTCGAGGTCGTCCTCTGGCTGATCTGGCTGGTCTTCGCGGTGGACTACGCCGTGCGCCTCACGCTCGCCGTCGACAAGCGCAAGTTCTTCGTCACCCACCTGTTCGACCTGCTCGCGGTCCTGCTGCCGATGGTCCGCCAGCTGCGCGTGCTGCGGCTGATCAGCGTCCTCAAGGTGCTCAACAAGCGGTTCGCGGGCAAGTTCCGGCAACGCGTCGGCGTCTACGCCGCGGGCGTCACCTTCCTGGTCGGCCTGTGCGCCTCACTCGCCGTGCTGGACGCGGAACGCCACCACCCGGACGCCTCCATCACCACGTTCGGCGACGCCGCGTGGTGGACGCTCACCACGATCTCCACCGTCGGTTACGGCGACCGCTACCCCGTCACCTGGGAGGGTCGCCTGGTCGCGGCACTGCTGATGATCGGCGGCATCGCCCTGCTGGGTGTCATCACCGGCACGATCGCGTCCTGGCTCGTCGAACGGCTCAGCGGGGTCGAGGACTCGGTGACCGAGGCCGAGCGGGCGACGGCGGCCGAACTCCGCCTGGTCCGGGCGGAGCTGGCCGAACTGCGCGAGGAGCTGCGCGCGGCGAGGGCCGACAGCGGCCGTTGAGACCTCGGCGGCACGGGCTAGGTCCCGAGCACCCGCCGCGCGTTCACCGGTCCCCGCCACAGCACGCCCTGGAGCCCGGCCGCGACCGCGCCGTCCACGTTCACCTGCCGGTCGTCGAAGAACACGCAGTCCGCCGGCCGCGCCCCGATCCGCTCCGCCAACGCGGCGAAGATCCGCGGGTCCGGCTTGGCCACGCCGAGGTCGCCGGAGAACACCAGGTGCCGGAAGTGCCTGGTCCACGGCTCCCGCTCGGCGGTCCGCGCGAACGACACGGGCGCGTTCGACAGCAGCGCCAGCGGCACGCCCGCCGACGCGAGCTCGGCCACCAGCTCCGCCGCGCCGGGCGCAGGCCGCAGCCACCCGCGCACGTCCACCTCGGTCAGCCGGCCGGCCAGCGCCTCGTCCACCGCCACGTCCACGGAGGCGCCGACCGCGCGCCAGTACTCCAGGTCGGACTGACCGGCGTCGTAGGCGTCCCGCGCGGCCCAGTACCCGCGGGAGAAGTCCTCGACCGGCACCCCGAGCAGCGCGGCCAGCGCGGGCAGCTCCCGGGTCGGCTCGCTGATCACCTCGCCGTAGTCGAACACCACCCAGCGCACGTCAGCTCGCCGACCCGATCCGGCGCAACGCCTCGGCCACGTCGTCCGCGTTCACGTCGCGGTGCAGCACGAACCGCACCTTGCCCGCCATCGGCCCGGCGAACACGCCCAGGTGCCGCAACCCGGTCAACGTCACCTCCAGGTCCGGCACGCCCGCCAGGACGATGTTGGTCTCCGGCTCGTCCACCTGCCAACCGAGCTCGGTCAGGCCCCGGGCCAGCGCGCGGGCGTTCGCGTGGTCGTGCGCGAGGTCGTCGATGCGGCCCAGCCCCACCAGCCCCGCGGCGGCCAGCACGCCACCCTGCCGCACACCGCCGCCGAGCATCTTGCGCACCCGCCGCGCCTCCGTGACGAAGGACGACGACCCGGCCACGACCGACCCGACCGGGGCGCCGAGCCCCTTCGACAGGCACACCTGCACCGTGTCCACCCCGACCGTCAACGCCGCGGGCGGCAGCCCGAGCGCCACGGCCGCGTTCCACAACCGGGCGCCGTCGAGGTGCACGCGCAGGCCGGTCTCCCGTGCCGCGGACACCAGCAACGCGTGCTCGTCGGGCTGCGTCACGGCCCCGCCGTCGGCGTTGTGCGTGTTCTCCAGGCACAAGAGCGTCGTGCGCAGCGCGTAGTACGGCCCGGACGTCCCCGCCGCCGCACGCACCGCGTCCGGTGACGCCCGACCGGGTCCCGCGTCGCACTCCAGCGGGTGCGGCATCCCGCCCGCGATCCACGCCGCCGTGCCGAGCTCGTTGTCGAGCACGTGCGCGCCGCGCGGCGCGAGGAACCGGTCGCCGGGCCGCAGGTGCACGGTCAGCGCGATCAGGTTGCCCATCGACCCCGACGGCACCCACAGCGCCGCCTCCACGCCCAACAGCTCCGCGACGCGTTCTTCGAGCCGGCGCATGGTCGGGTCGTGGTCGAGCACGTCGTCGCCGACCTCGGCGCCGGACATCGCCAGTCTCATGGCCTCGTCCGGCTGGGTGACGGTGTCGGATCGGAAGTCGAGTGGCGAGAGCTGGGTCACGAATGGATCACATCACACCGCGCAAGCCCTGACCCGGTCGTGTCGGCCATACCACGATGGGGGTGACGCAAGTCTCGGTGAACCGGCGTGCAACCGTGGGCGCCGTCGGTTCCGTCCGGTAAGTGCAAGCACGACGAGCGGAGAGAGTCCGCGTGGATCAGCGCGACGAGCAGGAGTTCGCGGAGTACTTCGTGGCTCGCCGGGAGGCCGTGCGCCGAACGGCGTTCCTGCTCTGTGGTGACTGGCACCGGGCGGACGACTTCGCGCAGACCGCGTTCGTCGCGTTGCACCGCAGGTGGCGCAAGGTCCGGGACAAGCAGGCCCTGGACGCCTACGTCCGCCGGACCCTGGTGCGCGCGGTGATCGACGAGTCGCGCCGGCCGTGGCGGCGGGAGCGCTTCGTGGACGAGGTCCCGGAGCAGCCTTCGGCCGACGGGGAGGTGGCCGACTCGGTGGCGACGCGCGAGGCGCTGGTCGCGGGCTTGCGGCGGGTGCCGCCGAGGCAGCGGGCGGTGCTCGTGCTCAGGTTCCTGGAGGGCCTGGACGTCGCGGCGGCGGCCGAGGCGCTCGGGTGTTCCGAAGGCACGGTGAAGAGCCAGACCTCGAGGGGACTGGAAGCCCTCCGCGACGCGTTGGGCGACACGATCGACGACTTGCGGCCGGCGTCGTGAGCGGGAGGAGGAGGTAGGTGGACGAGCAGAAGCTCGGCGAGCTGTTCCGCGACGCGACCCGGGACGCGCCGCCCCCGTCCTTCGACGTGGACGCCGTCCGGTCCGCCTCGGCGCGGGCGACCGCGCGGCGCAGGTCGGCCATCGCGGTCGGGTCCGCCATGGCGCTCGTGCTCGTGTTCGGCGGCCTGGCCGTCACCGCGAACCTCTGGGGGACCACGAGCAGCGACACGACCGCCGCGGGTTCCGCTGAGCGGGCTTCGTCCCCTAACGTCACTCCTTTCAGCGCTGGCGAGCCGGAGGTGCGGTCGAAGGACGCGCCGTCGGACCGCAGCGGTGGAAATCCGCCCGAGAGCATCCCCGATGACCCGTCTACGCAGGGGGACGAGCCATTGGGGAGCGCCGGTCGCACCGCGGCCGGCAGCGCCCAACGCGGGTGCGTTGAGGTGGACCGGGAGCTCGCCGTCGCCCTCGCCGACGAGCTCTCGGTCGCCAACGCCGATCAGGCCGCGCCCGCCGTGGCCGACTGCCCGACCGACGCGCGGGGCGCGAGCTTCCTCGTGCGCGACGGTGGCGTCTACGGCACGGTGTCCGCGGTGCTCGCACCGGCGGGCGCGGCCGAGCTGGTGGCGGCCGACTCACGGGCGTACGCGAGCGCCGAGACGTCCGACGGCCGGGAGCTGTACGTGCTCAGCCGGCCGGAGCAGGGCTCGTCGGAAGGTCCGCTGATGGACGACCTGGCGAAGCTCGCGGAACGGCTCGCCGCCCGCTTCTGAAGCCGCGGAGAGCGTGATCACCGGACATTCTAGTACTGGCGTACCACAAATCTGGTACATTCGTGCCAGATTGGGAGGTGGTCGTCATGGCGTGGGCCGTGCTCATCGTGTCCGGCTTCTTCGAGGCGGGCTGGGCGGTCGCGCTGAAGCTGTCCGACGGCTTCGGCAGGCTGTGGTGGACGGTGGCGTTCGCGGTGTTCGCGCTGATCAGCTTCGCCGGGCTGGCGTGGGCCATGAAGCAGCTGCCCGCCGGACCGGCGTACGCGGTGTGGACCGGGATCGGCGCGGCGCTCACCGCCGTGATCGGCATGATCTGGCTCGGCGACGGCGTCAGCACGATCAAGCTGGTCTCCCTCGGCCTCATCGTCAGCGGTGTCATCGGTCTCAACCTGGCCGGTGGCGGGCACTAGTACCTTTCCTGCAATGACAGCCGCAACGCCGAAGGGCGAACGCCGGCGCCAGGCGCTGGTCGAAGCCGCCGCCGGCCTCCTGGTCGACGGCGGCTTCGACGCGATCCGGCACCGCGCCGTCGCCGAGCGCGCGGGCCTGCCGCTGGCCTCCACCACGTACTACTTCGACTCGCTCGACGAGCTGGTGACCGCGGCCCTGGAGTTCCAGGGCAACGCCGAGCTGGCCTACGGCAAGGCCAGGCTGGACGAGCTGGACCCGCACGAGTGCGGCGGCGACGCGTTCGTCGAGCTCGTGCTCGACCTGCTGCTCGGACCGCCCGGCGACCGCGACGCCGAAGCCGTCCTGCTGCGCTACGAACGCCTCGTCGCCACGGGCAGGCGGCCCTACCTGCGGCCGTTGATGCGCCGGATGTCCGGCGAGCTGCACTCCCTGCTGTTCGACATCTTCGCCCGGGCCGGTCAGCCGGTCAGCCGCGAACGCGTCGAAGAGCTGATCGCGCTGGTCGACGGCGCCGTGGTGAACGCGCTCATCGAGATCAGCCCGGACCCCAGGGCCGCCGCGCGGCGGATGCTCGGGAAGTCGATGCAACCCCGCTGACACCCCACCGCGTGGAAGAGGGTGGGGCGCGGAAGGGGACCGGATCGCATGCGCAAGGCCGAAGAGCAGGGCTTCCGTGAGTTCGCGGTGAGCCACGCCGCGTCGTTGCGGCGCACGGCGTACCTGTTCTGCGGCGACTGGCACACGGCCGAGGACCTGATGCAGGCCAGCCTGCTCAAGCTGTACCAGGCGTGGCACCGGATCGAGTGGCGGGACAACGCGTCGGGGTACGCGCGGAAGGTGCTGCTGCGCACGTGGCTGGACGAGAAGCGCAGACCGTGGCGGCGGGCCGAGCAGCGGGACGGCGACGTGCCCGACGTCGCCGACGCGGCGGCGGACCCGGAACGGGCGGGTGAGCGGCTGTGGGCGCGCGACCTGGTGCACGCGGCGTTGCTGCGGGTGCCGCCGCGCCAGCGGGCCGTGCTGGTGCTGCGGTACTTCGAGGACCTGCCGGTGAGCGAGGTCGCGGTGGCGATGGGGTGCACCGAGGGCACGGTCAAGAGCCAGACGGCACGCGGGCTGGTGGCGCTGCGCGTGGCGGTCGAGGAACTCCAGCGAGGGGCGGTGGTGGCGTCATGAGCGAGGCAGACCTGCGGGAGGGGTTGCGGGCCGCGGTCGGTGACGAGCCGCCGCTGGACTTCGACGCCGACGAGCTGATCCGACGCGCTCAGCACGTGCGCAGGCGGCGGCGTGCGCTGGTGGCCGTGGCGGTGGCGACGCTCGCCCTCACCGGCACGGTGCTGGCCCTGCCCGGCGTGGTCGACCAGCGGCGGGGCGTCGACGCGGCGAGCGGGTCGGTGCTGACCACCACGGCGTCCGAGTCGGCGAGCGAGGCCGGGGTCCCGGCCGCGACACCGCCGGCGCCCACGGTCGAGCAGCCGACCACGGTCGAGCTGCCGAGCACCACCGCCGCGAAGCCCCTCACGGGCGGCGACACCGAGCTCTTCGCGTACCTGCGCAAGAGGTTCACCGAGGTCGCGCCGGACGCGAAGGTGATGTCGGCCGACGCCGCCGCGACCACCGACGCCCCGTCGGGGCACCCCTACGCGTGGCTGACCTTCGTCGACCGCGTGGGGACCAGCAGGGTGATGGTGCGGTTCACCCCGCCCGGGTCGGGGATGACCCGGGAGGCGTTCTGCGACGCGGCCGGGTGCGAGGGGCCGATCCGCCAGGAGGACGGCAGCTACGTGACGTCGTCCTGGACCGCCCTGCCGGAGCCGGAGGGCGTCATGCACACCGTGGCGCACTTCCGCCTCGACGGCTCGGTGGTGGAGGTCAGGGGTTTCGCCTACCAGCCGCCGGTGGACGGCGTGGTGCGGGAGAAGGTCGCGCTGACCTACGACCAGCTGGCGTCGCTGGCCACCGACCCGCTGCTGGGCGTGTCCTGACGCTCCCCGGCGTCCGGTCGCCCGTCCGGGCGAAATAAGCTGGTCACGTGACGGTCAAGCCCCGCATCGCCAATGTCCTCGCCGGTCGCTACGCCTCCACCGAGCTGGCCACGCTGTGGTCCGCCGAGCACAAGGTCGTGCTGGAGCGGCGGCTGTGGCTCGCCGTGCTGAAGGCGCAGGCCGAGCTCGGCATCGACGTGCCCGCCGAGGCCGTCGCGGACTACGAGCGGGTGGTCGAGCAGGTCGACCTGGCCTCCATCGCCGAGCGCGAGCGCGTCACCCGGCACGACGTGAAGGCGCGCATCGAGGAGTTCAACGCGCTCGCCGGGCACGAGCACGTGCACAAGGGCATGACCTCGCGCGACCTCACCGAGAACGTCGAGCAGCTGCAGGTGCTGCGGTCGCTGGAGCACGTGCGCGGCAAGACGGCGGCCGTCCTGGCGCGCCTCGCCCGCCGTGCCGCCGAGCACACCGACCTGGTGATGGCGGGCCGCTCGCACAACGTCGCCGCGCAGGCCACCACGCTCGGCAAGCGCTTCGCCACCGCGGCGGACGAGCTGCTGGCCGCGTTCCGCCGGCTGGACGAGCTGATCGCCCGCTACCCGCTGCGCGGCGTCAAGGGCCCGGTCGGCACCGCCCAGGACATGCTCGACCTGCTCGACGGCGACCGCGACAAGCTGGTCGAGCTGGAGCGGAGCGTCGCGGGCCACCTCGGCTTCACCACCGTGCTGACCAGCGTCGGCCAGGTCTACCCGCGGTCGCTGGACTTCGACGTCGTCTCGACCCTCGTGCAGCTGGCCGCGGGACCGTCGTCGCTGGCCAAGACGATCCGGCTGATGGCGGGCCACGAGCTGGTCACCGAGGGCTTCAAGCCGGGCCAGGTGGGCTCCAGCGCGATGCCGCACAAGATGAACACCCGGTCGTGCGAGCGGGTCAACGGCTTCGCGGTCATCCTGCGCGGCCACCTGTCGATGGTCGGCGAGCTGTCGGGTGACCAGTGGAACGAGGGCGACGTGTCGTGCTCGGTGGTGCGCCGGGTCGCGCTGCCGGACGCGTTCTTCGCCTTCGACGGGCTGCTGGAGACGTTCATCACGGTGCTGGACGAGTTCGGCGCGTACCCGGCCGTCGTCGCCCGCGAGCTGGACCGCTACCTGCCGTTCCTGGCGACCACGAAGGTGCTGATGGCGGCGGTGCGGGCGGGTGTGGGCCGGGAGACGGCGCACGAGGCCATCAAGGAGCACGCCGTCGCGGTGGCGCTGGCCATGCGCGAGCAGGGCCTGGCCGAGAACGACCTGCTGGACCGGCTCGCCGCCGACGAGCGCCTACCGCTGGACCGCGCCGCCCTGGACGGCCTGCTGGCCGACCGCCTGTCGTTCACCGGCGTGGCGGAGCACCAGGTCGCGGACGTGGTGCGGCAGGTCGAGGACGTGCTGGCGAAGTACCCGGCCGCCGCCGGCTACGTGCCCGAGCCCATCCTCTAGACCCCGCCCAACCCCGCCGGACCCGTCCGACCCACTCGACCCGCTCCGCGAGGTCGACTTCCGGGCGACCGAGCCGCCGTCTGCGAAGCAGCGGCTATCAGACCCGGTCCCAGGTGAGGCGGCCGCGGCGGTTCGGTTGGCAGACCAGCTCGCGGCCCGCCGGGTCGACGGCCGTCGCGCCCTTCTCCTCGCACGGGAAGCCCTCCAGGGCCACCTGGTCGAACCGGGGCGGGGTGGTCGTCGGCTCGGCCGTCGGCCTGGCCGACGGCTGGACCTGCACCGGAGGCGGCGGCGGTTCGGTCGTGGCGGCGACCGTCGGAGGCGGTGGTGGAGGCGTCGTCGTCGTGGTGACCGCCGGGCGCACCGAGATGTTCGCCACCGCCGGGATCGAGGTCACCGGTGCCGAGCTGGACGCGGTCGGGAGCACCACCGGCTCCGGGCTCGCCGACGGCTTGGCGCAGGCGCCCGTGAGCAGCAGCAGGAGCAGCCCGCCGCTCGCCGCGACGGGGGCCACGAATGCCTTCGGATGGACCACGCCAAGCAGAGTAGGGGTCACTCGTCCGATACCCCAAGCGGAGTCTCCCGAGCGGCCTAAAGGCGGCCAGCCTCGATGATCCGCCGGAGGAACTGCCGGGTGCGCGGGTGCACGGGCTCGCCGAGCACCTGCTCGGGCGGTCCGGACTCGACCAGCCTGCCGCCGTCGAGGAACACCACGCGGTCGGCGACCTGCCGGGCGAAACCCATCTCGTGGGTGGCCATCAGGATCGTCCGGCCGCCCACCGCCAGCTCTCTGACCAGCGACAGCACCTCGCCGACGAGTTCCGGGTCCAACGCGCTGGTGATCTCGTCCAACAGCAGCAACCGCGGCGAGTAGGCCAACGACCGCGCGATCGCCACCCGCTGCTGCTGCCCGCCGGACAGCCGCTCCGGGTAGCTGCGCGCGCGGTCCGCGAGGCCGACCCGGTCGAGCAGGTCGAGGGCGTTGCGCTCCGCCTCCTCGCGCGGCACGCCGTGCACCACGCGCGGCGCGAGGGTGACGTTGTCCAGCACGCTCATGTGCGGGAACAGGTTGAACGCCTGGAACACGATGCCCATGCCGCGCCGCGCCACGTCGGCGTCCACCCTGGGGTCGGACACGTCCAGGCCGTCGAGCAGCACCTGGCCGTCGTCCAGCTCCTCCAGCAGGTTCACGCACCGCAGCAGGGTCGACTTGCCCGACCCCGACGACCCGATCACGGTCACGACCTCGTGCTCGCGCACGTCGAGGCTGATCCCGTCCAGCACGGTGCGGTCGCCGTAGCGCTTGACGACGCCGCGCACGCTGAGCACCGGTTCGGTCATCGTCCCCCCTGACGGCGTTCCAGCCGGCGGCCCATGGCGTCGGCGAACCGCGCGGTGGGCGCCGCGAGCAGCACGAACAGCAACCCGGCCACCACGTACGGTGTGAAGTTGAACGCCCGCGCTTGCTCGATCTGCGCCGCGCGCACCGCGTCCACCGCGCCGAGCACGGAGATCAGCCCGCAGTCCTTCTGCAGCGCCACGAAGTCGTTGAGCAGCGCGGGCATGACCCGCCGCACCGCCTGCGGCAGCACGACCAGCCGCAACGTCTCGCGCGGACCGAGGCCGAGCGACCGGGCCGCCGCGACCTGCGACGGGTGGACCGACTCGATGCCGGCGCGGAACACCTCGGCCACGTACGCGGTGTACGCGAGCACGAGCGCCGCGCCGCCGAGCACGACGAAGTCGTTCGGCACGCCGGTCAGCCGCAACGCGGGCAGGCCGAACCCGACCAGGTACAGCAGGATGATCAGCGGCAGGCCGCGGAACAGGTCCACGTACACCGTGGCCAGCGCGCGCAGCGGGAACCACACCGGGCCGGGCAGCGTGCGCACCGTCGCCACGACCAGCGCCAGCACCAGGATCAGCACGCCGCACACCGCCAGCACGCGCAGGTTCAGCCAGAGCCCTTCGAGGATCGAGGGCAGCGAGCGCCACGCGATCTCGACGTCGAAGAACGACTGCCGCACGCGCGGCCAGCCCGGCGCGCCGGCGACGGTGACCCCGACCGCGACGGCGAACACGGTGGTCGACAGCAGGGCGACCAGGGTGGACCGCCGCGCACGGGAGCGCTTGTAGGCCAAGCGCTCCCGTTGCCGCTCGCTCGTCACTTCAGCTCGGGTGCTGTGCCCGCGGACGACAGCCACTCCTGCTCGATCTTGGTCAGCGTGCCGTCGGCGCGCAGGTTCTGCACCGCCGTCGAGACGCACGCGGTGAGCGGGCTGCCCTTGTCCAGCACGATGCCGAACTGCTCGGGCTTGCCGTCGCCCGCCGGGACCTGGCCGACGATCACGCCGTCGTCCAGCTCGGCCGACGTGATGTAGAACGCGGTCGGCAGGTCCACCACCAGCGCGTCGATCTGCCCGGCCCGCAACGCCGCCTTCGCGTCGTCGTTGGTGTTGTAGACCGCGACGTCCTCCTCGGGCTGCAGCCGCTGAGCGGCGTCGAAGCTGGTCGTGCCGACCTGCGCGCCGATCTTGACCCGCTTGAGCTCCGCCAGCGTCTTCACCGACGCGGCCTTGGAGCTGCTCAGCGTGATCACGGCCTGGTCCACGTCGTAGTACGGCGCGGAGAAGTCGACGGCCTGCTTGCGCTCCTCGGTGATGGAGAACTCGTTCAGGTCCATGTCGTAGGTCTTGCGGCCCGGCTGGATGGCCGCGTTGAACGGCACCCGCGTCCACACCACGTCGGTCTTCGCGTAACCCAGCTCCTCGGCCAGCGCGTAGGCGATCGCCGACTCGAAGCCCTTGCCGTTGGTCGGGTCGTCGTCCACGAACCACGGCTCGTACGCGGGCTGGTCCGTGCCGAAGGTGATCTTGCCGGGGGTGAGGGTCGGCAGCTTGTCCTTCGTGCAGGCCACGCCGTCCACCTGGTTGGTCGGCGTCGTGGTCTCGTCCGCTGGAGCGCAGGCGACCGCGAGGACGGCGGTCACGGCGAGTATCAGTCCGGGTGCACGCATGGGATGAATCTTGCCGCAGGTGGGAAGGGCGTCCCAGGAGCCGGCACAAGTACGCTTCGGCGGTGCCCAAGCTCGCTGACTACCGGCAGGTCGCCGCAGGCAAGGTCCGCCAGGTCCACGAGGTGGACCCCGACCTGCTGCTGTTCGTGGCGTCCGACCGGATCTCCGCCTTCGACCACGTGCTGACCACCCCGATCCCGGACAAGGGACGGGTGCTCACCGCGATGAGCGTGTTCTGGTTCGAGCGGTTCGCGGACTTGGCGCCCAACCACCTGGTGGCGTGGGACGACCCGCGCATCCCCGCCGAGGTGCGCGGCCGGGCGCTGCTGGTGCGGCGGCTGGAGATGGTCCAGGTGGAGTGCGTGGCGCGCGGTTACCTGACCGGGTCGGGCATGGCCGAGTACCGGCAGACCGGGTCGGTGTGCGGCGTCGAGCTGCCGTCCGGGCTGGTGGAGGCGTCGGAGCTGACGCCGCCGATCTTCACGCCGGCGACCAAGGCCGAGCTCGGCGCGCACGACGAGAACGTGTCGTTCGCGCACGTCGAGGCGCAGGTGGGCGCCTCGTTGGCGGCCCGGCTGCGAGACGTCACGCTGGAGGTCTACGGCGCGGCGCGCGAGTACGCCCGGTCGCGCGGCGTGATCCTCGCGGACACGAAGTTCGAGTTCGGGGTGGACCGGTCCGGCGCTCTTGTGCTCGGCGACGAGGTGCTGACGCCGGACTCGTCGCGGTACTGGCCGCTGGACGGGTACGAGCCGGGGCGCGTGCAGCCGTCGTTCGACAAGCAGTACGTGCGCGACTGGCTGACCTCGCCCGCCTCCGGCTGGGACCGGGCGTCCGACACCCCGCCGCCACCGCTGCCCGACGACGTCGTGGCCGCCACCCGCTCGCGGTACGTGGAGGCGTACGAGCGGATCACCGGTCGTTCGTTCGCGGACTGGCCCAGTCCCGAATAGTTCGCCGGCTCCGCACCCGGTCGTCACCTCGTCTTGAGGCGGGCGACACACCGGTGCGGCGCACTGGGTGGCATGGTCGCCGAACTCGTGGTCTCGCTGTCCGGCATCGGGCCGAGCACGCTCGCCCGGTGCGCCGACCTCGCCGCCGAGCTCGACCGGCGGCGGGTGCCGTTGTCGCTGCTCTTCGCGCCGCGCAAGGCCGTGCCCGGCGTGGCGTTGGACTGGGTGCTGAGCCGGGTCGCGGCCGGCGACGCGCTGGTGCTGCACGGTTTCGACCACCAGCCGGACCCGACGCACCGGGCCGTGTCGCTGCGCCGCCGCGCCGAGTTCTCCGCGCTGCCCGCGCACGAAGCCGGCCTCCGGCTGGTCGCCGCGCGTGCCGCGGTGGCCCGGCTGGGGCTGGGCACGGACCTGTTCGCGCCGCCGGGTTGGCTGGCGTCACCGGGCACCGTGGTCGCGCTGCGGCGGCACCGGTTCACGGTGTGCGCCGACATGGCCGGTGTGCGCGACCTGCGCACCGGCGACGTGCGGCCGGGCCGGGTCCGGATGGTCGGCGAGCACTGGAGCTACCTGCTCGGCGTCGGCCGGGCGGCTCGGCGCGGCGGGCTCGTGCGGATCGGCGTCGACGCGGCGGACCTGGACCGGCTCGGGCCGCGCGAGGTGCTGTTGGAGGCCGTCGACCTGGCGCTGCACCACGGCGCGTCGCCCACGACCTACAGCTCGACCGCCTCGCCCCGGGGCAGCACGACGACGTCGACGCCCTCGGGCGCGGTGCCGACCAGGACGCGGTAGAAGATCTCGGTCTGCGCCAGGATCGCCTCGTGGATCGGCACCGCCTTGCGCGGGCGGACCTCGGCCAGGAAGTGCGCCGCGTCGGAGACCTTCATCCAGGGGGCGGCGGTGGGCAGGCCGAGGACGTCGACGCGCTGCTCGGGCACGGTCAGCGAGTCGCCGGGGTGGTAGAAGGCGCCGTGGTCGACCAGGTAGCCGACGTTCACCGGCAGTTCGATCTGGTCGTGGATGACCTCGTGCGGCGCGTCGAGGACGTCGACGACCGTGCCGTTGAACTCCGGCGCGTCACCCGGCTTGACGATCTCGGCGCCGTCGAGGTCGAACGGGGCGATCAGGCGCGCGCCGGGGTTGGCCGCGCGGACGGCGGCCAGCTTGGCGGGGTCCACGTGGTCGCGGTGCTCGTGCGTGATCAGGATCGCGTCGAGGCCGTCGACCACCTCGAAGCCCGACGAGAACGCGCCCGGGTCGAACAGCAGCCGGGCGGCGCCGGTGTCGACCAGCAGGCACGAGTGCCCGAAGTGGGCGATCAGCATGAGCGCTCCTTCTCGTCTTCCGCTCCCCGAGGGGAGTTCTACTCCGGTCCGGGGCCCGGTCGCTCAGCCCACGTCGTGCAGCAGCGCGTCCTCCACGTCCGGCGGCAGTCCCGCGCGTCGGGCGCGGTCCAGGCCCAGGGCCCGTTCGTACGCCAACGCGTCCACCGCCGTCTCGGCCGTGGGTCGGACCCGCAACCCGGCGGCCAGCGCGGGGCCCGCGTCGCGGAACATCATCGCCCGGTGCGTCGGCGGCAACCACAGCGGCAGGGACCGCGGCCCGACCCACGGTTCGACCTCGTGCCGTTGGAGGACGGGCTGGGGTATGCGGACCAGCACGGTGCCGGGCGGCGCCACGGCTCCCGCGATCTCGCCCAGGACCAGCGACAACGGGTTGGCCGGCCCGATCGCGTCGTAGGTGCCGGTCGTGCGCTGCTCAGCGGCGTCCACGACCCAGGCGGCGAGGTCGCGCACGTCGACGTGCTGCGCCGGCTGGTCGGGCACGTCGGGAACGGCGACCCGACCGCCCCGGGACAGCCGGTTCGGCCAGTACCCGAACCGGTCGCTCGGGTCGCCGGGTCCGGTGATGAGGCCGGCGCGGACGATGAAGGCGCGGTCGCCGACGGCGTCGCGGACGGCGTGCTCACCGGCCACCTTGATCGCGCCGTAGCGGTCGGACGACATCGGCGCATCCGGGTCGTCCTCCAGCGGGTCCAGGGTCGCCGTCGTGCCGGGGACGGAGTGGTCGGCGTAGACGGAGCAGCTGGAGACGAACGTCCAGTGGTCGGCGGTCACGGATCTCAGCGCCCGGCGGACCCAGGTGACCGACATCTTGGCCACGTCCACCACGGCGTCGAAGTGGGAGCCCTCCAGCGGCCCGAGGTCGACGTCCCGGTCGACGGGCACGAGCACCGCGCCGTCGGGCACCCGGCCGGACTCCCCGCGTGCCGCGCAGACCACCTCGTGCCCCCGCCGCACCGCTTCGGCGGCCGTCGCCTTGCTGAGGAACACCGTTCCGCCGAGCACCAGGATCCGCATGGTCCCCACCCTGCGGTGCGCCCGCCCGTGCCGCCACCACGTCCGCCCATAGCGAACGCCCGACTTGGCCGGAAAAGGCGCGAGCACGGCCGCCCACCGTCCGGAGGGGGACCGTGCTCACTTCCTCGGCTCAACAGCCTCGGCTGCCTTGACCTTAGCGAAGTAATGCGCCACGAATCAAATTCCTGACGAGTGAATCCCGCTCGTTAATTGGACCACTGGGGCGAGCGAACACACGTTCGGGCGGATTTGCTGCGGATTGGTCGTTGTGGTGCCGATGTCCGGCCGTGAGTGTGCACGCATTCGTGGACGAGTCCCGACGAAACGACACGTACTACCTGGCAGCGGCCATTGTCCAACCCGGGGATCTCAAGCGCCTGCGGTCAGGGCTTCGCGGTCTGCTGTTCCCGGAGCAGCGTGAGCTCCACTTCTTCAAAGAGAAACCGGCGCGTCGCAGGCTGCTCTTGTCGAGTGTTGCCGACTCAGGTGCCCGGGTAGACATCTATCGGACGAATTGCCGGCGGAGTGAGGAACGCGCTCGGCAGGATTGCCTGGCGAGGTTGACAGACGACCTGCTCGACGTGGAGGGGCACCGGTTGGTCTTCGACAGCCGCCAGGAGCGGGATCTTTTCGACATGCGCACCATCCGCCACGTGCCGGCGAAGCGCCCTGGCGAGAGCCCGCTCGTCTACGAGGACGTCACCAGCGTGTCCGAGCCGCTGCTCTGGCCGGCGGACATCGGTGCGTGGTGCCATGGCGCGGGCGGTGACTGGGCTCGGCGTGCGGCACCTTTGATGGGGTCGGTGGTCAGGCTCGACTGGCCGTAGATAGCGCGAAGCGCGGCCGCCCGACCGTCCGGAGGGGGACCGCGCTCACTTCCTCGGCCTACTGGCCTCGGCTGTGATCAGGTTAGCGGGAACCCGGCCCGGAATGCTGCATCACGATCGGGTGATCCCAGGTGAACGTGTGCTGCCCACCACGTGCGAACTTGATGAACACACAGGTCAGGTAGGCTCCGCGAGTACCGCCAGCCCTCCTAGCTTGGAGCAGCCTGTCGTGGCCCGAGTCGTCGTCGACGTCATGCCGAAGCCCGAAATCCTCGACCCGCAAGGACAGGCGGTGGCCAACGCGCTGCCCCGTCTCGGGTTCGACGGGATCACCAGTGTCCGCCAGGGCAAGCACTTCGAGCTGGAGGTCGCCGACGACGTCGACGACGCCACGCTCGCCAAGATCGCCGAGACCTTCCTCGCCAACCCCGTGATCGAGGACTGGGTCGTGAGGCGGGTCGAGGCATGAGGGTCGGGGTCATCACGTTCCCCGGCACGCTGGACGACGTCGACGCCGAGCGCGCGGTCCGGTATGCGGGTGGGGAGGCGGTCAAGCTCTGGCACGCCGACCACGACCTGAAGGGCGTGGACGCGGTCATCGTGCCCGGTGGGTTCTCCTACGGCGACTACCTGCGCTGCGGCGCGATCGCCCGGTTCGCCCCGGTCATGCAGGAAGTCGTGGACGCGGCGAAGAAGGGCATGCCGGTCCTGGGCATCTGCAACGGCTTCCAGATCCTCTGCGAGGCGCACCTGCTGCCCGGCGCGCTCATCCGCAACCACAAGCTGCACTTCGTGTGCCGCGACCAGTGGTTGAAGGTGGAGAACAACGCCACCGCCTGGACGGGCCGGTACGACCAGGGCGCGGAGATCCTCGTCCCGCTCAAGTCCGGTGAGGGCGGCTACCAGGCCGACCGGTCCACCCTGGACGAGCTGGAGGGCGAGGGCCGCGTGGTGTTCCGCTACGTCGGCGAGAACCCGAACGGCTCGCGCAACGACATCGCGGGCATCACCAGCGCCAACGGTCGGGTCGTCGGCCTGATGCCGCACCCGGAGCACGCGATCGACGCGCTCACCGGGCCGACCGACGACGGCCTCGGCATGTTCCTGTCCCTCGTCGATTCGGTGGTGAAGGCCTGATGACCGTCGACACCGTCAAGCACGCCGAGAGCACGCCCGACCAGGAGCAGCCCTACAAGGAGCTGGGCCTGAAGGACGACGAGTACGCCCGCATCAAGGACATCCTGGGCCGCCGCCCCACGGACGCCGAGCTGGCCATGTACTCGGTGATGTGGAGCGAGCACTGCTCCTACAAGTCGTCCAAGGTGCACCTGAAGTACTTCTCCGACACGACCACCGACGAGATGCGCTCGAAGATGCTCGCGGGCATCGGCGAGAACGCGGGCGTGGTCGACATCGGCGACGGATGGGCCATCACGTTCAAGGCCGAGAGCCACAACCACCCGTCCTACGTCGAGCCGTACCAGGGCGCGGCGACGGGCGTGGGTGGCATCGTGCGCGACATCCTCGCGATGGGCGCGCGTCCGCTGGCCGTGATGGACCCGCTGCGGTTCGGCCCGGCCGACGCGCCGGACACCCGCCGCGTGCTGCCGGGCATCGTGGCCGGCGTCGGCGGCTACGGCAACTGCCTGGGCCTGCCCAACATCGGCGGCGAGGTCGTGTTCGACGCGACCTACGCGGGCAACCCGCTGGTCAACGCGCTGTGCGTGGGTGCCATGCGGGTCGAGGACCTGCACCTGGCGCACGCCTCGGGCACCGGCAACAAGGTCATCCTGTTCGGCGCCCGCACGGGCCTGGACGGCATCGGCGGCGTGTCCGTGCTGGCGAGCGAGACGTTCGACGACACGGCGGGCAAGCGCAAGAAGCTGCCCAGCGTGCAGGTCGGCGACCCGTTCACCGAGAAGGTGCTGATCGAGTGCTGCCTGGAGCTGTTCGCCGAGCGCATCGTCGTCGGCATCCAGGACCTCGGCGGCGCGGGCCTGGCGTGCGCGACGTCGGAGCTGGCCAGCGCCGGTGACGGCGGCATGCGCGTGTACCTGGACCGGGTGCCGCTGCGCGCGTCGGGCATGACTCCGGCGGAGATCCTGTCCAGCGAGTCGCAGGAGCGCATGTGCGCGGTCGTGCGGCCCGAGGACCTGGACGCGTTCATGGCGGTCTGCGCGAAGTGGGACGTCATCGCGACCGAGATCGGCGAGGTCACCGAGGGCGACCGGCTGGTGATCACCTGGCACGACGAGGTCGTGCTGGACGTGCCGCCGCGCACGGTGGCGCACGAGGGCCCGGTGTACCACCGGCCGATCGAGCGCCCGGCCGACCAGGACGCGGTGCAGGCCGACGTGCCGGACCGGCTGGCCCGCCCCGCCGAGGACGAGCTGCTGCCGTTGATCAAGACCATGGCGGCGTCGCCGAACCTGGCGTCGAAGCGGTGGGTGACCCAGCAGTACGACCGGTACGTGCGCGGCGGCACGGTGCTCGCGCAGCCCGCCGACTCGGGCATGATCCGGATCGACGAGTCGACCAACCGGGGCGTGGCGCTGTCCACGGACTGCAACGGCCGCTACACCAAGCTGGACCCGTACGCGGGCGCGCAGCTGGCGCTGGCCGAGGCGTACCGGAACGTGGCCACCACGGGCGCGACGCCGGTCGCGGTCACGAACTGCCTGAACTTCGGCTCGCCGGAGGACCCGGCGGTCATGTGGCAGTTCGAGCAGGCCGTGAAGGGCCTCGCGGACGGGTGCGTCGAGCTGGGCATCCCGGTGACCGGCGGCAACGTCAGCTTCTACAACCAGACCGGTTCGACGGCGATCCTGCCGACGCCGGTGGTGGGCGTGCTCGGCGTGATCGACGACGTCCGCCGCCGCATCCCGACCGGGATCGGCGCGGAGGCGGGCGAGACCCTGCTGCTGCTCGGCGAGACGCGCGAGGAGTTCGGCGGCTCGGAGTGGGCGCACGTCGTGCACGGGCACCTGGGCGGCCTGCCGCCGAAGGTGGACCTGGCGCGGGAGAAGCTGCTGGGAGAGGTGCTGGTGGCCGGTTCGCGCGACGGGATGCTGTCCGCCGCGCACGACCTGTCCGACGGCGGCCTGGCGCAGGCGTTGGTGGAGACCTGCCTGATCGGCGAGGTCGGCGCGCGGGTGTTCCTCGAGGGCGACAAGTTCACCGAGCTGTTCAGCGAGTCGACGGCCCGCGTGCTGGTGGCCGTGCCGCGCACGGAGGAGCTGCGGTTCACCGACATGTGCACCGCGCGCGGCCTGCCGTGGCGCAAGGTCGGCGTGGTGGACCCGGAGTCCGACGCGCTGGAGGTCCAGGGGCTGGGCTCGCTGCCGCTGGCCGAGCTGCGCGAGGCCTGGGAGGGCACGCTCCCGGCGCTGTTCGACTGACGACGAGGTGCCGAGTTGGAGAGGGCCGGTTGTCCTTCTCCAACTCGGCATCCGTGATCAGCCGTTGGCCAGGACCTGGAGCCGGTCGTAGGCGCCGTTGAACAGGTTCTGGTCGATCGGCGACGACGAGTACTGCCAGAACGTGTAGAACGGCCACGCGTACGGCAGGGTGCCGACGGTGGACGAGTAGCGCGCGACCCACAGCGGGTTGGTGGAGCTGAAGTCGCCGCTCACGCACTGGTTCCACCAGCTCGTGGACGTGTAGATGACCGGCCAGCGGCCGGTGCGGGCGTGGTAGCGGTCGCTGAACGCCTTGATCCAGGACGTCATGCTCGCCTTGGACAGCCCGTAGCACGTTGAGCCGTAAGGGTTGTACTCCATGTCCAGCGCGCCCGGCAGGGTCTTGCCGTCCCGGGACCAGCCGCCGCCGTTGTTGACGAAGTAGTCGGCCTGGGTGGCGCCGGCGGACCGGTCCGGCAGCGCGAAGTGGTACGCGCCGCGGATCATGCCGACGTTGTAGGACCCGTTGTACTGCTGGGCGAAGTACGGGTTGCGGTAGGTGGTGCTCTCGGTGGCCTTGACGTAGGCGAACCGCTTGCCCTGGCCCCACCAGTAGTTCCAGTCGACGTTGCCCTGGTGCCCGCTGACGTCGATGCCGTACACGACGGCCTGGGCGCTCGGGTCGGTCGGGATGACGATGCGCCGGCCGCCGCCCTCGTGCTTGGCGATCTGCGAGCCCATGGCGTGGTCTTCGACGACGGGTGCGGCCTGCGCGGTGCCGGTTGACCCGAGCACGGCCAGGCCCACGGCGGTCAGGAGAGCGGTCGCGGTGCGTGCGAGGTTGTTCATGGGTGACTCCTCGAGCCAGTGCAGGGAGTTGACTCGTTGGGCAGTGTGCTGCACCTCTAACCAATTCACCAAGGTTCTTGTTAATTAGTCACGAAAACGGAGCAACGCCGCTACCCGAGTGCCACCCTGAGCAACTGCTCGTCGTTGCCGTTGAAGAGGTTCTGGTCGCCGGGGAAGAGCCCGGCGGCCTGCCACTGCCAGATCGTCTGGTAGTCCCACCCGTGCGGCAGCGGCCCGAGTTCGTCGGCGTAGTGCGCCACCCACAGCGGGCTCGTGTCGCCGAACCGGTCCGCCTCGCCGACGCACCGGTTCCACCAGCTCGTGGACGTGTAGATGGTCGGGTGCCTGCCGGTCCGCTGGACGAAGCGGTCGCTGAACGTGCGCACCCACTCGCCCATCGCGGCCTGGCTCAGGCCGTAGCACGTGTCGCCGTACGGGTTGTACTCCAGGTCGACCGCGCCGGGCAGCGTCCTGCCGTCACGCCACCAGCCGCCGCCGTTGGCCGCGAAGAAGTCGGCCTGCGCCGCGCCGTCCGACCGGTCCGGCAGCGCGAAGTGGTACGCGCCGCGGATCATGCCGACGTCGTAGGACCCGTTGTACTGCTGGGCGAAGTGCGGGTTGCGGTACCCGGTGCCCTCGGTCGCCTTGACGTAGGCGAACCGCGCGCCGTCGGCCCACGCCCCGGCCCAGTCGACGTCGCCTTGATGGCTGCTGACGTCCATGCCGGGCACGGAGCCCTCGGGCCGGAGCCGCGCCGTGCGGTCGCCGCCTTCGTGCTTGGCGATCTGCGAGCCCGCGAAGTGGTCCGCGGAACCTTCGGGCAGCGCGTCGGCGACGGGCGTCGGCACGAACGCCACCGTGATCGCGAGGACACCCAGCCGGGTGATCAAGTTGTGCAGTCGGGTGTGAGCCGCCATCAACGCCCCCATTCGGTCGACAGTGCTGGTACGTCCGGCCTAGATCGTCAGGCCGGACGTCCGCTGCCGCATCCGCAGGCGTCACCCGTCCAGGCGCTTCAGCTCCTCCTCCGACAGCCGCAGGTGCACGGCGCCGGCCGAGTCGGCGATGCTCGCCGGCCGCGACGAACCCGGGATCGGCACGACCTGGGGCGCCTTGGCGAGCATCCACGCCAGGCACACCTGCTGCGGGCTCACCCCGTGCGCCCGGCCGACCTCGGCGAACGCGCCGAACCGGGCGCCGAGCTCGCCGGCCGCGCTGATGCCGCCGAGCGGGCTCCACGGCAGGAACGCGATGTCCAGCTCGGCGCACAGCTCCAGTTCCGGCTCGCTGGAGCGGAACGCGGGCGAGAACTGGTTCTGCACGCTCGCCAGCCGGCCGCCGAGGACGTCGTTCGCCTCGCGGATCTGCGCGGGGTTGAAGTTCGACACGCCCGCGAGCTTGATCTTGCCCGCGTCCAGCAGGTCGGCCAGCGCGCCGACGGACTCGGCGGTCGGCACCGCCGGGTCGGGCCGGTGGAACTGGTAGAGGTCGATCGCGTCCACGCCGAGGCGGCGCAACGACGCCTCGCACGCCGCCTTCAGGTACTCCGGGCGCCCGTCGACCTCCCAACCGCCGCCCGGGATGCGGGTGTGGCCGCCCTTGGTGGCGACCATGACGCCGTCGACGCCCTTCAGCGCCTCGGCGATCAGCTCCTCGTTGTGCCCGAAGTCGCGGTCGTCGGCCGAGTACGCGTCCGCCGTGTCGATCAGCGTGACGCCCTTGTCGAGGGCGGCGTGGATCGTCTCGATCGCTCGGGCGCGGTCGGGCCGGCCTTCGAGCGACATCGGCATCGCGCCCAGGCCGATGGCGCTGACCTCGACCCCTCCGATTCGGCGAGTCAGCATGGTTGGCCTACCTCCTGTGTCGGATCGCCGCTGCTCCGCGACCTCGCGTGTCCTTGTGCACGCCCAGCTTGAGCGGTAGGCATTAAGCTGTCCAACAGAAGAACCTGATGCCATTCAGCAGTGCGGGTGATGAATCATGGAACTCCGGCAGCTCGAGTACTTCGTGGCCGTGGCCGAGGAGTGCCACTTCACGCGTGCCGCCCGGCGCATGCACGTCGCCCAATCGGGGCTCTCCGCGTCGATCCGGGCGCTGGAGGTGGAGCTGGGCGCGCCGCTGTTCGTGCGCAGCACCCGGCAGGTCGAGCTGACCCAGGCCGGCCGCGCGCTGCTGGTCGAGGCGCGCCGCGTGCTCGGCACGATCGACGCGGCACGGGACGCGGTGGCCGCCGTGCAGGGGCTGCTGCGCGGCAGGCTGGCCGTCGGCAGCATCCAGTGCCTGCACGCCGTGCACCTGCCCGCCGTGCTGGCCCGGTTCCACGAGCTGCACCCCGGCGTCGAGCTGCGGTTGCGCCAGGCGGGCTCGGGCGAGCTGGTCGACCTGGTCCGCGCGGGCCGGCTGGACCTCGCGTTCGTCACGTCCGGGCGGGTGGCCGACGACCTGTCGGTGTCCACCCTGTCGAGTGAACCGCTGGTGCTGGCCTGCGCGCCGGAGCTGCCGTTCGCCGAACGGGAGTCGGTGCGGCTGGCCGAGCTGGCCGGTCAGCCGTTCGTCGACTTCAACCCCGGCTGGGGCACGCGCGACGACGTGGACCGCGCGCTGGCCACCGCCGGCGTGGACCGGAAGGTGGCGGTGGAGGTCAACGACGTGCACTCGCTGCTGGACTTCGTCGGCTTCGGCCTCGGCGTGGCGCTGGTGCCGGCGTCGTTCGCGGCCAAGCAGACCCGCGCGCGGTTCGTGGAGCTGGTCGACGCGCCGACCGCCGAGACCGCCGTGGTGACGACGTCGACGGTGAGCGCGGCGGCGTCAGTCCTGCTCGACATGGTCCTGGAGGCGGGCCGGGGACTGCCCGTCGCCGGTTAGCGCCCAGCCCTTCGGGTCGTTGCGGAACGCGGTGCCCGCCAGCACCTCGAGCGCGCCGACCAGCTGTGCCGGCGGCTGCGGCGACACGTGCAGGAACGTGCCGACCCGCGCACCGGTGACGTTGACCTCCCCCTTGAACGTGGTGTCCTGGAACGAGATGCCGCCGTCGAACTTCCCGTCCCGGAAGTTCACCCGACCGTGGAACGTGGCGCCGGAGAACAGCGCGGGCTTGCCGAGCACGGCCTCCCCGAACTTCGTGATCCCGTAGAACTGCGCCCGTCGGGCGACCAGCCGGCCGAACCGGCGGCCCTCCAGCCGGAAGTGCACGAGCTTCGCCCCGGTCAGGTCCAGCTGGTACGGCGCGTCGTCCGGGTCCTCGCCCCAGGGCAGCATGTCCGTGATGAGCCGTTGCGCGGTCATCCGGACGGTCATCTCGTGGTCGTGAGCCGGCTCGACCTCGCGCGTCTTGCCGAAGAACGCCTGGTCCGGGTCCTCGGGCTTCTCCTTGATCGCCCCGTGCTCGAACGGCCGCCGCAGGTACGCGCACAGCACGCTCAGCACGGTCTGCTTGTAGCGCGGCGTGGTGTGGGCCAAGCCCGCGAGCACGTGCATCGCGCCCACCCTGACCTGGTCGGCCTCGTTGCCGAGCAGCTCGACGGCCCGCGCGAACCGCTCGTCGGCGGCCTTCTCGCCCTCCAGGCCGAGCTTCTCGCTCTCCAGGTCGTGCCGCGCCTCCTCGGTGCGCCGCCGGCGGTCGTTGAGCCACAGCGCGTACAGGGCGACGATCGCGCCGCCGGCCAGCCCGCCGGTCTTGATCGCCTCCGCCTTCGGCTGCCTGGGGTCGACCAGGATGAGCACGGCGGTCGTCGCGACCGTCACCACGACCGCGGCGAGCACGCTCGCCACCAACAACCCGTGTCCCCGCACGTCAGCTCCTGACCAGTCCGAGGCCGCTGTCGTCGCGGCGCTCCACCGCCCAGCCGTCGGGCAGGGCGTTCTCGTGCTCCAGGGACACGTGCATGCCCCGCGTGCGGGCCTGAGCGGGCCGGGCCGGCTCCAGCGTCAGGCCGCCGGTGAACTTCGCGTCCTCGAAGTCGACCGGCTCGGCGAACTCGCAGCGCCGGAACGTCGCCGGCCCGGTGAACTCCGCGCCGGCGAACTTGTTCGGGCCGAGGAGCCTCGTCGCCGTGAAATCGGCGGCCTGGCGGCACGTGAACCGGCTGAACCACGCCTTGCCGTGGAAGACCACGTCGTGCAGGTACAGCCGCCCGTCGCTGACGGCGTCGGTGAACCAGGCGCCGCCGTGCACGACCGCGTGGTGCGCCGAGTTCGACTCCCGCAGGTGCGCCGCCCTCAGCACGAGGTCGCCGACCTGGCGGTGGGACAGGTCGAAGTACTCCAGGTACGCCCTGGTCAGGTCCAGGTTGTAGCGCGGTGCGTCGGCGGTGTCGGCGCGGGGCAGCAGGTCGGCGATCAGGCGCTGGGCGGTGAGCCGGACCTCCAGCTCCCGCTCGTCCCGGACCACCACCTCGTCGTCCGACTCCGTCAGGTCGAACGGCCGCCGGAGGTACGCGCACAGCACGTCGAGGACGGTCTGGGTGTACTCGGCGCGCGACCGCGCCAGCCCCGCCAACCCGTGCATCGCGCCCACCCGGACCTGCTCCGCGTCGTGACCGAGCAGTTCAACCGATCGGGCGAACCGCTCATCGGCGACCCGCGACCGATCGTGTTCGGCCCGCGCGTTCTCCAGCGCCTGCCGCTCGGACTCGACCCGCTGCCGGTCCTCGTCCGTGCGCCGCCTCCGGTCGTTGAGCCACAGCGCGTACAGCGCCACGACCGCGCCGCCCGCGAGCCCGCCGGTCTTGATCGCCTCGTGCTTCGGCGCGTTCGGGTCGGCGGCGAACAACCAGCCGGTGACCAGCAGGAACGCACCGATGGCGCCCAGCAGGACGGGCTTGACCACACCACGCTCGCGGCGGCGGCCGACCATGAGCCAGACCAGCGCCGCCACCGAGACGACCGCGCCCGCGATCCACAGGTGCTTCACAAGGTCGTCATTCTTCCCGGTGATCAGATCTGGGGTGGGTGATTGAAGAACTCGCGCGGTCCGACGGTGTGCTAACTCACCGGATTGGCCCATGATGTGGGTGTCACCGCAACGGTGGGAACACGAGCACGTCAGAGGAGTCCGAGTGGACAGCGTGGAGCGGCCGAACTGGGCGCCGGGCGACATCGACCTGGCCCGCCCGAGCATCGCGCGGGTCTACGACTACTGGCTCGGCGGCGCGCACAACTTCGCCGTCGACCGGGCCGTCGCCGACAAGGTCATCGCCGACGTGCCGGTGATCAAGAGCGTCGTGCTCAACCACCGGGCGTTCCTGCGCCGGGCCGTGCGGTTCATGCTGTCGCAGGGCATCCGCCAGTTCCTCGACCTGGGCTCCGGCATCCCGACGGTCGGCAACGTGCACGAGATCGCCCAGGCCGCGGATCCGTCCGCCCGCGTCGTGTACGTGGACATCGACCCCGTCGCGGTGGCGCACAGCCGGGCCATCCTCACCGGGAACGAGCTGGTCAACGTGCTGCAGACCGACGTGCGCGACGCCAAGCAGGTGCTCGCCTCGCCCGAGGTGCAGGGGCTGCTGGACTTCGACGAGCCGATCGGCGTGCTGATGATCGCGCTGCTGCACTTCGTGCCCGACGCCGAGGACCCGCGCGGGATCGTGGGCGACTACCGCGACGCGGTCCCGGACGGCAGCTACCTGGCGATCTCGCACGCCGGGTTCGAGGAAGGCGAGTGGGACCCCGCGTGGGACGAGGCGAGGAGCGTCTACAACCGGGGCGTCAGCGAGATGTGCTTCCGGCCCAAGCGCGAGGTCGAGGTCATGTTCGACGGTTTCGAGCTGGTCGAGCCGGGCGTGGCGCGGCTGCCGCTGTGGCGGCCGGAGTCGCCCGACGACGTGGATCCCGACGCCGCCCACTTCACCAGCTTCGGCGGCGTCGGGCGGAAGGCCTGATGAGCGGCCACGACGCCGATCGGGCACCGGGCCGGGTTGTCGACCGCGGCCGGCGACCAGCCGTATCCTCTGGGTTGTGGCGGTAGGCCGACGGACATGACGGAACAGGTTGACCATCGGGTGGCAGCACCGGGCCGATCGAACCTCGACCCCGCCGTACTGGCCGGGGCGGAGTCCTTCGCCCGCACCTGGGCCACCGCCGTCATCGGCAGCAGCTACGTGCCCATGACGCGGGCCGAGGTCGCCGAGCACCTCCAGGCGTTGACCGAGGTGCTGGTGCACGCGCTGCACGCCAGCCCGTTCCGCACCGCGCCCGGCTACGAGATCGGCGCGCGCCTGGTCGAGGCGCACTTCACCGGCACGGACACGCTCGGCCGCACCGTGCAGCTGCTCGGCGACGACCTGCTCGGCGAGCTGGGCATCCAGCCGGACGAGCTGATGCGCTCGCGGCTGGCCGCGTTGCAGGGCGCGTTGGCCGCCGGGTACGCCCGCGCGCTGCGCGAACGCACGCTGGCCGAGCAGGAGGCGATCCGCGCGGCCGTGCTGGACGCCCGTGACCAGGCCGAAGCCGCGTTGCGCGCGTCCGAGGCGCGGTTCCGGGCGATGTTCACCGAGGCCGCGATCGGCATCGGCATCGCCGACATCGAGGGCCGGATCCTGGACGTGAACCAGGCGTTGCAGGACATGCTGGGTTTCAGCGTCGAGGAGATGCGGCAGTACAACATCCGCGACCTGATGCACCCGGAGGACGGCGGCAGCGTCTGGCGGCTGTACGACCAGCTCACCGCGGGCGAGTGCGACCACTACCGGGCGGAGAAGCGGTTCCGCCGGGCCGACGGCGAGCAGGTGTGGACGCACCTGACGCTGTCGCTGGTGCGCGACGACCACGGCGACCCGCAGTACCAGGTGGCGATGATCGAGGACGTCACCGACCGCCACCTGCTGCAGAACCGGCTGCGCTACCAGGCGTTGCACGACCCGCTGACCGGCCTGCCGAACCGCGCGCTGTTCCTGGAGCGCCTCGGCCGGGTGTTCAACAACAGGGCGCGCCGCCGCGCCGGCCTGTGCTACCTGGACCTGGACGGGTTCAAGGTGATCAACGACAGCCTCGGCCACGACATCGGCGACCAGCTGCTGGTCGAGGTCGGGCGGCGGCTGGACCACTCGGTGTCCGGTGACGGCAAGCTCGTCGCCCGGATGGGTGGCGACGAGTTCGTCATCCTGGTGGAGGGCTCGCAGGACACGCAGGACATTGTCGACGTCGCCGACCGCGTGCTGCGCGAGCTGGAGTCGCCGATCCGGATCGGCGGGCACGAGCTGACCGTGTCGGCGTCGATCGGCATCGTGGAGCGCGCGCTGTCGGGCACCACGGCGGCCGACCTGATGCGCGACGCGGACATCACGCTGTACTGGGCGAAGGCGGACGGCAAGTCGCGGTGGGCGCTGTACAACCCGGAGCGCAACGCCAAGGAGGTCGCCCGGTTCACCCTGTCGGCGACGATGCCGGCGGCGTTGGAGCGCGACGAGTTCTACGTGGACTACCAGCCGTTGGTGCGGCTGGAGGACAGCACCGTGGTCGGCGTGGAGGCGCTCGTGCGCTGGCAGCACCCGGAGTTCGGGCGGCTGGCGCCGGACCGGTTCATCGAGCTGGCCGAGGAGACCGGGCTGATCGTCCCGCTGGGCCGGTGGGTGCTGCGGCGGGCGTGCGAGCAGGCACGGCGGTGGCTGGAGGAGTTCGGCGACTCCGCGCCGTTCGTGTCGGTGAACCTGGCCGTGCGCCAGTCCCGCGACCCGGAGCTGGTGCGGGACGTGAAGCGGATCCTGGACGAGTGCTCGCTGCCGCCGCACCACCTGCAGCTCGAGCTGACCGAGAGCGCGATCATGGGCACCGCCGACGAGCCGCTGGAGGCGCTGCGGGCGTTGTCGGAGATGGGCGTGCGGATCGCGATCGACGACTTCGGCACGGGCTACTCGAACCTGGCCTACCTCAAGCACCTGCCCGTGCACGAGCTGAAGATCGCGGGCTCGTTCATGGAGGGCCTGCGCGCGGCGGACGAAGAGGACGCGGTGGACGCCCAGATCGTGTCCACGCTGGTGCAGCTGGCCCACGCGCTGCAACTGGGCGTCACCGCCGAGGGCGTCGAGACACCGGCGCAGGCCAAGCGCCTGCACCGGATCGGCTGCGACACCGGCCAGGGCTGGTTCTTCGCCAAGCCGATGAAGCCGGAGGAGATCGACGAGCTCCTGCGCCGCTAGACGGGTTCGCGGAGGGCGTGGCGGCCGAAGGTGGACTCGCGGACCGCGTGCCGCCCGGTGACGGGGTCGGCGTGGACGGGCTCGTCGAGGTGGCCGGTGAAGCAGCTGTCGGCGCGCTCGGTCCGGGGCTCGGCCCACGGTTGCGACCACGCCTCCGTCCACGGCTCGGTCCACGACTCCGGCGACGGCTCCGTCCAGGAATCCGCCCACGGCTCCGGTGACGGCTCGGACCAGGAGTCCGCCCACGGCTCCGGCGACGGCTCGGACCAGGAGTCCGCCCACGATTCCGGTGACGCCTCGGGCCACACCTCGGGCCACGTCTCGGGCTCCGCCGCCGCCGGGTCGGTCGTCGCGCCGTTCGGCAAGGCGTAGTCGGTCGCGGGCGTCTGCTCGTCGTCCCACCGGTCGTCGCAGGGCAGATCAGGTTCCTGGGATTGGGCCATTCGGGGAGGCGGGTCCAGCGCGTCCCAGGCCGGCGGGCGCGACGTCTCGGGGTGGGATCGCACCGGGATGGGCGGGTACGGCAAGGCGTCCACCGGGACCTCGGCGAAGCGGGCCACGACGTGGTCCGCGAGCGCGGACTTCCAGCGCCGCCAACGGATCTGGCGGGGAGTGAGCAGGCGGTGGCGTGCGCCGGACGGTGTTCGGGTCAGGTAGGCGACGACGAGCCGGCGGAGGCGGTCCGCCGATTCGTGGAGGGCTATGACGACCATGAGCCCGGAGGCCTGGAGCAACAATGTCATGTGTCAATGGTCGAACTGCTGTTCGACGATGGCAAGATCACCTTCGAATGATCACCGACGGGCGGATTTCTCCCCCTCCTGGACCAGTGGGGCGAGGGAACCGGGAAGGGTGAACGCGCGTCGCATTGGCGGCGGCAGGCGGCGCGAAGGGTGGGCAATCGTGTTCGGGGTGCGACCAGAGACGTTGCGCGAGGCGTCCAAGCAGTTCCACGAGGGCGCGGACGCGGCAGGCGACGGCGCGGAGATGATCTCCATGCTCAGGCTCGACGCCGACGCGCTCGGCCAGGTGCCCGCGGCGGCGGAGTTCGTCGACGCGCTGGCCAAGTGGTCCGGCGAGCAGTCCGACGACCTGCGCCGGGGCAGCGCCTGGTACCGCGACGCCGGTGACGGCCTGAGTGAGAACGCCGATGCCTACCAGCGCGCGGACGACGACTCGAACACCTCGTTCCGCGGCATCGAGGGGGGCCTGGCGTGAGCTTCACCGACCCTGAGGTCCTGTACGGGCAGTTGGCCGCGGGCGACGCGGGCCGGGTCGCTGCGGCCTCCGACCCCATCACCGGCGCGATGAGCGCCGTCGGCCGCGCGGGGCAGTCGGTCTCGTCGGGCGGCAGCACGGCGACCTCCAGCTGGCAGGGCGACGCCGCGGCGGGTTTCGGCGCCCGCGCCGAGCTGTCCGCGAAGTCCGCGACCGTGGCCGGCGAGCGGTTGGGCGCAGGCGCGGACATCGTCCACGCCGCGTCCCGCGCCTACACCCAGATGCGCGGCAGCGCCGACCAGCTGATCGACTTCTGGCGCGGTCGCTCGCCCGCGTTGGACGAGGCGCAGACCCGTGAGCTGGCCAACCGCGTCAACGAGCAGCTGAACAACGTCAAGACCGGCTACGAGCGCGTGCTCCGCTCGTACGCCGACGCGCTCACCAAGGTCCGGCCCGGCTTCGAGGAGACCGCGAGCAAGGACCCCGGCTGGAACACCGCCGTCGCGGCCATGCGCACCTCCGCCACCGTGCCCGGTCCCGGCACCGACCCCAAGCAGGTCGCCGCCTGGTGGAAGTCGCTGACCAAGGAGCAGCAGGACGAGCTGCTGCGCACCAAGTTCCAGGAGCTCGGCCGGCTGCGCGGTCTCCCGTCCGGCGTGCTGGACCAGGCCAACCGGATGCGCATCGCGGACGACCTCCAGCGCTTCGGCGCGCAGCGCGACCAGCTCGACGCGCAGCTGGCCGCGCGGGCGCAGGAGTTGGGCCTCGACCCGGACAACTCCGACGACATGACCAAGCTCATGAACGACGAGCGGTACGCGTCGTTGAGCGAGCAGCGCCAGGAAGCCGCCACCAAGGCCGAGAACGCGCAGAAGGCGGCGGACAGCCTCAAGAACGCCGAGCAGATCGCCGTCAAGAAGGGCTGGGACGAGAGCGATGTCCGCCTCCTCGCCTACGACCCGTACGGTCCGCGTGGCGATGGCGGCATGGCGGTCGCGTACGGCGACCCGGACACCGCGAACAACCTCGCGGTCTGCGTGCCGGGCACCGGTTCCGACATGGGCAGCTTCGGCCTCAGCCAGGCCGCGAACCTGCGCGAGCAGATGGGCGCGGACGGCAACGCCACCATCCAGTGGCTCGGCTACGACGCGCCCGGCTGGGCGCCCGGTGAAGTCGACAACCCGGCGCAGGCCCGCGAGGGCGGCGCGAACCTGGTCGCCGACGTCAACGGCTACCGCGCCGCCGCGGAAGCCGCGGGCCACGACCCGCACCTCACGGTGATCGGCCACTCCTACGGTTCCACCACCGTCGGCTACGCGGGCATGAACGGCCTGGCGGCCGACGACATCGCCTTCGTCGGGTCGCCCGGCGTGGGCGCGTCGAACGTCGACCAGCTCTCCGCCGGTCCCGGTCACGTCTACGTGGGCGCGACCGAGCACGACCCGGTGGTGCAGGGCACCAGTTCCAGCTGGTTCACCGAGGACGGCTCCTCGATCGGCCCGTACGACGACCGGTTCGGCGCCAAGACCTTCGGCACCACCGATGGCACGTCCGCGCTCGGCGCGCACTCCGAGTACTACACGGAGGGCTCGGAGTCGGTGCAGAACCTGGCCCGGATCGCGACCGGCGACGGCGGCTCGGTGACCTCGCAGGACTGGGACGAGAACCCGCTCGGCCCGTCGCTGCCCGGCTCGCACATCCCGGGCGTCGGACCGGTGGTGGACTTCGTCGGCGGCACGGCCGTCGGTGCGGCCGACCTGGCGAAGGACGCGGGCACCGGGCTCTGGAACGCCGGTCGTGAGGCGGTGAACGGCAACTGGTCCGAGGCGGGCACCGGCTTGCTCGACACGGGCAAGGAGGTCGTCAACGACACCGTGGACGTCGTCGTCGGCGGTGTCGGTGACGTGGTCGAACTGGGCCGCGACGCGGTGGAGGGCGTCGGCAAGGCCTGGGACAAGACGGTCGGGTCCTGGTTCTAGGCCAAGCGGCAAGGGCCGACTTCGGACTCCGGTTCGAGGCCGTCGAGGTTGTTCTCCTCGACCTGGCGCACCTTGCAGATCACCGCGTCGCCGGCCTTGACGCCTTCCGGGAACTGGCCGATCTCGGCACCGGTCGTGTTCAACGGCACCAGCGGTCCGGGGTCCTCCTGGTCCAGCGCGAGGACCACGTAAGGCGGGGACACGTTCCCCGGGGTGGTCTCGTGCTCGGGCGTGATCCGGGTGACCTTGAACCGGACCTCTTCCTCCCAATCGGTGCTGCAACCGACGAGGAGGGTTCCGACCGCGAGGATGGCGAGACCCGCCTTGAGCGCCTTCACGCGGTCGAGCTTAGCTAGAAGCGGAGCACCGGGAGCAGGGTTGAGAGATCGGCCCGGCTCCCGGACGCGGTGACCTTGGCGTCCGCCACTGCCTGGGTCCACCCGAGCCTGCCCACGGCCAGCTCCAGCCACGTGCGCGGGTCGGTCTCGACCACGTTCGGCGGCGTGCCGCGGGTGTGCCGGGGACCCGCCACGCACTGCACGGCGGCGAACGGCGGCACCCGCACCTCCACGCTGCGGCCCGGCGCGACCTGCTCCAGCGTCCGCAGGCTCAGCCGCACGGCCGCCGCCAGCACCGGGCGGTCCGGCTGCTCGGCCTCGCCGGCGAGCCAGGGCAGCACGGCCTCGACCGCGGCGCGAACCTCGTGGGGGTCAACGGACTTCGACGGCACCCGCCCAGGCTATCGCCGCGCGCAGAGCCGTCGTGGGGCCGGTGTCGCGCGGATGACCACCCGCGCGCCGGCGGCGTCAGAACTTCGTGGCGCGCACCGCTTCGGCGAGCAGTTCCTCGACCTGGTGCGCGAGCCGGCGCGAGTCGGTCGGGCTGAACGTGCTCCACGGCGCGGTGCCGTTCGACGCCCGTCGCTGCTGCAGGTAGCGGCCATCCTCGGTGTCGAAGAACGCGACCACGCGGTCCGGCCGGCACCGCTTGCCGTACTTGTCGCGGGCCGCCGCGCCGAAGTTGCCGGTGTGCACGAGCCCGGTGAACATCTTCACCAGCGTGACGGCGTCCTCCTGGCGCACGCCGTGCTGGCGCAACGAGTTCTCCAGGCTCTTGGGCGAGCCGTCGGACTTCTTGACCGCGGCCTCCAGGTCGGCGCTCGGCATGGTGACCGAGTGCCCGGTGCCTGCGGGGTGCGCGGGCAGCGCGCTCAGCACCGCCGACGGCAGGCCGCTGCCCGCCGCCCGCCGGAACGTGAGCCGGTTCTCGGTCAGCGTGGCCACCGCGCCCTCGTCGCCGTTGGCCACGGCCAGCACCCGCACGCTCTTGCCGATCCACACCCGGCCGTCGACCTCGCGCTCGGGCCTGCTGAACAGCCGCAGCAGGTAGTCCAGCTCCGGGTGCAGCCCGGTCGGACCGCCGAGGCCGCGCGCGCCGATGCCCTGCCAGACGCGCCGCTCCAGGTCGGCGCGCTCGGCGTGGGTCTTGCCCGGCGACGGCACCTTGATCACCAGCGGCATCTGGCCCAGGTCGAGGCGCTCCCAGAGCACGTCGAACTCCTCGGCCGAGAGCTCGATCGGCTCCCGCTCCGCGGACCCCCCGAAATACGTCACCGAAATCCCCGTCCCCTGAACGCCGGACACGGGCCCGCGCCAGGTCGACGCGAGCCCGTGCACCGGAGGATCGAACCCTACTGCGGCGATTCCCCGATCACCGGCGGCGCGACGAGCCGGTCGTCGCCGAACACGTCGTTCGTCTCGACCAGGTAGTCGGCTGCCTTGTGCTCGATGTCGTCCTCGCCGTTGCCGCCGTGCGCGCCTGCCGCCCCACCGGCCATGCCCGGACCGCCCGCACCCGGACGACCCGCCGCGCCGGGACCACCGGCACCGGGACCACCGGCGCCGGGACCGAAGCCACCGACACCCGCGGCGCCGCCGCGACCGGGCATGCCGGCCGGGTTGCTGCCGCCGGGCACACCCGCGCCGCCGGGCATGCCGGAACCGGGCATACCGCCCATGCCGGGCATACCGGGGCGCATGCCGCCGGGACCGTTGGCGTTCGGACCGCCGGGCACACCCGGCATGCCGGGCCCGCGACCGGTCGGCAGACCGGGACGGGGAGGACCACCGGGACCGGTGGGCACCCTCGGCGGGACCTGCGGGCCGTTGTTGGGCGGCTTCGGCGGGGTCCACGTGGGAGGGGGCATCGGGCCGACGGGCGGCTTCGGCGGCAGGTTCACCGGGGGGTTGACCGACGGCGGCGGCACCGTCGGGGTGCCCGTCGTCGGCGGCGCCCACGAGGTGTTCGTGGTGCCACCGGTGCCGGGCACCAGGCCGGGCTGCGGCACGGGCGTGCCGGTCGACGGCGGCGCCCACGAGGTGTTCGTGGTGCCACCGCCACCGCCCGGCGGCGTCCACGTCGGGGTGGAGTTGTAGCTCGCGCTGGTGTTGTTGAACTCACCCGCGCCGGCCGGCGGCGGGGTGTCGATCACGACCTTCGGCGGCGGGACGAACTTGCCCAGCGTGTCGGCGTTCCACTCGCTGCTGGACTGGTAGTTGTTCATCACCTCGACGGCCTTGGCCTCGGCGTTGTCCTGCGCCGCTTCCTGCCGCTCGTGGTCCTCCTGCTGCTGGATGACGTGCATCATCCCGACCGGACCGGTCAGCCCGCCCAGGATCTTGTCGCCCAGCGACGGCGCCTCGGTGGTCACCGGGACCGGCTCGGGCATCTCCTTGCGGGCGTTCGCGATGTAGTCCGCCTGCAGCTGGGCGGAGGTCTCCATCGTGCCCGAGCCCTGCTGGGCGTCCGACGCCCACGCGGCGAGCGGCGACAGCGTGGCCGTCGTGGAGTCGGCGGTGTCGCCCTCCCAGCTCGCGCCGAGCTTGGCGAGCCCCTGCTGGATCGAGGTGTCGATCTCGCCCAAGGCCTCGGACAGGGACTTCCAGGAGTCCTCGAGTGGCCGGGACGCGGCAACGCCCGGCCCCTCGTTGATCATCCGGTAGAGATCGGGGTGGGCATACCCGCGCCAGCGGTGGTCACCCATCGTGCTCGCCCCCCTCGGGTGCGTAGGTCGGCAAGGTCAGCCGTTGTTGATGCGTCCCCAGGACGCCGTGTTGTCGCCTTCGACGCGCCGGTAGTCGGCCTCGATGGCGGTGAGCTGGTCGACCACGCCCTGGAGCTGGTCGCGGTAGGCCTTGAGGGCCGTCAGGCCCGCCGAGTCGCCCGACTCGAACGTGTCCTGGTTGAACCGGTCGGCGGTCTCGTTGCTCACCGGGTCGCCCGCCCAGGGCTTCGCCCTCAGCTCCGCGATCGCCACCCGGAGCTTCGAGTCCAGCTGGTTCAACGCGTCGGCGAACACCTTGCGCGCGTCCGGGATCGCCGAGGGCTCGATGCTCAACTTCCGCTGCGCTCCGGCGTAGTCCGGGAGCGTCGTCGGCGTCGATCCTCCGCCACCACCATCCGCGATGAACACGGCACACCCCTCCTCAGTGCTGCACATACCCCAGCGTGTGCATCTGGGACGACTTTAGCTCTGATGCATGACGCGGGTGGGCGGTTCCCTTCGCAAAGGGGGTAGTTCTACTTGTTCACGTTGGCGACGACGGCCGCCGCGACCGGCTGGACGACCTGGCAGAGGGTCGCGAGGTCGACGTCGCCGAGGCTGAAAGCGCCCACGTCGACGACCTGGCCGTCCGAGACGTCCACCGTGACCGAACAGGACAGACCGAGGGCGGTGTCGGCCTCGACCAGCAGCGCGGGGAAGCCGCCGACCTCCAGCCTGGTCACCTTCCCGTCCGACTTCGCGTACTCGTCGATGCCCGCGGTGGTGTCGGCGACGATGCCGACGAAGTGCTTGCGGTCCCCGCGGCTGATCGTGCAGCCCTTCTTGCCCGGGGCGTCGTCGCTCGGCTGCGGCGGCTGGTCCAGGCCGAACTCCGCGCGCTGCGCCTCGGTCAGCAGGGCGCACGGGTCGACGCCCTCGACGTTGATCGTCTTCGGGCGCTTGGCCGGCTCCTTGGAGGTCGAGGACGGCTTGCCCGACCCGGACGTCTGGCCCGTCGCGGTGGTCGTGGGCGTCGGGCCACCGGGGGTCGCGGACCCGTCAGTGGCTTGCGAACAGCCCCCGAGCAGGGCCAAGGCGGCGATGAGCGGCACGACACGGCGCATGAGGACCAACGTATCGGATCGGCCTCACCCGTAAGACGCATTGCGGGCAACGTGCGCGAGAGCGCGCACGGTCGAACGCGGGTACGTAGGGTCGGCGGCGTGGGCGACACAGGACCTGGACGGATCGAGGACTACGCGCTGCTGTCCGACCTGAGGACGGCGGCCCTGGTGGGACGGGACGGGTCGATCGACTGGCTGTGCATGCCGCGGTTCGACTCGCCGTCCTGCTTCTCCCGACTGCTCGGCACCGAGGACGACGGGCACTGGCGGATCGCGCCGACCGGCGAGGTGGTGTCGGTGCGACGGTCCTACCGGGACGGCAGCCTGGTGCTGGAGACCGAGTTCGAGACCGTGGACGGCGTGGTGCGGCTGATCGACACCATGCCGCCCGAGCAGGACGACTGGGACGCCGACACGCGGGTGGTGCGCGTGCTGGAGGGCGTGGCCGGGCAGGTCGAGATGTCGTTGCGGTGGGTGCTGCGGTTCGCCTACGGCGACTCGGTGCCGTGGGTGCGCCGCGGTGAGCGGGACGGGCAGGAGTGCATCGTCGCGCTCGCAGGTCCGTCCGCGGTCGCGCTCTACGGCGACCGGCTGCCGTACCGGGTGCACGGCGAACGCGCGCACGAGGCGGAGTTCACCATCTCGGCGGGCGAGCGGCTGTCGTGGGTGATGGAGTTCGCCTACTCGCCCGACGAGCCGCCCGCGCCCGTGGACGCGATGGCGGAGGTCGCGCGGTCCGAGGCGTTCTGGCTGGGCTGGTCGTCCCGGATCGACTACGACGGTCCGCACGCGGAGGCCGTGCGGCGGTCGCTGATCACGTTGAAGGGCCTGTCGTACGCGCCGACCGGCGGGATCGTGGCCGCGCCGACCACGTCGCTGCCGGAGACCTTCGGCGGCGAGCGCAACTGGGACTACCGGTACTGCTGGCTGCGCGACGCCACGTTCACGTTGCTGGCGCTGGACAACTTCGGCTGCACGGACGAGGCGGCGGCGTGGCGGAGGTGGCTGCTGCGCGCCGTCGCGGGCGACCCGGCCGACCTGCAGATCATGTACGGCCTCGGCGGCGAGCGGCACCTGGTCGAGTGGGAGGTCGACTGGCTGCCCGGCTACCGGGGCGCGCGGCCGGTGCGGGTCGGGAACGCGGCCTACCGGCAGTTGCAGCTGGACGTGTACGGCGAGGTGATGGACGCGTTGCACCTGGCCCGGGAACGGGGTCTCGGCGAGACGGCGGACTCGTGGGCCATGCAGCGCGGCATGCTGCGGCACCTGGAGAAGGTGTGGGAGCAGCCGGACAAGGGGCTGTGGGAGGTGCGCGGCCCGGACCGGCACTTCACGCACTCGCGGGTGATGCTGTGGGTGGCGTTCGACCGGGCGGTGCGCGCGGTGGAGGAGCACGACCTGCCCGGTCCGGTGCAGCGGTGGCGGGAGCTGCGCGAGGCCGTGCACGCCGAGGTGCTGGCGAAGGGCTGGAACGCGTCGGTGGGCGCGTTCACCCAGTACTACGGCGGCACCGAGCTGGACGCGGCCACCTTGCTGATCCCGGCGGTCGGCTTCCTGCCCGGCGACGACCCGCGCGTGCTCGGCACCCTGGACGCGATCTCGCGGGTGCTCAAGCACGGCGACCTGGTCGACCGGTACGAGACCGGGCACGGGGAGTCCGAAGTGGACGGATTGGTCGGTGTGGAGGGAAGCTTCCTGGCGTGCTCGTTCTGGTACGTCGACGCGCTGGCGTTGGCCGGGCGACGCGAGGAGGCGCTGGCGATGTACGACCGGCTCGTGGACCTGTGCAACGACGTGGGGCTGTTGGCGGAGGAGTACGACGCGGGCACCGGGCGGATGCTCGGCAACTTCCCGCAGGCGTTCAGCCACCTGGCGCTGGTGAACAGCGCGGCGGTGCTGTTCGGTGGCCACACCCGCGACGAACGCCACCGCAGCGGTGCGGCGTGAGGGCGGCGGAGGTCGTCCCCGGCAAGCCTTCGGCGTCACGGGTGGTGGACCGCGAGGTCGTCCCGGCAGACGGCGAGCTGCTGGTCGAGGGACTGCTGGCGGGCGTGTGCGGCACCGACGTGGAGATCGTCCGCGACGGTTTCGGCTGGTTGCCGCCCGGCCGGGAGCACATCGTGCCGTTCCACGAGTCGCTCGGGCGGGTGATCAGCAGCCCTACGCCGGCGTTCGCGCCGGGCGACCTGGTGGCCGGGGTGGTGCGCCGACCCGACCCCGAGCCGTGCCCGGCGTGCGCGGTGGACGCGTGGGACTTCTGCCGCAACGGCAGGTACACCGAGCGCGGGATCAAGGAGCTCGACGGGTACGGCATGCAGCGCTGGACCGTGCCGCCGAAGTTCGCCGTGCGGCTCGACCCGACGCTGGGTGACGCGGGCGTGCTGACGGAGCCCGCGTCGGTGGTGGCCAAGGCGTGGGCGCAGGTGTCGGCGGTGGCCGCGCGGTCGCACCTGCCGGTCCGGTCGGCGCTGATCACCGGCGCGGGGCCGATCGGCCTGCTGGCGGCGTTGCTCGGCGTGCAGCAGGGGGTGGAGGTGCACGTGGTCGACCGCGTCACCGACGGCCGCAAGCCGGACCTGGTCACCACGCTGGGCGCCACCTACCACCGGGACCTGGCCGGGGTCGCCGCCGAGGTCGACGTGGCGATCGAGTGCACCGGCGTCGCGTCCCTGATCTGGGAGTGCGCCCGCCGCGCGTCGGTCACCGTCGTGGCGGGCATCTCGGGCGAGCACGACCCCGTGCCGCTGGACCCGGCTGTGTTCGACGGCATGGTGCTGGGCAACAAGACGGTCCTCGGCACGGTCAACGCGGGCCTGCCGGACTACCTCGCCGCCGCCGACGCCCTCTCCCGAGCCAGCCGCCCGTGGCTGGACGGCCTGATCACCCGCCGCGTGCCCCTCGACCGCTTCACCGAGGCGCTGGAGCGGGAGCCCGACGACGTGAAGGTGGTCGTCGACCTGGCGTGACGGGGCGGGCGGCGACGAGGTCGACGACCGGGTCCGCCCGCTCGCCCACCCGGAGGCATTCCCGATCGGAGGGCACCGGCGGCCCGGTTCCCGCGTCGATAGGTGGGAAGGTCGGCCTTCCGCCGCCGGGACCGCGGCCCGTGCGGCACGATGGCCGCGCACCGATCGACTCAAGCGGGAGGCTGGACGTGCCTGGAGGTTGGACCACCCAGCGGTGGACCGAGGTCTTCACCGCGCAGGCGGAGATGTTCCGGGCGGCGGTCGGGAAGGCCGACCCCACCGCCAAGGTGCCCAGCTGCCCCGGCTGGACGTTCACCGACCTGACGCTGCACGTCGGCAGGTTCCTGGAGACGTCGCTGGAGTACCTCCGCACCGGCAGCCCGGTCCAGCTGCGCCTGCCGCGCCCGCCGGCCGAGGTGGAGCCGTTGGCGTACCTGGACGCCCAGCTGGCCAAGGCCGCCGAGCTGCTGCCCGCCGTCCCGGGCAACCGGGCGGCCTGGACGTTCTCGCCCGCCGCGCCGGACCTGGCGTGGGTCTGGCACCGGCGGATCGCGCACGAGCTCGACCTCCGCCGCTGGGACGCCCAGGCGGCCCTGCGCGAGCTGGTGACGGGCGACGCGGACTTCGCCGTCGACGGCATCGACGAGGCGCTCACCACCCTGCTCGCCGCCAAGTACGCCACCGACGTGCCGCCGACCACCAAGGGCACCGCCCTCGTGCAGCTCACCGACGTGCCCGAGGCGTGGGTGGTGACGTTCGCGCCGGGCGTCGTGCCGGAGGTGCGGGCGGCCTGGCCGGGCGAGGAGACGGACGTCCAGGTCACCGGCGAGGCGCAGCTCGTGCACTACGGGCTGTGGGGCCGCCTGCCGCTCAAGCACACCGGCGACGAGCGGGTCTGGTTCGCGCTGAAGCTCGACTGACGGCCGGGTGAGGGTGCGTTTCGTCACGTCGATGGGGGGCTGAGGGGGGTGGGACGCCCCCCATCAGCCTTACACTCGATAGTGCAGCCCACCCTCGTCGTTAGGGAGCAACCCGGTGGTCACCGACCATTCAGCAACCGGCCGCATTGACCCCGACATCCAGGAAGAGCGCGAACCCCGCGAGGAATGCGGTGTGTTCGGCGTGTGGGCACCCGGCGAAGAGGTCGCCAAGCTCACCTACTTCGGCCTCTACGCCCTCCAGCACCGCGGCCAGGAAGCCGCCGGCATCTCGGTCGGCGACGGCAGCCAGGTGGTGGTCTTCAAGGACCTCGGCCTGGTCAGCCAGGTGTTCGACGAGCAGGTGCTCCAGGCGCTGCGCGGCCACGTCGCCGTCGGCCACTGCCGCTACTCCACCACCGGCTCCACCACGTGGGAGAACGCGCAGCCGACGTTCCGCACCACGGCCACCGGCTCGGGCCTCTCGCTCGGCCACAACGGCAACCTGGTCAACACCGCCGAGCTGATGGTGAAGGCGCGCGAGGTCGGCGTGGACACCAGCCACGGCGCGACCACGGACTCCGACCTGATCTGCGGCCTGCTCGCCGCGCAGGCCGCCGACATCGGCATCGAGCAGGCGGCCCTGCAGCTGCTGCCGACCCTGCGCGGTGCGTTCTGCCTCACGTTCTCCGACGAGTCCACCCTCTACGCGGCCCGCGACCCGCACGGCGTGCGCCCGCTGGTGCTCGGCAGGCTGGAGCGCGGCTGGGTCGTCGCCAGCGAGACGGCGGCGCTGGACATCGTCGGCGCGTCGTTCGTCCGCGAGGTCGAGCCGGGCGAGCTGATCGCGATCGACGAGAACGGCCTGCGGTCCAGCCGGTTCGCCACCCCCGAGCCCAAGGGCTGCATCTTCGAGTACGTCTACCTGGCCCGACCGGACACCACGATCGCCGGCCGCTCGGTGCACGCCACCCGCGTCGAGATCGGCCGCAGGCTGGCCGCGGAGCACCCGGTGGAGGCCGACCTGGTCATCCCGGTGCCCGAGTCCGGCACGCCCGCCGCCATCGGGTACGCGCAGGCCAGCGGCATCCCGTACGGCTCCGGCCTGGTCAAGAACGCCTACGTCGGCCGCACGTTCATCCAGCCGTCGCAGACCATCCGCCAGCTGGGCATCCGGCTGAAGCTGAACCCGCTGCGGGACGTGATCCGCGGCAAGCGCCTGGTCGTGGTGGACGACTCGATCGTGCGCGGCAACACGCAGCGCGCCCTGGTCCGGATGCTGCGCGAGGCGGGCGCGCTCGAGGTGCACGTGCGGATCGCGTCGCCGCCGGTCAAGTGGCCGTGCTTCTACGGCATCGACTTCGCCTCCCGGGCCGAGCTGATCGCCAACGGCCTGGACACCGACGGCATCCGCCGCTCGGTCGGCGCGGACTCGCTCGGCTACGTGTCGCTGGAGGAGCTGATCGCGGCCAGCGAGCAGCCCAAGACGCGGCTGTGCACGGCGTGCTTCGACGGGGACTACCCGATCCCGCTGCCCGACGACGCGCTGATCGGCAAGCACCTGCTCGAGGGGATCCGGGGCGTCGCGGGCTCGGCGACCCCCGTCCTGACGAACGGGTACGGTGCCGAAGACGCCCTGCAACGCCCCTGACAGTCGGCGGAGCAGGGCGCTCGCCCGGCTGGACACGGATGTACCGAATGTGGATGCCCTGAATGTGGAGCACAGAGACGTGACGGACAGCGCCAAGGCGACCTACGCCGCAGCTGGAGTAAGCATCGAAGCCGGCGACGAGGCGGTGGAGAAGCTCAAGCCGTGGGCGGCCAAGGCGCAGCGTCCCGAGGTGCTCGGCGGCATCGGCGGCTTCGCGGGGTTGTTCCAGCTCAAGCTCGACCGCTGGAAGGAACCGGTGCTCGCGTCCTCGACCGACGGCGTCGGCACCAAGATCGCGGTCGCGCAGGCGTTGGACAAGCACGACACGGTCGGCATCGACCTGGTCGCGATGGTCGTGGACGACCTCGTGGTGTGCGGCGCGGAGCCGCTGTTCATGCAGGACTACATCGCGATCGGCCGGGTCGACCCGGACAAGGTCGCGGCGCTGGTCAAGGGCATCTCCGAGGGCTGCGTGCTGGCGGGGTGCGCGCTGCTGGGCGGCGAGACCGCCGAGCACCCCGGCCTGATGGGCGCGAACGACTACGACATCTCCGGCACGGGCGTCGGCGTGGTCGAGGCGTCCTCCATGCTCGGCCCGGACCGGGTGCGCGCGGGTGACGTGGTGATCGCCATGGGCTCGTCCGGCCTGCACTCGAACGGGTACTCCTTGGCGCGGCACGTGCTGCTGGACATCGCCCGGATGCCCCTGGAGGGCCACGTCGAGGAGTTCGGCCGCACCCTCGGCGAGGAGATGCTCGAACCGACCCGCATCTACGCCAAGGACTGCCTCGCGCTGGCCGCCGAGGCCGAGGTGCGCACGTTCGCCCACGTCACGGGTGGTGGCCTGGCCGCGAACCTGGCCCGCGTGCTGCCCGAGGGCCTGCGCGCCGAGCTCAACCGCCGCACCTGGACGCCCGCGCCCGTGTTCGCCCTGATCGCCCAGCGCGGCCGGGTGGAGCGCGAGGAGATGGAGAAGACGTTCAACATGGGCGTCGGCATGGTCGCCGTGGTCGCGCCCGAGGACGTGGACCGCTCCCTGGCCGTGCTCACGGCTCGCCACGTGCCCGCGTGGGTGCTGGGCGACGTGGTCCGCTCGGACGAGCCGGGCGCCGCACTGGTGGGCGACCACCCGCGTTTCTAGCGCCGGTCACGTCACCGGCTTTCGGCAGCAACCTCCGGCGGTCGCCGATCCGTATCAAGCGGCGACCGAGGAGGGGCCGAGTGGATCGCGATCGTGAGTTCGACGAGTACGTCGACGCCCGTGCGCTGGTGATGCGGCGGACCGCGTACCTGCTGTGCGGGGACTGGCACCGCGCCGAAGACCTGGTGCAGACGGCGTTGACCAAGCTGTACGTCGCCTGGCCCAGGGTGCGCCGGGACGTGTCGCCGGACGCCTACGCGCGGAAGGTGCTGGTCCGCGCGGCCATCGACGACTCGCGGCGGGCGTTCCGGCGGCGGGAGACGGTGGTCGACGCGGTGCCGGACACACCGGTGGCCGGCGCCCCGTCCGACCTCGACGTGCGCCGCGCGCTGGCGTCGTTGCCGGTGGGCCAGCGGACGGTGGTGGTGCTCCGCTACTGGGAGGACCTGAGCGTCACGGAGACCGCACGCCTCCTCGGGCGAACCGAAGGCACCGTGAAGAGCCAGGCGGCCAAGGGCTTGGCCGCGCTGCGCGACCTTCTCGGGCACGACGTCCTGGAGGAGCAGCGATGACAGACATCAAGCAGACCCTGGCCACGGCGTTCGCCGACGAACCGCCGCTGGCCGTCGACAAGCCGGCGATCCGGCGTGCCGGCAGGCGCAAGGTGGCGACCCGGTACGCGTCCGTCGGCACGGCGGCGGTCGTCGCGGCGGTCGTGATCGCCGCGCCGACCATGATGAACCTCGGCGGCGGAGTGGGTGGCGGCGGTCCGGACGCGGGGCAGGCGGGCACGTCCGAGTCCCAGGTGGTGGTGCCGCGCACCTCGGCCGGTTTTCCCTCGACCCCCCTGGACCAGGGCATGTCCGACGAGCACGCGGCGGAGCTGACGCGGATCCTGCGCGATTCCGGCGCGATCCCGGAAGGCGTCCTGCCGCGAGGTCCGGAGGGAGAGGCCGGCTACTGGGGGTTCTGGGGGGCCGGGCCGTTCTACCAGTCGACGACGGAGGTGACCTCCAGCCGGGGCGCGGGCATCGTGTCGTTCATCATGTTCTCGCACCGCTCGTACGAGGACTGCGGGTTCCCGACGTTCCAGTCGCCCGACCGCACCTGCGTCGAGCGGGCCACGAGCGACGGTCGTGCGGTCAAGGTGGAGACGGACCCGAGCGGCCCGGGCCGGCCGATCCGCGTCACGGTGGAACTGCCGAACGACAAGATGATGCAGGTGTCGTCCCAGGGCATCGAGGACCGCGGCACCGGCGACTTCGACACCACCCCCTTGTCAGGCGGATCGCAGCCGCTCACCGTCGAAGAGGTGGTAAAGCTGGCGACCGTGCCGGGGCTGGTCTTCTAACCTGTACCGGTGGCCGAGGACCTGACCGTGACGCGGACGCTGGTGATACCGGCGGCCGAGTTGAGCGAGCGGTTCTCCCGGTCCTCGGGCCCCGGTGGCCAGGGCGTGAACACGGCGGACAGCCGGGTCGAGCTGAGCTTCGACCTGGCTGCCTCGCCGTCCGTGCCGGGGTGGTTGCGCGCGAGGATGCTCGGCCGCCTCGAGAAACGCCTGGTGGACGGCGTGCTCACGGTGACCGCGAGCGAACACCGGGCGCAGTTGCAGAACCGCCAGGCGGCCCGCGAGCGGCTCGCCCGCCTCCTGCGCGACGCCGCCGCCGCGCCACCGCCGGTGCGCCGTGCGACCAAGCCGACCAAGGGCTCGAAGGAACGCCGCATCGCGGAGAAGAAGCGCCGCGCCCAGACGAAACAGGGTCGCCGCGGCGGTGGCTGGGACTAAGGTCCCGGGGCGTGACCGAGCCCGAGTTCCTCACCATGGCGCGCACCGCCTACGACACCGTCGCCCACAGCTACGCCGACCTCGCGCGCGACCTGCTCGCGGAGATCCCGGCGGACCGGGCGGTGCTCGGGCTGTTCGCCGAGCTGGTGCGGGGCCGGGTCGCGGACGTCGGCTGCGGTCCAGGCCGGATCTCCGGTTACCTCAAGCGGCTCGGCGTGGACGTGTTCGGCATCGACCTGTCGCCCGGGATGGTCGAGGTCGCCCGCCGCGACCACCCGGACGTGCGGTTCGAGGTGGGTTCGATGCTGGACCTCGACCTGCCGGACGGCTCGCTGGGCGGCGCGCTGGCCTGGTACTCGGTGATCCACGTGCCGTGGGAGCGGCACCCGGCGGTGTTCGCCGAGTTCCACCGCGTGCTCGCGCCCGGCGGCCTGCTGGTGCTGGCGTTCCAGATCGGCGACGAGGTCCGGCGGTACGAGCAGGGCTACGGGCACGACATCCTGCTGGACGTGTTCCGCCTCGACCCCGACCGGGTGCTCGGCCAGCTCGCCGAGGCCGGGTTCGAGCCGCACACCCGGCTGGAGCGGGAGCCGGCCGACCCGAAGTGGGAGAAGACGCGGCAGGGTTACCTGATCGTGCGCAAGCCCGGCTGACCCGCGTCAGCCCAGCCAGACGTAGAGGCGTTCCGGCCGCCCGGTGCCGCCGTACTTCAGCCGCACCTCGGCCTTGCCGGTGCTCACGAAGTGCTCCAGGTACCGCCGCGCGGACACCCTGGCCAGCTCGGTGGCGTCCGCGCACTCGCTGGCCGTCACCGGGCGGTCCCGCAGCACGCGTTCCACCAGCGCGGCGGTCTGCGCGGTCAGCCCCTTCGGCAGCACGGGCGCGGTGCTCGGCCGCGCGCCGAACACCTGGTCCACGTCCGCCTGCCCGGCCGACGCGAGCTGGTCGAGCCGCCGGTCGAGCGCGGCGAAGTGGGCGAGCTGGTCGCGCAGCGCCGCGTACTCGAACGGCTTGATCAGGTAGTGCAGCACGCCGCCGCGCATGGCGCCGCGCACCGTCTCCACGTCCGTGGCCGCCGTGATCACGATGACGTCCACGTCGTCGGCCACCCCGCGCAGCTCCCGCAGCACGGCCAACCCGTCGACGTCGGGCAGGTACACGTCCAGCAGCACCAGGTCCGGCCGCAGCTCCCGCACCAGCCGCAGCGCGTCCGCGCCGTTGTGCGCCACGCCGACGACCTCGAACCCGGGCGTCCGCGCCACGTATCCACTGTGGACCTTGGCGACCATGAAGTCGTCGTCCACCACCAGGACCCTGATCACACCGGCACCTCCACGGGCAGCCGTGCGGTGAACACCGCGCCGTCCTCGTTGTGCACCCGGACGGACCCGCCGCGCCGCAGGCACGTCTGCCGGGTCAACGCCAGTCCGAGCCCGCGCCTGCCCTGCTCGGCGGCCTTGGTGGTGAACCCGTGCCGGAAGACCTCCTCGGCCAGCCCCGCCGCCACGCCCGGCCCGGAGTCGCGCACCACCACGACGACCTCCTCGGACGTCGACCGCACGGACACCTCGATCCAACCGCGCTCCGACAGCGCGTCCAGCGCGTTGTCCACCAGGTTCCCGATCACCGTGACGAGGTCCGTGGACAACGCCTCGTCCACCGCGCCGAGCGAGCTGTCCGGCGCCATCCGCAGGCCGATGCCGCGTTCGGCGGCGAGGCTGGACTTGGCGATCAGCAGCGCCGCCACGGCCGGGTCGGCGACCTTCGAGCCGACCTCCGCGCGCCAGGCGCCGTGCGCGGTGGTGATGCGGCTGATGAACCCGCGCACCTCGTCGTACTCGCCGAGCTCGACCAGGCCCGCGATGGTGTGCAGGCGGTTGCTGAACTCGTGCGCCTGCGCGCGCAGCGTGTCGGTGGCGTGCCGGTTCGCGTCCAGCTCGTCGCGCAACGTGGTCAGCTCGGTCCGGTCCCGCAGGGTGACCACGGCGCCGTGCACGTCGAGCGGCATGTAGTTGAGCGTGAGCACCCGGCCGCCGGTGAGCGCGAGCTGGTCCACGCCGGTCGCCCGGCCGGTGAGCACGTCGCGCAGCCGTTCGTCCAGGTCGAGCGCGGACACCGACCGGCCGACCGCGTCCGGCGGCAGCGCCAGCAGGTCGCGCGCGTGGTCGTTGACCAGCGTGATCCGGTGCTGCGGGTCGAGCGCGACGACGCCCTCCTTGATGCCGTGCAGCAGTGCCTCCCGGTACTCGACCAGCGCGGTGATCTCGTGCGGCTCCAGGCCCAGCGTCTGGTTCTTCACCCGCCGCGCGAGCAGCAGCGACCCCGTGACGCCGATGACCAGCGCCACCCCGAGCAGCCGCAGCGCGTTGTCGGGCGAGTCCAGCACACCGTCCCAGAAGCCCGGCGCCTGCCGCCCGGCCGCGACCAGCCCGATCACCGCGCCGTCGTCGCCGATCACCGGCACGTGCGCCACGGTCGCGCCGCCCAGCTCGCCCACCCACGACCGGCCGCTCGCCGCCGTGCTGTCGCCGACCTCGAGCGGCTCGCCGACCTGGCTCGGGTCCGGCGAGGTCAGGACCTTGCGGCCGGGGTCGGTGATGATCACGTAGCTGGCGCCGGACAGGCTGCGGGCGCTCTCCGCGAACGGCGCCAGCGCGTAGTGCCGCAGCGGGTCGGCCAACGACGCCCGCACACCCGCCGTCGCGGCGACGTCCTCGGCCACGGACAGCATCCGGCGTCCCTCGGTCGTGCGGAAGTTGTTCCCCGCTTGGACGACCGACAGCACTCCCACCGCGCACAGCAGCGCCACGACCACTACCAGTTGCCACACGAGCAGCTGACGGGCCAGCGATCCGCGCCCGATCTTCTCGGCCAATCAGCACCTCCCGATGACCACAAAGAACAAAAGAACCCTTAGGCGCGCAAGCGGGACTTCCCTGTTTACACGAGTGCAACATGTCCAACCACGCGGAAGAGAGGTGGGGATCACAGTGCGGATCAGGAACTGGGTCGCGGTCGCCGGCGCGTTGGCGGTCGTCGTCCTCGTGCCGCCCCTGCTGACGTCCGGCGCGGACACCGCGGCGTCGTTGCGCAGCCTGCGCGTGCTGGTGCCGAACGCGCCGGGCGGCGGTTACGACGTCACGGCGCGCACCGCGGCGAAGGCGATGGAGGACGCGGAGCTGATCCGCAACACCGAGGTGTTCAACCTGCCCGGCGCGGGCGGCACGGTCGGGCTCGGCCGCACGGTCAGCGAGCGCGGCAACGGCAAGCTCGTGATGTCCATGGGCCTGGGCGTGGTCGGCAGCGTCTACACGAACAAGGCGCCGTCGTCGCTGCTGGACACCACGCCGATCGCGAAGCTCATCGAGGAGCCGGACATCGTGGTGGTCGGCGCGGACTCGCCGTACCGGACGCTGGACGAGCTGGTCGGGGCGTGGCGGGCGGACCCGGGCGCGGTCACGGTCGGCGGCGGCTCGTCGCCCGGCGGGCCCGACCACCTGGCGCCGATGCTGATCGCCAAGGCCGTCGGCCTCGACCCGCGGCGGGTCAACTACATCCCGTACGACGGCGGCGGCGAGCTGCTGGCCTCGGTGCTGGGCGGGAAGGTCGCGTTCGGCGTGTCCGGCGTCGGCGAGTACCGCGACCAGATCGAGGCCGGGCAGATCCGGGTGCTGGCGGTGACCAGCGGCGCGCGGCTGCCCGGCGTGGACGCGCCGACGTTGCGCGAGTCCGGTGTGGACGTCGAGTTCAACAACTGGCGCGGCGTGGTCGCGCCGCCGGGCATCACCGACGCCGACCGGGCCCGGCTGGTGGACCTGTTCACCGACCTGCACGGCACGCCGCAGTGGCGGGAGGCGTTGGCGCGCAACGGGTGGACGGACGCGTTCGCGCCGGGGGACGAGTTCGGCGCGTTCCTGCGCGAGGAGAACGACCGGGTGGCGACCGTGCTCAAGGACCTGGGGTTGGCATGAGTGGAGGGTTGGGCGTGCACAAGGCGGTGAACAAGCCCCTGAGCCGGGCGTGGCTGCGGGAGCGGTCGGAGCTGGGCGTGTCCGCGGTGCTGGTCGGGTTGGGCGTGCTGGTCCTGGTCGACGCGATCCGGATCCACACCGACTTCGCGCAGCGCGGCCCGGTGGGGCCGAAGGCGGTGCCGGTGGTGGTCGGCGTCGGGCTGATCGTGGTCGCCGCGCTGCTCGCGCGGGACGTGCTGCGCGGCGGGCGCGGCGAGGCGGAGGGCGGCGAGGACGTCGACCTCTCCGCGCCGGCCGACTGGCGGACCGTGCTGCTGCTGTGCGGCGCGTTCCTGGCCAACGCGGCGTTGATCGGGGTGGTCGGCTTCCCGATCTCCGGGGCGATCCTGTTCTGGGGCGCGGCCTACGCGCTGGGCAGCCGCGCCTTCGTGCGCGACCCGTTGCTCGCCGCCGGGCTGTCGGTGGCGACGTTCGTGCTGTTCAACAACTTCCTGGGCGTGCCGCTGCCCGGCGGACCGCTGATGGGGATGTTCTGACGTGGACTCGTTCACCAACCTCCTCGAGGGCTTCGCGACCGCGTTGACGCCGACGCACCTGGCGTTGGCGGCGTTGGGCGTGCTGCTGGGCACGGCGATCGGCGTGCTGCCGGGCATCGGGCCGGCGATGGCGGTGGCGCTGCTGCTGCCCGTCACCTACGGCCTGGAGCCGACCGGCGCCTTCATCATGTTCGCCGGCATCTACTACGGCGGCATGTTCGGCGGCTCGACCACGTCCATCCTGCTGAACACGCCGGGTGAGAGCGCCGCGGTGGTCGCGGCGATCGACGGCAACCCCATGGCGCGCAAGGGGCGCGGTTCGCAAGCGCTTGCGGCAGCCGCCATCGGGCACTTCGTCGGCGGTCTCATCGGCACGGTCCTGCTCGTCCTGCTCGCGCCGACGGTGGCGAAGTTCGCCGTGGACATCGGCGCGCCGGACTTCTTCGCGATCATGGTGCTGGCGTTCATCGCGGTCACGTCCGTGCTCGGCGCGTCCCGCGTGCGCGGTTTCGCGTCCCTGCTCATCGGGCTCACCATCGGCTTGGTGGGGCTGGACGAGATGACGGGCCAGCAGCGGCTCACGTTCGGCTCGCTGCACCTGGCCGACGGCATCGACGTGGTGGTGGTCGCGGTGGCCCTGTTCGCGGTCGGCGAGTCGTTGTGGGTGGCCGCCCACCTGCGGCGCAAGCCCGCCCGTCCGGTACCGGTCGGCCGCGCGTTCCTGGGTCGGGAGGACTGGCGGCGGTCGTGGAAGCCGTGGCTGCGGGGTCCGGTGATCGGGTTCCCCTTCGGCGCGATCCCGGCCGGCGGCGCGGAGATCCCGACGTTCCTGTCGTACGTGGCGGAGAAGCGGCTGTCCAAGCACCGCGACGAGTTCGGCAAGGGCGCGATCGAGGGCGTCGCCGGTCCGGAGGCGACGGCCAGCGCGTCGGCCGCGGGCACGCTGGTGTCGATGCTGACGCTGGGCCTGCCGACCACGGCGGTGGCCGCGGTGATGCTGGCGGCGTTCCAGCAGTACGGCATCCAGCCGGGGCCGCTGCTGTTCGAGCGGGAGTCCGCGCTGGTCTGGGGCCTGATCGCGTCGCTGTTCATCGGCCTGTGCCTGCTGCTGGTGCTCAACCTGCCGCTGGCCCCGGTGTGGGCGAAGCTGCTGAACATCCCCCGGCCGTACCTGTACGCGGGGATCCTGTTCTTCGCCGGTGTCGGCGCGTACGCGGTGAACGCCGACGTGTTCGACCTGCTGGTGATGTTCGTGATCGGCGTGCTGGGTTTCGTGATGCGGCGCTACGGCCTGCCCGTGCTGCCGGCGATCATCGGCGTGATCCTCGGCCCGGCCGCCGAACAGCAGATGCGGCGTGCGCTGCAACTGTCGGACGGCTCCTTGACGGGCCTGGTCAACACCCCGTTCGCCCTGGTCGTCTACGGCATCGTGGTGGTCTTGCTGCTCTGGCCCCTCATCCACCGCCTGTTCCGCAAGCCGACCCCGCCGACCGAGACGTCACCGGAGCCGGAACGGCCGAAGGTGGACGCCTGACCCGACCCGCCGGCCGGGCTCCGTGCCAGGAGCCCGGCCGGTCGCCGGATCACCACCGCTGAAGCCGACCCTCGTCCCTAGCCGGTGAGCAGGCCGTCCAACAGGTCGTCGAGGCCGGATTTGATCTCGGCCGCCCCGACGCCCCGGTGGGAGATCAGGTTCGCGGCCAGCGGGGCGAGGAGGGCGTCCGCGGTGAACGCGGCGTCCACGTCCGGGCGGGCCCGGGCGATCAGCACGGTCAGGTGGCGGTGGTGCGCGTCGTAGGCGCCGCCGAAGCGGGCGAACGGGCCGGTGGTCTCGGCCATCAGCAGCAGGTCCAGCTGGGCGAGCGTGCGGTCGACCAGCGCGTGCAGGAAGGCGCGGACGCGGTCCGCGGGCGGTGCGCCGGGGCCGACCGGGGGCGGGCCGGTGAGGAACGCGGCCTGGAACTCGCGTTCCGAGGCGTCGATCAACGCGTGGGCCAGTCCGGAGCGGTCGCCGAAGCGGCGGTAGAGCGTGCCCACGCCCACGCCGGACGCGGCGGCGACCTCGGCCATGGCCAGGCCCCCGATGCCCCGTTCGGCCACGATGTCGGCGGCGGCGGCCAGGATCTTCGCCCGGTTCTTGGCGGCGTCGGCCCGCTCGCGCGTCACGTCGGCAGCTTAACGACCTCGACAACCGGAACTGATTCCGCTTAAGCTGAACCGGAATCAGTTCCGGTTAGGTTGGGGGTACCGATGAAGCAGCTCGAAGGCAGGTCCGCGCTCGTCACCGGTGGCAGTCGCGGCATCGGGGCGGCGATCGCCAGGCGGCTGGCACGTGAAGGCGCGAACGTGGCGATCACCTACGCGCGGTCCGGCGACCGCGCCCGTGAGGTGGTCGAGGAGATGACGGCCCTGGGCGTGCGGGCGCTCGCGGTGCGGGCCGAGGCGACCGACGTCGACGCCCTGCGTGACGCCGTCGCACGTGCGGCGGCCACGTTCGGCGGCCTGGACGTCCTGGTGAACAACGCGGGCATCGCCGCCTGCGGCCCGTTCGAGGACGTCACCGCGGACGCCGTCGACCGGATCCTGGCGATCCACGCGCGGGCGGCGTTCGTGCTGGCCCAGGCCGCCGTGCCGCACATGAGGGCGGGCGGTCGGATCGTCGGCATCGGCAGCAGCCTGGCCGAGCGGGTGCCGTACCCGGGCTGGGCGCTCTACGCGATGAGCAAGTCGGCGCTGGTCGGGCTGACCAAGGGCCTGGCCCGCGACCTCGGCCCGCGCGGCATCACGGTCAACCTCGTCCACCCCGGCTCGACCGACACCGAGATGAACCCGGCCGACGGCCCGGACGCCGACGAGGAGCGCCGCTACACCGCCCTCGGCCGGTACTGCGACCCGGAGGACGTGGCCGCGATGGTCGCGCACCTCGTCGGTGACGGCGGGCGCAACATCACCGGTGCGGCGTTCGTCGTGGACGCGGGCGCGGTGGCGTAGCCGTGGCCTGGTTGCTGCTGCTCGGCGCGGCGTCGCTGGAGGTCGTGTGGGCCACGGCGTTGGGCCGGTCGGACGGCTTCACCCGTCCGCGGCCCACCGCGATCGGGATCGCGGCGGCGGTGACGAGCTTCGTGATGCTCGCGATCGCCATGCGCGACCTGCCCGTCGGCACGGCCTACGCGGTGTGGGTCGGGCTCGGCGCCGTCGGCGTGGTCCTGGTGGGCATCGCCGCCGGCGAGAGCGCGTCACCGCTGCGGCTGGCGTGCCTGGCCCTGATCGTCCTCGGCGTCGTGGGGCTCAAGCTGGCCTGACCGGCGGCGCGGTCGTCGAGCGGACGACCAGCGACGGGCGCAGCAGGTGGCGCACGGGCTCGACCCGTTCGCCCCGCACCCGTTGCAGCAGGGCCTCGGCGGCGAGCCGGCCGAACTCGTTGCGCGGCTGGTCGACCGTGGTCAGCGAGAGGTGCCGCAGGGCGGCCAGCGAGGTGTTGTCGTACCCGACCACCGAGACGTCCTGCGGCACGCGGAACCCGGCCTCCTCCAACGCCGAGATCGCGCCGACGGCGTTGAAGTCGTTGCACGAGACGATCGCGGTGGGCAGGGCGCCCGACAACCCCTGCACCGCACGCGCGCCGCCCACGTCGGTGTACTCGCTGCTCACCACCCGGGGCGGCAGCCCGTGCGCCGCCATCGCGGTCAGGTAGCCGCGCCGGCGGGTCGCCGCCTGTGAGCCCTCGCCGCCGTCGAGGTGCGCGATCCGCTTGTGCCCCAAAGACACCAGGTGGTCCACGGCCAACGCGATGCCGCGCTCGCCGTCGTCGTTCACGGTGTCCACAGTGGCCAGTCGGGACGACCGCGCCACCAGCACCACCGGCGCCTGCTCCGCCGCGCGGCCGATGTCCGCCGCCGGCACCACGGGCGACAGCAGGGCCAGCCCCGCCGGCCGGAACGACAGCAGGCTCCGCAACGCCCGCCGCTCCCGCGCCGGACTGCGCCCACCGGTGTTGAGGATCAGGTCGAAGCCGTGCTCGGCCGCCACCGCGTCCAGCCCGTCCACGACCTCCGCGAAGAACGCGTTGTGCAGGTCGGACACCATCACGCCGAGCACGTGCGAGGTGCGGCTGGCCAGCGAGCGCGCCATCGCGTGCGGTGAGTACCCGAGCTCCTCGGCCGCCTTGAGCACGGCCGCCCGCCGCTGGTCGCTCACTTTCGGTGACCCCCGCATCACCAGCGACACCAGTGCGCGGGACACCCCGGCGCGCGCCGCGACGTCGTCCATCGTGGGTCTGGCCAACGGTGCCTCCCTCCTGGACGCGGCGGCGGACGCCACGAGCGGGAAACGCGCCCTTGACACCCGTGTGACGGACGCTACAGCCTTAGAGCGCTCCAACAAATAGAGCGCTCTAACCGGAGATCGCCTCTACCAGGACGGAGACCAGCGCGATGCGCATCGGAGTTGCCGGCGCGGGTCGGATAGGCACCATGCACGCCACCAACCTGGCCACCCTCGACGAGGTCGACGAAGTGCTCCTGTTCGACCCGGTGCCCGGCCGCGCGGCCCGGGCGTCGGCCCTCCTGCCCGGCAGCCGGAGCGTGGACGACCTCGACGCCCTGCTCACCGCCAGTGACGGCGTCCTGCTGGCCACGCCCACCACCACGCACCCCGCGTTGCTGCGCGCCGCGATCGCGGCGGGCGTGCCGACGCTGTGCGAGAAGCCGATCGCGAGCCACCTGGACGAGATGCGCGCGTTGGTGGACGACGTCGAGGCGTCCGGGGTGGAGGTGCTGGTCGGTTTCCAGCGCCGGTTCGACCCGGCGGTGTCCGAACTGCACCGGCGCGTCCGCGTGGGCGACGTCGGCGACGTCTACCTGGTCCGCGCGCTCGGCAACGACGCCCAGCCGCCCGACTTCTCCTACCTGCCGCAGTCCGGCGGCATCTTCCGCGACCTGCTGATCCACGACCTGGACGCGGTGCCGTGGCTGGTCGGCGAGCCGGTGGTGGAGGTGTACGCGTCCGGGTCCGTCCTGGTGGACCAGGCGTTCGCGGAGGCCGACGACGTGGACAACGCGGTGGTGCTGCTGAAGTTCGCGGGCGGCGCGCACGCCGTGCTGGCCGGCGGGCGGCACGACCCGCTCGGGTACGACCACCGCATCGAGGTGCTGGGCAGCCGTGACTCGCTGGCCGTCGGCCTCGACCCGCGCACGCCGCTGACGTCGTTGGAGCCCGACGGCCCCAAGGCGGCGGGCGACGCCTACCCCGGCTTCGCCGAACGCTTCCACCGCGCCTACCTGGCCGAGATGGCCGTGTTCACGCAGGTCGTGGCGGGCGCGGTGGAGAACCCGTCACCCGCGCGGGAAAGTTTGATCAGCCTCCGGCTCGCCGAGGCGTGCGAGCGGTCGCGGCGATCGGGCGCCCCCGTCCGCGTCGAGGCGGAGGCGGGGCAACCGAACACGGAGGTGGTCGCGTGAAGATCGCGGGTGCGCCGATCTCGTGGGGTGTCTCCGAAGTGCCCGGGTGGGGCAAGGTCCTCGACGCCGGCACCGTGCTCGCGGAGATGGCGTCGCTGGGCCTGCGAGCCACCGAACTCGGCCCGCCCGACTACCTGCCCGCCGAACCGCCGGCCCTGAAGTCCCTGTTGGACGACCACGGCCTCGCGCTGGTCGGCGGCTTCCTCGCCGTCCCGCTCCACACCGGCGAGCAGTCCACAGCGGACGAAGCCGACCGCGTGGCCGCGCTGCTGGCCGCCGCCGGCGCGGAAGTCCTCGTGCTGGCCGCCGCGACCGGCCTCGACGGCTACGACGAACGCCCCGCGCTCACCGACGCCGAGTGGCGCACCCTGGTCGACACCGCCGCGCTCATCCGCGACCGCGCCACCGACCACGGCCTGCGCACCGCGCTGCACCCGCACGTCGGCACCCACGTCGAACGCGCCGCCGAGGTCGAACGGTTCCTCACCGACTCCGACCTCGACCTCTGCCTGGACACCGGCCACCTCCTCATCGGCGGCACGGACCCGGTCGACCTCGCCCGCCGCCACCCCCGGCGGATCGGGCACGTGCACCTCAAGGACGTGCGGGCCGACATCGCGGCCACCGTCCGCGACGGGCACGTCGGCTACACGGCCGCCGTCCAGCAGCGGATGTACGTGCCGCTGGGCGACGGCGACGTGGACGTGGCGGCCCTGGTGGCGTTCCTCCGGGACGCCGGCTACACCGGCTGGTACGTCCTGGAGCAGGACACCGCGCTCGGCGACGACAGCCCGCTCGACACCCCGGTGCGGGACACCGCGCGCAGCCTCGCGCACCTCACCCGGATCACCGCCTGACCCCACCAGCGAGGAGAGACGATGACGTCCACTCGAAAGGCCCTGCGTGCGGGCCTCGCCCTCACCGGGCTCGCGCTGCTGGCCGCGTGCAGCGGCCCCGGCGCGGACAACACCGCCGCGACCACCGGCACCGGAGCCGCCCAGGCGCCGACCGGTGACCTGCGCGTCGCCGTCGTCACCCACGGCACGGCCGGTGACGCGTTCTGGAACGTGGTGAAGAACGGCGCCACCGCCGCGGGCGAGCAGCTCGGCGTCACCGTCGACTACCACTCCGACGGCGACCCCGGCCGGCAGTCCACCCTGATCGACAACGCGGTGTCGCAGAAGGTCGGCGGCATCGTGGTCTCGATGGCCAACCCGGACGCGTTGAGGACCTCGATCGAGAACGCGGTCAAGGCCGGCATCCCGGTCATCACCATCAACTCCGGCTCGGACAAGAGCGCGTCGTTCGGCGCGCTCGCGCACGTCGGCCAGGAGGAGGGCGTCGCCGGCGAGCAGGCCGGGCGCAAGCTCGCGGAAGCGGGCAAGACCAAGCTCCTGTGCGTGATCCACGAGGCGGGCAACATCGGCCTCAACCAGCGCTGCGACGGCGCGCGCGCCGGGTTCGGCGGCGCCGTGACCAACCTCCAGGTCGACATCAACAACCCCACCGACGTCGAGTCCCGGATCAAGGGCGCGTTGCAGACCGACCCGTCGGTCGACGCCGTGCTCGCGCTGAACCCGCAGGTCGCCGTCTCGTCGGTGAGCGCGGTGAAGGGCGCGTCCTCGAAGGCGGCCGTGGCCACGTTCGACCTCAACGCCGACGTCACCGGCGCGATCAAGGCCGGTGACGTGCTGTTCGCCGTCGACCAGCAGCAGTACGAGCAGGGCTACCTGCCGATCGTGATGCTCAAGCTCTACCGCGACAACGCCAACACCGTCGGCGGCGGCAAACCGGTCCTCACCGGGCCCGGCTTCGTCGACGAGTCCAACGTGGACAAGGTGGCCGAGTACGCCGAGCGCGGCACCCGCTGAGGGGGACGCCGGTGACTTCAGCGCCTGTGGCCGCACCCGCGGACGACCGGGTCGGCTCGTCCCGGCTGCTCGACCGGCTCGTGCTGCGACCCGAGATCGGCGCGCTGCTCGGCGCCGTGCTGGTCTTCACGTTCTTCTCGGTGGCGACCGAGCGGTTCCTCAGCACGGGCGGCGTGGCGACCTGGCTGGACGACGCGTCCACCCTCGGCATCATGGCCGTCGCGGTCGCGCTGCTCATGATCGGCGGCGAGTTCGACCTGTCCGCCGGCGTGATGACCGCGTCGACCGCGCTGGTCACGGCCGTCCTGGCGACCCGGCTCGGCTGGAACGTGTGGCTCGCGCTGCTCGCGTCGCTGGTCTTCGCGCTGGCCGTCGGCGCGCTGAACGGCTGGCTGGTGATGCGCACCGGGCTGCCGAGCTTCATCGTGACGCTCGGGACGTTCCTGGCGTTGCAGGGCCTGAACCTCGGCGTCACCCGCCTGGTCACGGGATCCGTGCAGGTGTCCGGCATGCGTTCGGCCGAGGGCTACTCGTCGGCCGGGTTCCTGTTCGCCTCGACGTTCACCCTCGGCGGCACCGCGTTCTACGTGTCGATCCTGTGGTGGGTCCTGGTCACGGTGGTCGCGGCGACCGTGCTGCTGCGCACCCGGTTCGGGAACTGGGTCTTCGCGGTCGGCGGGTCGCCGCTGTCGTCACGGGCGGTCGGCGTGCCCGTGGTGCGCACCAAGGTGCTGCTGTTCATGACCACGGCGGGCGCGGCGTGGCTGGTCGGGTCGATCAACATCCTGCGGTTCACCAGCGTGCAGGCCAACCAGGGCATCGGGCTGGAGTTCCAGTACATCATCGCCGCCGTGATCGGCGGGTGCCTGCTCACCGGCGGGTTCGGCTCGGCCGTCGGCGCGGCCATCGGCGCGCTGATCTTCGGCATGGCCCGCCAGGGCATCGTCTACGCGAACTGGAACTCGGACTGGTTCCAGCTGTTCCTCGGCGTGATGCTGCTGGCCGCCGTGCTGGTCAACAACGCCCTGCGGCGGCGGGCGGAGAGGGTGCGGCGATGACTGCTCCACTGCTGGAGGCGCGCGACATCGGCAAGACCTACGGCAGCGTGATCGCGCTGCGGGACGTCTCGACCGTCGTCAACGCGGGCGAGGTGACGTGCGTGCTCGGCGACAACGGCGCCGGCAAGTCCACGTTGATCAAGGTGCTCGCGGGCGTGCACCGGCACGACTCCGGCGAACTGCTGGTCGGCGGCTCGCCGGTCCGGTTCTCGTCGCCGCGCGAAGCCCTCGACCAGGGCATCGCCACGGTGTACCAGGACCTGGCGGTCGTGCCGTTGATGAGCGTGTGGCGCAACTTCTTCCTCGGGTCCGAGCCGACCGTCGGCTTCGGGCCGTTCCGGTTCCTGGACCGCAAGCAGGGGCGGCGGGTGACGCGGGCGGCGTTGGCCGAGATGGGCATCGACCTGCGGGACGTGGAGCAGCCGGTGGGCACGCTGTCCGGCGGCGAGCGGCAGTGCGTGGCGATCGCGCGGGCGGTGCACTTCGGGGCGAAGGTGCTGATCCTGGACGAGCCGACGGCCGCGCTCGGGGTGAAGCAGGCCGGCGTGGTGCTGAAGTACGTGGCCCGGGCGCGGGACCGGGGGCTCGGGGTCGTGCTCATCACCCACAACCCGCACCACGCCTACCCCGTCGGCGACCGGTTCCTGCTGCTCAAGCGGGGGCGTGCGCTGGGGGCGTACGAGAAGTCGGAGATCGGCCTGGAGGAGCTGACCAGGCAGATGGCCGGTGGGGCGGAGCTGGAGGCGCTGGCCCACGAGCTGCGCGGGGTCGCCGAATGACGATCGAGGTGTTGACCGTCGGCCGGGTCGGGGTGGACCTCTACCCCGAGCAGAGCGGCGTGCCGCTGGCGGAGGTGCGGACGTTCGCCAAGTCGCTCGGCGGCACGGCCACGAACGTGGCGGTGGCGGCGGCGCGTCTCGGTCGGGCGTCGGCGGTGCTGACGAAGGTGGGTCCGGACGGCTTCGGTCCCTACGTGCGCTCGGCGCTGGAGTCGTTCGGCGTCTCGTCGTCCTACGTGGGCACGGCGGCCGGCCTCCAGACCCCGGTCGTCTTCTGCGCCCTGGACCCTCCCGAAGACCCACCACTGCTCTTCTACCGCGCGCCTCTCGCCCCTGATCTCGCCCTCACGCCGGAGGACGTGCCGTGGGACCTGGTGGCCGACGTCCCACTGCTGTGGTTGACCGGAACGGGTGTCTCCGCCTCACCCGCCCGTGAGACGCAACGGCGGATCCTGCGACACCGCTCCGGCCGTGCGCACACCGTCCTGGACCTCGACTACCGGCCGATGTTCTGGCCCGACGTGCCGACCGCGCGCCGTGAGATCGGCTGGATGCTCGACCACGTGACGGTCGCCGTCGGCAACCGGACCGAGGTCGAGGTGGCGGTGGGGACGTCGGATCCGGAGGAAGCCGCCGCCCGCCTCCTGGCGCGCGGGGTCCGACTGGCCGTGGTGAAGATGGGTGGCTCCGGCGTCCTGCTCGCCACCCCGTCGGATTCGTGGACCGTGCCCCCGCACCCGGTGGACGTCGTCTGCGGCTTGGGCGCGGGTGACGCCTTCGGCGGTGCGCTCGCCCACGGCCTCCTGTCGGGCTGGCCACCGGACCGGATCGCCCGCTACGCCAACGTCGCCGGCGCCCTGGTCGCCTCCCGCCTGGCCTGCGCCGACGCCATGCCGACCGAGCCGGAGATCGAGGCCCACCTGTGAGAACACTTCGACAGGCGAGCGCCGCGCCCCCGTGCCAAGGTCAATCGACCCCCGCCCACCCGGCAACACGATCGGATGAACATGGCCGGAAAATGTACGGAAACACCGTTACCAATCCTCGGTTAAACGAGGACCGAGCGCCAGACAACCACCACCCCCTGTCCACACCGCCCACAACCCGCCCAGCCGCCCCAACCCCGACCCCCTCTCCGGCGAGCCTGTCCAACCCGATCAACGCGACCAACCCGACCAACCCGACCAACCCGGCGACCCTGGCCACCGCAGCGCCTCTGCCGCACCCGGCGATGCCGCCGACCCTGGCGTGGCTGCCGACCTGGGCGTGGCCGACGACCCCGGCGGCTCCCGTCAGGTCAGCGCCCTGTCCGGCCCCGGCGGGAGGCGTCAGGTGATCACCGACGAGCGGTGGGCAGCGCTGCTGGACACCAGGGCGACCGACCCGGCTGCCATCCGCCGCGCCTACCAGACCCGCCGCCGACGGAACCAGCTGCTGTCCGACCAGGGCACCCTGTTCCTGGTGGCGGCCGATCACCCGGCCCGCGGCGCGCTGGGCGTCGGCGGCGACCCGCTGGCCATGGCCGACCGCCGCTCCCTGCTGGACCGGCTGCTCACGGCGCTGGCGAACCCGGCGGTGGACGGGGTGCTCGGCACGCCGGACGTGATCGAAGAGCTGCTGCTGCTCGACGGCCTGCACGACAAGGTCGTCATCGGCTCCATGAACCGCGGCGGGCTGGCGGGTGCGGATTGGGAGATCGACGACCGGTTCACGGCCTACGACCCCACGTCGATCGCGGGCAACGGGTTGGACGGCGGGAAGATGCTGCTGCGCCTGGTCGACTCCGACCCCGGCACCGTGCCGACGCTGGAGAGCTGCGCGGCGGCGGTGTCGGCGTTGGCGGAACGCAGCCTGATGGCGTTGGTCGAGCCGCTGCCGTACGCGCGGAACGCCGTGGGGGAGTTGGTGTTGCAGCGGGACGCCGCGGCGTTGGCGCGGGCCGGGAGTGTCGCGGCCGGGTTGGGGGTGACGTCGGCGTTCACCTGGTTGAAGCTGCCGCCATCACCCGATGAGGTGTTGGACGCGACGACGTTGCCGGCCCTCGTGCTCGGTGGCGTGCCGTCCGCCCGGTTGAGTGACGACCTGGCCTCGTGGGGCCGGTCGTTGCGTCACCCGACCGTGCGTGGGCTGGTCGTCGGGCGCGCCCTGCTCTACCCGCCGGACGGTGACGTGGCCGGGGCGGTCGACGCGGCGGCGCGGGTGTTGCGCACGGCGCGGGAAGTCACTCGATCAGGTGACGGCGAGACTGCCGGTCAAACGGGGGATCAAGCAGGGAATCGAGTGGGGGGTCAAGCCGGGAGTCGAGAGGAGAGGGGTGGGGCGGGATGAGCCTGCATCGGCCGTTGGGCACGTTGGCGGACGGGGAGAACGCCGTCGAGCTCACCCCCGACACCGCCGGATGGGATCACGCCGGGTTGCGCGTGTTGTTGTTGCACCCCGGCGGGATGACCACGTTCGAGACCGGCGACTACGAGGCGTTCGTGCTTCCGCTCTCCGGCGGGTGCGTGGTCGAGGTCGACGGGGAGCGGTTCGAACTGGCCGGGCGGGACTCCGTGTTCACCCGCGTCTCGGACTTCGCCTACGTGCCCAGGGACGCCACCGTCCGCCTGTCCACGAAGGACGGCGTCGAGGTCGCCCTCCCCACGGCCCGCTGCGACCGCAGGCTGTCACCGAAGTACGGCCCGGCCGAGGACGTCCCCGTCGAGGTCAGGGGCGCGGGCAACGCCACCCGCCAGGTCACCAACTTCGGCGTCCCGGGCGTCTGGGACCACGCCGACCGGCTCATCGCCTGCGAACTGATCACCCCCGACGGCAACTGGTCGTCCTACCCGCCGCACAAGCACGACCACACCTGCGACGTCGTCAACGAGGAGATCTACTACTTCCGCATCGCCGGCCGCGACAAGATCACCCCATCGCGTGAAGGGTTCGGCTTCCACCGCACCTACACCGACGACGGCGACATCGACGAGGACGTGCTCGTCCGCGACGGCGACGTCTTCCTCATCCCCCGCGGCTACCACGGCCCCTGCGTCGCCGCGCCCGGCTACCCCATGTACTACCTGAACGTGCTGGCAGGCCCCGACCCCGAACGTTCCATGGCGTTCTGCGACGACCCCGCGCACACCTGGGTCCGGGACACCTGGGCGAGCCAGGACCTCGACCCCCGCTGTCCCGTGACGACCGCCGAAGGACGGGTGGAATGAGGCTCACCACCGCTCAAGCACTGGTCCGCTGGCTCACCGCCCAGCACACCGAACTGCCCGACGGCCGACGAGCGCCGCTGTTCCCCGGCGTCTTCGCGATCTTCGGCCACGGCAACGTCCTCGCCCTCGGCAACGCCCTCGAAGAAGCGCGGCCGAGCCTCCCCGTCTGGCGCGGCCACAACGAGCAGGGCATGGCGCTGGCCGCGGTCGGCATCGCCAAGGCCACCCACCGCCGCCAGGTCGGCGTCGCCACGTCCTCCATCGGCCCGGGCGCGCTGAACATGGTCACCGCCGCCGGCGTCGCCCACGCCAACCGCCTGCCCCTGCTCCTCCTGCCCGGCGACACGTTCACCAGCCGCGCGCCCGACCCGGTGCTGCAGCAGGTCGAGCACTTCGGCGACCCGACGACGACGGTCAACGACGCCTTCCGCGCGGTCAGCCGCTACTTCGACCGCATCACCCGGCCGGAGCAGCTGCTCAACACCCTCCCCCAGACCGCGCGCGTGCTCACCGACCCGGCCGACTGCGGCCCGGTCGTGCTCGCGCTCCCGCAGGACGTGCAGGCCGAGTCGTTCGACTTCCCGGACGCCCTGTTCGCCCCGGTCCTGCACCGCCCGCACCGCCCGCGCCCCGACACCCGAGCCCTCGCCGACGCCGCCGCCACCCTCCGCGCCGCGCGCAAACCGCTGCTCGTCCTGGGCGGCGGCGTCCGCTACTCCCGCGCCGCCGGCCGCGCGATCCGCTTCGCCGAACAACACGCCATCCCCATCGCCGAGACGACCGCCGGTCGCACCGAAGTCCCCCACGAGCACCCGCTGCACGCCGGACCGCTCGGCATCACCGGCTCCGCCTCGGCCAACGCCCTGGCGGCCGAAGCCGACGTGGTCCTCGCCGTGGGCACCCGCCTCCAGGACTTCACCACCGCGTCCTGGACGGTCTTCGCGCCGGACGTCCGGATCGTCTCCCTCAACACCGCCCGGTTCGACGCCGTGAAGCACGGCGCGCTGTCCCTGGTCGCCGACGCCGACGAGGGCCTGCGCGAGCTCACCGACGACCTCGGGGACTGGCGGGCCGACCCGTCCTGGGCCGCCCGCGCGGCCGAGGAGCGCGGCAAGTGGGACGCGCACGTCGACGGCCTGCGCGCGCCCGGCGGCACGCCGACGTACGCGCAGGTCGTCGGCGTGGTGAACGAGGAGTCCACCCCGGAGGACTACGTGCTGACGGCGTCCGGCGGGCTGCCCGGCGAGCTGATCGGCGGCTGGCGCGCGGTCGGCGAGGCGACCATGGACGTGGAGTACGGCTTCTCCTGCATGGGTTACGAGCTGGCCGGCGCGTGGGGCGCGGCGATCGCCCGGCCGGACGGCGTGGTGACCACGCTCCTGGGTGACGGCTCCTACCTCATGCTCAACTCGGAGCTGTTCTCGGCGGCGTTCGCCGGGCACGGTTTCGTGGCCGTGGTGTGCGACAACGACGGCTACGCCGTGATCCACCGCCTCCAGACCGGCCAGGGCGGCAAGGGCTTCAACAACCTCTACGACGACGTGACGACACGGCACGCGCACCCCCCGCGCACCGATTTCGCCGCGCACGCCGCCTCGATGGGCTGCGCGACGTTCCCGGTGGACGACCTCGACGGCCTCCGCGACGCCTACCGGAAAGCCCGGGAAGTCGCGAAGACCGAGCACCGCCCGGCCGTGGTCGTGATCCGCACCCACCCGTCCTCGTGGACCGAAGCGGGCGCGTGGTGGGAAGTCGGCGTGCCGGAGGTGGCGCACCGCCCGGAGATCACCGCCGCGCACGACGAAGTGGCCGCCGGCAAGGCGAAGCAGATCCGCTACCTCTGACCCGGCCGGTCGACTTCACCGCCCGGCGGTGGCGCCCGCCGCGAAGTCCTCGGCCACCCGCGGCAGGGCGGGGCCCACGTCGTGCAGCACCGCGCGCAACGGCGCGGCGGCCTCCGGGCGTTCCCACAGCATGGTGTGGATCGACCCGCGCCACTCGGTGGTGAACTCGGCCCGCGCCGGCTCCAGCCGCGCCCTCGGCACGGCGACGAGCCGGCTGCGCGCCTCGTCCATCCGGGCGCTGACCAGGTCGACCAGGTCGGGGGCGAGGGCCGCGGCCACCCGGGTCCGCAGGTCGGGCCACTGCTCGGTGTCCGCCACCGTCGCCAGCGCGCCCGCAGCCGCGCCGGCGAGGAGTCTCAGCGGTTGCTCGCGCACCTCACGTCCTCTCGTCGGTGTCCCTGCGGTAGCTCGGGCCGAAGTGCGAACCCCGCTGGTCGTTGCGGTCGAAGTGCTGGATCACGTCGGCCTTCTGGTGGGTCACGTGCGCGTCGTGGCCCGCCTGGATCACCGTCGACCCGCCGGAGGCCACCGCGCTCTGGTTCACCGACGCCGGCGAGCCCACGACGGGCGAGACGGGGTCGGGCGCGATCGGGTCGGGCGAGACCGGGGCGCCCGGCTCGGCGTCCGGCGCGCCGTCCAGGACCAGCGCGTGCACGTCACCGCTCGGCAGCCACATCCACCCGTGCCCGCGGAACGCCTTCACCCGCACGTCCACCCGCCGGAAGTCCTCGGGTCGCAGCGTGGTGTACCGGGCGGCGACCAGCGACGTGAACAGGGAGTCGGACAGCACCACGACGAGGTCCGAGCTCGGCGACTGCTCCAGCGCCTCGTGCGCAGGCTCGCTGTTGAGCAGCCTGCTGACCAGCACGGCGTCCTGCCCGGGGTAGCCGTTGGCGCCCTCGACCGTGGTGCCGAAGTGGATCGCCATCCGCAGCCGCAGCTTGGCCTCCGGCACCCGGTAGCGGTTGGTCGCGGACAACTCGGCGTCCAGCGCGCGCACGTACCGGTCGACGACGTCGCCCTCCGGCGTCGTGGCGGGCAGCACGGCCCACTCCTCGTCGCCCTTGGCCTGCCGCCGCCACGTCGAGCGGTCCAGGCCCGCGGCCTCGCCCGCCCGGTCCAGGCTGCGCACCAGCAGCTCCTGCAGCTCGCGCTGGAGCTGGTCGTCCGCCGACCCGTAGCTCCTCAGGTCACAACACACCAGCAGACTGCGCTGGAAGCTCATCGGCCAAGCCTTTCGACGGGTGCTGACGCACTGCGGACACACGACTGCGCAGAGTCACTGTGGACTACTGCATCGGCGGGAATACCGCAGAAATGCGGTCTCGCGTCAGAAGCCCGCGAATTTCCTCAGCCCCGCCAGATCCGGCACCAGCACGTCACGCCTCAGGTGACTCACCACCACCCCCGCTTTTCGCAGATCGGAGAACGCCTTCTCGGCCGTTCTGGGCTTCATCCCGGCGATCGAGGCGAGTTCCACCTTCGTCAGCGGAATTCCCAACGTCCACCCGTGGGCCTCTTCGCGCCCGTAGGTCTGCACCAATTCGGCCAGCACCCTGGCCACCCGTTCGGCGGCCGGGTGGGACAGGAAATCCCGCCGGCGCTGGTTCGCCCAGCGCAGCCGGTCGTTGATCATCCCGATCAATTCGACGAAGACGTCGTTGCGCCGGTGCAGGAAGGCCATCAGCTCACCGCTGGTGATCAGCTTCGCGACCACGTCGCCACAGGTGACGACGGTGGCCGAGCGCGGCTTCTGGTCCAGCGCCGCCATCTCGCCGACCAGGTCGCCCGCGACCCTGATCGCGAGCAGCGCCGTGTCGCCCGTCTCGTCCGTGGTCTGCACCTTGACCACGCCGTCGAGCAGCAGAAGGACATGAGTGTCCTTCGCGTCCTGCTCGATGACCTCGCGGTCGGCCGTGTACCGCACGACCGTGCCGATGTTCAGCAGCTCTTGTCGGGTGTTGTCTCGGAGGCGACCCAGGAGGCTGTTGCTGGGCCACCCTGGATCCTGCGTCATCGTGGTCGGCATGGGCAGCATGTGGATCCTGTTACTGTCGTGACCGGCGGGAACTTCCAATGGGCCGACCTGCGTCGGGCGGCAAGTGATGGTCTCCCCGAACGTGCTGCGGACAGTACACCCGAATGGGCGTAACTGGTGTCCTCTTGTTCGGCGTTGTGCCGGCCGACCTCCCACTGAAGATCACGTGCGAATGCACGCGCAATACCGAATCGAATGGAATTGCGCAGCTCTCGTGAGGTGGGACGGGTGCCACACCCGGGAACAAGGGGCCGATCCGGTGAGCTTGGACGTGGTGACGCGCCGCAGGGCCGTTGTCGTTCCGGAACGCCTCCAGGAGTCGCACGTGAGCCAGCTGTTCAGCCCGTTGACCCTCCGCACGGTCACGCTGCCCAACCGCATCGCGGTCAGTCCCATGTGCCAGTACTCGGCGCAGGACGGCCACCCGAACGAGTGGCACCTCGTGCACCTCGGCTCGCGCGCGGTCGGCGGCGCGGGCCTGGTGTTCACGGAGGCGACCGCGGTGCAGGCCGTCGGGCGCATCTCGCCGGACGACACCGGGCTGTGGGACGACGCGCACGTCGAGTCGTGGCGGAAGGTCGTCGACTTCATCCACGCGCACGGCGCCGTCGCCGGCGTGCAGCTCGCCCACGCCGGCCGCAAGGGCTCGACCTACGCGCCGTTCGCGCCGCGGCGGGGCGGGGTCGCGGACGCCGACGGCGGTTGGACGCCCGTCGCGCCGAGCGCCGTGCCGTTCCACGAGACCTACCGGACGCCGGTCGAGCTGGACGCCGAGGGCATCGCGGGGGTGGTCGCCGACTTCGCCGCGGCGGCGAAGCGCGCGCTGGCGGCCGGCTTCCGGGTGGTCGAGGTGCACGCCGCGCACGGCTACCTCCTGCACGAGTTCCTGTCGCCGCTCAGCAACCACCGCACCGACGCCTACGGCGGCTCCCCGGAGAACCGGACCCGGCTGGTGCGCGAGGTCACGGCCGCCGTGCGGGAAGCCGTCGGCGAGAACGTGCCGGTGTTCGTGCGCATCTCCGCCACCGACTGGGTCGAGGGCGGCTGGACCGCGGAGGACAGCGTCGTGCTGGCACGCGGCCTCGCGGCCCTGGGCGCCGACGTGATCGATGTGTCCACCGGTGGCAACACGCCCACGGCGGACATCCCGATCGGCCCCGGCTACCAGGTGCCGTTCGCCGAGACCGTGCGGCGGAAGGCCGACGTGCCCACCGGGGCGGTCGGCATGATCACCGACGCCCGGCAGGCCGAGCAGATCCTCGCCGATGGCTCGGCCGACCTGGTGCTGCTCGGCCGGGAGTTCCTGCGCGACCCGTACTGGCCGTTGCACGCGGCTCAGCAGTTGGGGGTGCAGGTCAGCCCGCCGAGGCAGTACGCCAGGGCGTAGTTGGGCCCGCTGCAAAGGTTGGGCTGCCGGTCTGGACAACCGGCAGCCCAACCTCAGCAGCGGGTGTTGTGTGTGTCAGCGACGGTAGTCGTCGTATTCGTCGTCCGACGGGTCGTCGAAGCGTTCTTCGCTTCGGCGAACACCTGCGGACTCGCCGCCGGACAGCTCGCGTTGCAAGGCGTCGACGTCGATGTTGTGAGAGCTGTATTTGAGCTCCCGCGCCACCTTGGTCTGCTTGGCCTTCGCTCGGCCGCGCCCCATGGCTCGACCCCCTCGCACAGGGACGGGGGCGGCCGGGGGAACGGCGGCCCCACTCGTCTCGACAACTAGTTCCTGGTAACTACCGTACCGTGTCGAAGGGGTTCCCCGCGACGCGGTAGGCGTGACACGTACCGCCAAATCTCACCGTGGGAGGATGCGCGGGTGCCTCAACCGTTCGTCGCCTACCTCAGGGTGTACGAACCGCTGTCGGCTCTTGACGCACCGTTGGCTGATCAGGTGCGAAAAGCCCTGGAAGACGGGGTCTTGAGCCGTGCGGACGTCGGCGCGCGCGAACGGGAGCTGTGGTTGCGATCACAACTTGCCCGGCCGCGTCGCCTCCTGCCCGGTGAGCGGTCGGACGGCAGCGTCTCGCCCGACGCGCCGTTCGACGTGATGACCATCAGTCCCGCCGAAGTGCCGGGAGAGGTCGGTCCCGGTCCGCTGGTCTGCCCGCTCGACCTGCGCGCCCGGTCGGCCGCCGCGCTCGTCGGCTTCCTGGCCACGGCCACCGGCCCGTTGCGGGAGGAGGCCGTGGCGGTCGAGCCGGAGGAGATCCGGTCGCGGGCGTCGGCGGTGATGGCCGAGCTGACCGCGGGCGCCGTGCACGTGATCTCGACCACCTGGACGGTGCCGCTGCCCTGGTTCGCGCTGGTCGAACCGGAGGCGCGGCGGGTCGTGCTCGCCCCGAAGGGCGACCCGGAGCGGCAGGTCTCCTGGCGGGTGTCCATGGCGGACGCCCGCGCGCGGGTGGCCCGGGCGCACCGGGTGGTGTCGAGCTCGCTGGGCGACGCCGGTCCGGCCAAGGTGCTCGCGGACACCGGGCGCTGGCTCGACCACTTCGCGCCCGACTCGGCCGTCGAGCTCGACTACGGCGGGTTGGTGCAGCTCATCGACGACGAGGACCTGCTCGAGGACAGCTCCGCGACCGACGTGAACGCGATCGTGGACGCCCTGGAGGCCGGCGACGCCGAGGAGGTCGCCCTCCGGTACGAGCGGCTACGGGAGTTCTGGGGCGAGCTCGCGCGCCGCGAACGGCACGGTTAGCAGCGCGCGGGCGCCCACGGCCGCCGCCGCGGCCAGGAGCAGGGCGGCGGGCCAGCCGATGCCGACCGCGACCAACCCGGCCAGCGGCGGCGTGACGGTGGCGCTCAGGTAGTTGGCGGTGTTCTGCATGCCGAGCGCGATCCCGGTCCGGCCGGGAGGCGCCAGCTCGCCCGCCGCGGTGATCGCGACGCCGTTCCAGCACAGGGCCAGGGCGGCGGTGGGCACGAGCACGGTGGCCAGCAGCCACACCGGCGCCCGGTCGAGGGCCGCGCACAGCGCGAACCCGATCGCGATCAGCACGCTCAGCACCTTCAGCGGCTGGACGCGGGTGGTCGACCGGTCCGACCACACACCGACGAGCAGCCGGCCGACACCGCCGCTGACCTGGGCGGCGGCGAACAACCCGGCCGCCAGTCCCACGGCCACGCCCCGGTGGTCGTGCAGGAGTTCGACCATCAGGGCGGCGGCGGTGAACTGGGGCACCACCAGCAGGCCACTGGCCGTGCTGAGTCGGATCAGGTCCGGGTCCTTGAGCACCAGGCCGTGCCGCCCGTGGCCGGACCGCACGGCCCACGGCGGCTCGCGGACCCACAGCGCCACCGCGATCGCGACGAACCCGGTGAAGCCGGCCAGCGCCAGGAACGCCACCGGCACACCGGCCCGGAGCGCGACCACCGGCAGCACGACGGCGGCCAGGGCCGCGCCGAGCGGGGTGGCGGTCTGCCGGATGCCCATGGCGAAGCCCCGCCGCTGCGCGGGGAACCAGGTGAGCACCGCCCGGCCGCTGGCCGCGTTGACGCTCGCGCCGAACAGCCCGACGCCGACCAGCGCCACCCCGGCGACCACGGGCCCGTCGAAGGCGGCCAGGGCCAGGCACCCGGCCGCGCCGAAGCCGCCGACGGCCATGATCAGCCGCTCACCGCGCCGGTCGGCCGCCGCGCCCCACAGCACGAGGGTGAGCATCGTGCCCAGGTTGACCGCGCCGAGCAGCATCCCGACCTGCGGCAACGACAACCCGAAGTGCGCGCGCAGCTGCGGTGTGATCGCCGGCAGGCCCAGGAACACCGCGGCGTTGGCGCCTTGGGCGACTGCGCCGACCGCGAGCACCACCCACCGGTAACCGGGCGACGTGGACCGTTGTTGTGCCATCAACCGGCCACGTTAGGTGGCCGGTCCACTCAGTGGGAGTGTGTTCCCATCCTGTGGGCTACTCCTTGGTGCGGCCGGGGTTGGCCGGCCAGCCCCGTTCCGCGGCCAGCAGCTCGTCCACCGAGGCGCTGCCGCTCTGGTAGCGCCCGGCGATCTCGGCGTTGAGCTGGTCGACCACGGCCTGCACCTCGCGCCGCCGCGACGAGACCGAGGCCTCTTCGCCGACGAACACCCGCAGCGCCAGGATCAGCTTGTCGTCCGTGAGCGCGCTCACGTCCGACAGGTCGACGTCGGAGACGAGGGCCTCGACGTGCCGCCGGTGCGCCTCCGCCCGTGACGGCTCCTGCGTCTGGTAGCGCCCGAGGCCGGTCGCGGGACCGACGGCGTTCGACGCGAGGATGGTCGCCAGCTGGTCGACCACCGCCGAACCGCCGGACGTCCGCCGCTCCTGCTCGGCCCGCACGATGTCGATCCGCGCGTGCAGCAGCCTCCGCAGGTACGACAGGTCGGTCTCCTCCTGCGCCGCTTCGTCGCGCAACGCGCGCACCTCGGCGAGCGGGAGCCGCTCGACCCCTTCGGTGTAGTCGGGGGCGAGCACCCGGTCGATACGGCGGCGTCCGCCGGGACGCACCTCGATCACGTACTCATCCTGAGGTAGTTCGTGCCCACCCGCCAACACAAACCTGCTTCCAAAGTTGTCTCAAACCTGTACCGGACTGCGCACGCCCAAGAGCGCACGTGCGTCCGCGGGCGACAGCGGCGGGCGCTGGGCGATCTTCGCCAGCCCCGCCGCGCGAGCGACCAGTTGCGCGTTGTCCCGGACCGGCTGGCCCTTGGCGTACGAAATGGTGTCTTCCATGCCCACCCGCAGGTGACCGCCTGCGGCCAGCGCCGTCAACATCACCGGCAGGGTGGTCCGCCCGATGCCCGTCGCCGAGAACGACGCGCCCTCCGGCAGCAGCCGCAACGCCGCCACCAGCGTTTCCGCGTCGCCCGGCATGCCGCCCGGCACGCCCATCACCAGGTCGACGTGCACCTTGCCGCCCGCGGGCAACCCGTGCTGGTCCAGCAGCCGTCGCAGCGACGCCAGCTGGCCGATGTCGAAGATCTCGTACTCGGGGACGATGCCCCGCTCCTGCATTCCCTTGTGCAACGCGACCACGAACTCCCAGCGGTTCAGGAAGACGTCGTCGCCGAAGTTCACCGTGCCCATGGTGCAGGACGCCGAGTCGGGCAGGGCGTCGAGCACCTTGAGCCGGTCCGCCTCCGGGTCGGTCACCGCGCCGCCCGTGGACAGCTGCACGACCAGGTCCGTCTGCTCGCGCAGGGCGGCGACCGCGGCCTTGAGCAGCCCGAGGTCCAGCGTCGGCCTGGTGTCCGCGCCGCGGATGTGCACGTGCACCATCGCGGCGCCGACCTGCTCGCACGCCCGCGCGGCGGCGACCAGCTCCTCCAGCGTGACCGGCAGCTGGGGCACGTCGGCCTTCGCGTGCTCGGCCCCGGTGGGCGCGACGGTGATCAGCGTGCCGTGGGATCCGGGTCGGGACATGTCGTGATCCTGGCACAGAACCCGTTTGGGCCAGCGCCTCAGCGGTCCCCCGCGGGCCGGGAGCCGCAGGCGGGGGTAGTCGCCGGTTTTCCGGTCCGGACGATCACCGGCCCAGGTTGCGCGCCGCCTCGCGGCCGAGACCGGGGGTGTCCGGCGGCACCGAGTCGGGGTCGACGTTCGCCTGGACGCGCCGGTCCTCCGCGCCGACCAGCAGCTCGGTCTCGGGCGAGACCGACCGCTTGACCAGCGCGAGCACGATCGTGCCCAGCTCGTGGTGCAGGGCGACGCTGCCGACGCGGCCGACCACGCGGTCCTCGACCAGCACCGGGTCGCCGGTCTCCGGCTGCACCTCGCGCGACCCGTCCAGGTGCAGCAGCAGCATCCGGCGCGGCGACCGGCCGACGTTGTGGACCTTCGAGACCGTCTCCTGGCCCCGGTAGCAGCCCTTGTCGAGGTGCACGGCCTCGCCGATCCAGTTCACCTCGTGCGGGATCGTCTTCTCGTCGGTGTCCACGCCGAGCCGGGCGTGCAGGGACTCCACCCGCAGCGCCTCGAACGCCCAACTGCCGGCCGGGCGCGCGCCCGCGTCGGTGAGCCTGCCCCACCAGTCGGCGATCCCGCCGCGCGGGACGACCAGGTCGACCGCGTCACGGCCCGGCCAGGTCGTCCGGCGGGCGAAGCCGTGCTCCAGCGCGACGACGCCGTGCGGACCGGCGGGCAGCGGCAGGTCCAGCTTGGTGAACAGTTCCTCGATCTCCGGGCCGACGACGGTCAGCACGGCCAGCTCGGCCGTCACGTCCCGCGGCTCGACCTTCGACCAGAAGACCATCTTGGTCAGGTACGCCAGCAGCTCGGCCGCCCGCGACGCCTCCGTGTCGAGGTAGACGACACCGCCGATGTTCGCCACCACGAAGTGGTGCTCGACCCGGCCCTGCACGTCCAGGATCAGCGCCTCGGTGCCCTCGTCCTCGCCCAGCGCGGTGAAGTGCTGGCTGGTCAGCGAGTGCAGCCAGGTCAGCCGGTCGTCGCCGGGCACCGCGAGCACGGCGCGGTTCGACCGGTCGAACACCGCGACCGACCGCGCCGCCGAGCGCTGTTCGGCGAACGGGTCGCCGAAGTGCCACGGGACGCCCTGGTCGGGGGCTCCTTCGAACGGTGCGACGGCGCCGGGGGCGGTCAACAGCGGTGAGTTCACTCGGACTCCTTCGGTGCGCTCAGGCACTCGCGGCACGTGCCGGACAGCGCGAGGTGGCTCGCATCAAGTTCGAACCCGTGCTCGGCCCGCAGTGTTCCCCCGAGGGGGGAGAGCAACTCGCACGGCACCTCGTCCACCCGGCCGCAGCGGTGGCACACCAGGTGCACGTGCTCGTGCGCGTGGACCGAGTAGTTCGGCGCGCCGTGCCCGAGGTGGGTGTGCCGGACCAGGCCGAGCCGGTCCAGCAGGTCGAGCGTGCGGTAGACCGTGGTGATGTTGACCGTCGGCGCGGTGACCTGGACGCGCTGGCAGATCTGCTCGGGTGTGGCGTGGCCCAGTTCGCGCACGGCGTCGAGCACGAGCTGGCGCTGGGGTGTCATCCGCATGCCGCGTTCGTGCAGCGTTTTGCGCAGGGCTTTCGGGGCGCTGGCGGTGTCCACGAATCCGATGGTAGGCCGTGAGTAGTCTCACGGTATGCGTGTGCTCGCACTACTGGACGGAACGCTGGCCGACCCCGACGCCCCGCTGATCCGGGTCGACGACTTCGGCCTGATGCGCGGCGACGGTGTCTTCGAGACCATCCTGGTGGTCGACGGCAAGCCGCGGGAGCTCGCTCCGCACCTGGACCGGCTGGCCCGCTCCGCGGCCATGCTCGACCTGCCCGAACCCGACCGCGCGGCGTTCGAACGCGCCGTCGACCTCGTGCTGGACAACTGGGCGGGCGGCGCGGAGATCGCGCTCAAGCTCGTCTACACGCGGGGTGTCGAGGGCGGCGACGGCACGCCGACCGGCTTCGCGCTCGGCATGGACATCTCGCCGAAGGTGATGGCGCAGCGGGCCGAGGGCATCGCCGCGATCACCCTCGACCGGGGCGTCGAGCCGGGGCTGATGGACCGCGCGCCGTGGCTGCTGCTGGGCGCCAAGTCGCTGTCCTACGCGGTGAACATGGCGGCGATCCGCGAGGCGGAGCGGCGCGGCGCGGCCGAGGTCGTGTTCACCACGTCGTCCGGCTCGGTGCTGGAAGGTCCCACGTCCACCTTGATCATGGCCCGCGGTCGGACCCTGACCACGCCGCCCGCCGAGCTGGGCATCCTGCCGGGCACCACGCAGGCGGCGCTGTTCCGCGCCGCCGGGCGCGAGGGCTGGGCGGTCGAGGTGCGGCCGATCGAGGTCGAGGAGCTGTACTCGGCGGACGGCGTGTTCCTGGTGTCGAGCGTCCGCAAGATCACCCGCGTGCACACGTTGGACGGCAAGACGCTGCCGGACGCCGCGGAGCTGCACACCCGGCTGGCCGCGCTGTACGAGTCGGAGTACTGACGGTGAGGCGGCCTCCCGCGGTGACGGGAGGCCGCCGTCGCGTCACCTCAGGCCGGCGTCCACGGCGTTGATCAGGGTGCCGTTGGCGGTGTCGCCGGACATCTCCCAGATCATCGCGCCGAGCAGGCCGCGCCGCTTGAGCCAGGCGGTCTTGTGCTGGATCGCCCACACGTCGTCGAACGTCCACCACTGCCCGCCGTCGCCGGTGAAGCAGGACGTCGCCACGGCGGCCTCGTCGTGGCGCACCGCGCAGCCGGGCACGCTCGCCAGCAGGTTCGAGTACCCGCGCGTGCCCGCCTCCTCGGCGAACTGGCCCGGCGCGGCGCCCGTCGCCGACTGCCACTCGCCGTTCTTCGCGCCGGCCTGGACGCCCTGCCAGCCGCGGCCGTAGAACGCCAACCCGATGGTGATCTTGCGCGGGTTCACGCCCGCCGACGTGTACGCGTCCACCGCGTTCTCGACGCTGAAGTGGAACGAGTACGGGTCGTCCGCGTCGGCGTAGAGGTTGCCCTGGTGGCCGGTGCGGTCGGGCTCCCACGAGTTGTCGCTGCCCGCGCCGTGGAAGTCGTAGCCCTGCACGTTGAAGACGTCCAACGACTTCGCCACCGCCGGCAGGTCCCACCCGGCCTCGATCTTCGCCGGGTCGGCCGGGGTGAACGCGGTCAGGTCGTACCGCCTGCCCGTCTGCGCGCCCAGCTCGTCGAGCTGGCGGCGGAACTCGTCGATGAGCAGGGTGTTGTTGCTCTTGTCGTCCGGGCCGACGTGGTTGCCCGCGTGCCCCTCCGCGCCCGGCCACTCCCAGTCGAGGTCGATGCCGTCGAAGATGCCCGCCGCCGTGCCGGGGCCGCCCGCCGCGTTGTGGACGGGCAGGTTGCCCTTGATGTAGACGTCCAGGCAGGACTTCACGAACTTCTCGCGCGCCGCGTCCGTGGCCGCGACGTCGGAGAAGTACTTCGAGTAGGTCCACCCGCCCAGCGAGATCAGCACCTTCAGGTGCGGGTGCTTGGCCTTGAGCTTGCGCAGCTGGTTGTAGTTGCCGCGCAACGGCTCCCAGCCGGTGTCGCCGACGCCGTCCACGGACCGCGCCGCGCTGAACGGCCTGCTGTAGTCCGCTTCCGCGTCACCCGCGCCGTCGCCCTGGTTCGGGTCCTGAGGGTCGGGCGAGGTGCCCTTGGTGACGCCGTGCAGGCAGGTCAGGTTGACCGGGTCGATGTTGCCGAACGCGTAGTTCAGGTGCGTCAGCTTCGCCGCCGTGCCGCTGGTGTCGAGGTTCTTCACGAAGTACTGGCGGCCGTAGATGCCCCACTGCACGAAGTACCCGACCCGCGCGTACCCGTCGACGATGTCCGAGGTCGACACGGTGACGGCGGTGCTCGGGCCCGACACGTTGTCGTGCAGGTCCCGGGCGCGGACGGTGAACGTGTAGGCGGTGGACGGTGACAGGCCGTCGACGCGCGCCGTCGTGCCGGTGACGGTCGCCTTCACCGCGGCGCCCTGGTGGACGTCGTAGTTGGCCACGCCCCGGTTGTCGGTGGCCGCGTCCCAGCTCAGCGTGATGCTGCCGGCGTCCTTGGCGGTGCTGCGCAGGGTCGTCGGCGCGGTCGGCGGCTGGGTGTCGTCGGCCGGGTCGTTCGTGGTTGCCGTCAGCACGTTGGATGCTGTGGACAACGTGCCCTTGGTGTCCTTGGCCTTCACGGTGAAGGTGTAGGCGGTGTTCGGGGTGAGGCCGGTGACGGTGGCGCTCGTCGACGTGACCGTGGTGGCGAGGGCGGCGCCGTTGTAGACCTCGTACCCGGCGACGGGCAGGGAGCCGGGGGTCGAGGCGGTCCACGCCAGCGAGACGGTCCTGGTGGTCTTCACCGGCGAGTGCAGGTTGCCCGGCGGGGTGGGCGGTGTGTCGGGCGTGCCGTCGCAGTTGGCGTTGTTCACCCGGCAGGTGACCGGTTCGGCGGCCCGGCTGAGCGTGAACGTCGGGCTGTACGGCTCGGTGGAACGGCGTGCGCCCACCCTCCGGTTGTAGTGCGCCGGGTTGAGCGTGACGGCGTTGCCGGTCTGGCTGATCGTGGCGTGCTGCGCGCCGCTCGCCGTGACGCCGGCGGGCAGGGTGAAGGTGATCGACCAGTCGGCGAGCACGGCGTCGGTGTTGTTGTCGACCACGAACTTGCCGATGGAGCCGGTGAGGCTGAAGTCGGCCGTGGTCGGCGCGGGCGGTGGTGGCGGTGGGCCGCTGCCGTCGCAGTTCGCGCCGTTGACCGTGCAGGTCGTCGGGTCGACGGCCTGGCTGAGGGTGAACGCCGGGCTGTACGGGTCGGTGTCGCGGCCCGGCTGGAGGGTGCCGATGTAGAACGAGGGCGTCAGGGTCACCCGCGTGCCGGTCTGGGTGGTGGTGGCGTGCCGCGCGCCGCTGACCGTGACGCCGGCGGGCAGGTCGAACTTGATCGACCAACCGGAGACGGCGGCGGTCGTCGGGTTGGCGACCACGAACGTGCCCGTGGCGCCGGTCCTGCTGAACGTGGCGGTCAAGCCGGTCGCGGCGGCGGCAGGTGCGGACAGCGCTGCGGTGGCCAGGACGAAGGCCAGGAGCGCGGTGAACGGTCGGCGCATCAGGGTGTGCCTCTCGAGTGCGGTGACGGTCGAGAACCACGGCGGCCTGGGTTGTGCCGGTCCTTTCCGGGACTTCGCCGAACGTAGGTCGTGCGGCGGTCGTTGACAATGGGTCTAGACCAATTGCGTCCGTTCAGCCGCGTGGCGCGAAGCGCAGGCGGGTGCCGGGCCTGGCCTGCCCGAGCAGCGGGAGGACGTGCGCGGCGACCACGCCGATCACCGGGTAGCCGCCGGTCGTCGGGTGGTCGGCGAGGAACACGACGGGCCTGCCGTCGGCCGGCACCTGCACCGCGCCGGTGACCAGCCCTTCGCTCGGCAGCTCCTGCCCGACCCGGCACGCGGTCCGGTCCAGCGCGGTGCCGGTGAGGCGGAGGCCGACGCGGTTGCTGCGGTCGGACACCGTCCAGCGGCCCTCGCGGAGTCGGCGCGCCGGGTCGTCGAACCAGTCGTCGCGGGGGCCGAGGAGGACGGGGACGACCAGGTCGTCCGGGGTCCGCGCGGGGACCAGGACATCCACGCCCACCGGCACGCCGGTCGGGTCGCCGAGGGGCAGTTCGTCGTCGGGCCGCAGCGGGGCGGGGCCGAGGCCGGAGAGCAGGTCGGTGGACCGGCTGCCCAGCTCGGCCGGGACCGCGATGCCGCCGGACACCGCGACGTAGGACCGGAGGCCGCCGCTGGGCGTGCCGAGGGTGAGGGTGTCGCCGGGCGCCAGGTGCAGCGGCGAGTCGCGCAGGACGCCGTTGACCAGGGCCGGGGTCGACGGGCCGGTCACGGCGGCGGTGCAGGAGGCGTTGGCGCGCAGGGAGAGGCCGCCGAGGAGCACTTCGAGGCAGGCGGCGTCCTCGGGGTTGCCGACCAGGCGGTTGGCGAGCGTGAGCGAGTGCGGGTCGAGGGCGCCGGAGGGTGGGACGCCCAGGTGCGCGTTGCCCGGCCGGCCCAGGTCCTGGACCAGGGTCTGCGGGCCGGTGCGCAGGACGGTGAGGGTGCGTGAGCGTTGAACTCGGGGGTCCTGGACGTAGGACTCTCGCGTGCCGGGCGTAGGACCCACGGGGTGGGTGGTCATCGCACGGCCTCGAAGCGGACGCGGTCGCCCGGGGTGAGCAGGGCGGGGGTGGGGCGGCGCGGGTCGAACAGGGGCGCGTCGGTGCGGCCGATCAGCCGCCAGCCGCCGGGGGTGGCGCGGGGGTAGGCGGCGGTGAACTCGCCCGCCACGCCGACCGAGCCGGCCGGGACCTTCGTGCGCGGCGAATCCAGGCGCGGTTGGCGCAGCGGTTCGGGCAGCCCGGTCAGGTAGGCGAAGCCGGGCGCGAAACCGCAGAACGCGACCCGGTACTCCGCGCCGGTGTGCAGCTCGACCACCTCGGCCGCGGTCAGGCCCGCCGTCTCGGCGACCAGGTCCAGGTCCGGGCCGTCGTAGCGGACCTCGATGACGACCTCGTCACCGTCGGCCCCGGGGTGGTGGACGAGGTCCGCCGTGGTCAGGAGCTTTCGCACGGCCGCCGCGCCACCCGGCCTGGTGACGACCAGGACGGTGCGGGCGGCCGGGACGAGTTCGACCACGTCCGGCAGCCGGGCCGCCGCGACGGCGGCGCGCACGGCCTCCACCTCGCCGAGCGAGTCCACCTCGACGAGCACGCCGTCCGTGCCGCAACGCCGCAGCTGCATAGGTCAAGAGTAAGCGAGGATTGTTGAACAATCCAACTGCGAAGGCTGTCACCACGCCCACAGCCGGGACAACGTCAGCCGACGATGCGCTGCAGGTGTGCCGAGGTGTGCGGCTGAAGCGGTTGGCCGACCATGGCCCGCTCCTCGACGTACGCCAGGTCGCCGTTGTTGACGATGCCGTACAGCCGCTGGGCGCCGACGACCTCCTTGGCGGTCGCCGTGCGCACCACCGCGTCCGTGGAGATCTCCCACGACGTCTGGTTGCGCGGCTTGCCGTAGTACAGCTCCACGATCCCGGTGTTGTGCGTGATCAGCACCTCGATCGTGTCGTCCGGCTGCGGGCGCCAGAAGCCCGTCTCCCGCGCCGCCTGGCGGATCACGCCGCCGTTCTCGTCCAGCAGCCAGGCCCGGGCCTCGTAGTACAGGAACGGCCTGCCGTCGTGCGCGAACGTGATCTGCTGCCCGTACCGGAACGGGCCGTCGATCGTCGGGTACACGACCTCGCCCTCGCCGCGCCACACGCCGACCAGCGGCAGCAGCGCGAGGCAGGCGTCGTGCAGCGAGGGACCGGTGCGCAGGTTCGCCGTGTCCGCCGGGATCGGCAGGTCGTCGAACTGCGGCAGGTTGCGCGCCCCGGTCACCGAGGCACGCGAAGCGGCGGCCTGCACGGCCGCGTCACCACTGCCCGGAACGGGCCCGTTGTCGCTCACCGCTGGTCGGAGAACAGGCGGTACACCACGTACCCGGCGAACCACACGACCAGCAGGGACACGAGGACCAGCAGTCCTGTGAAGAAGTGTTCCACCCTCCCAGTTTAGGCACCCGGGCCCGGACGCCGCCGACCCCGGTGGCGAACGCCACCCGGGGGGGCCGCGGGGAGCGCCCGGGGCCCCCCCCCAACCGAACAGCACACCACAAAACAACACACACAAAAAAAGCATTAACGGA